>CAYJPZ010000213.1:0-5989 GCA_964372185.1 uncultured candidatus Brocadiaceae bacterium
CGGCGATTTCTCTATTCCCAATTCCCTCGCAACCTGACTTACGCACCATACCGCGACAACGGATAATTCTTCCTTCAGTTCGATTGATTCTGACAATGAACCCAACGCACCGAGATCATTCTTGTGATTGAGCGCCAGTTTTACTGCACTTATTTCTTGTGGCGTAGAATTCGACAGATTTGCTATGGTGCGTTTCTTGACCTCTCCGTCCTCCCGATAAGATTCTCGCAAGAGGATAGAGCGATAGATTTTCTTGCCTGATTTTGATTTGTTTTCTACGATATGCATGTCCACTGTTATACAACACACTGCATCATCAATGAAAAGGCGGGCGAAAATATGACAGACCGAAGCAGCGACGAGCGGCGCGAAGAAGTTCCACAGAATTTTATGGAGAAAAAGGACGTGGCGGTTCAAACACAGGATAGTATAGCGGCCGGTAGCGACGCGTTAGGTAATGGCTCTTGATCGAGATGATGAAAACCGAAGCTCTTTGGTTTGGTTGTGCGTCTAATCTGGGTTTTCAGTTTCGCCAGTAGGCGCCGTCGTGAAATTGGATATGCAAAACAGGGTTGTCCGATATCCTTAATAACGCCCCTTTATGAGGCAAAAGTTTTTCGATAAGCCCCTTGATAAAAGAAATATCGTTTTTTTGCATTTCAAGGGTCGTTTCCATCTGAGCCTGCTTTCTGTGCATCAGCCACATCAGGCAAAGGATAAATCCGAAAATTACAAGGGCTATGGTGATAAAAAGACCAAGCATCCACTGGAGGGTGTCGAACCGGCTATCCATTTCGGAACGAAGGTCGTCAATACGCTTGTTTAACCCTTTATCCATAGCCCGCAGGTCTTCTCCGAATTTCTTCTGTCCCTCTTCCAGCCTGGTCAGCCTTTCCACGATTTCCCGGTCTGTTATGTGTGGGGCAGCGTCCACGGCAAAGGCGGAATTCTGAAGGATAAAAAAAAGGGTACCCGTTAAGATAGGAAATATCTTGATCTTCATAATAACAAGCAGAGTAATTTGTGCAGGGGGCTTTGTCAATAAAAATTTTCCTACGAAATCCCATTATTCTTTTGTGTAAGGCATTGCTTTCTCTAGGAGCTTTACGTGTTCTCTATACACCTTGCGTTGAATTGTTACGTAACCGGTACTATTGCCCGGCTTGTTTACACGGGCTTAAGCGTTATCGAATTACCCCCCTTGAGGGAAATAACCCCCGCCTATTATTGACATTAACGATTTATGTGATACAATTTTGAGGTATAGATATTTATTTGACCGATACCCCCTTACCGATAATGGCAAATTTAATCCCACAAGAAAAAATAGCAGAAATACAACACGCCATAGATATTGTTCAAATCATATCAGAATACGTTCAACTAAAGCAACAGGGTAGAAATTTTACCGGATTGTGTCCTTTCCATTCGGAAAAAACCCCTTCATTCATGGTAAATCCGGAGAAAAAGCTTTTTAAGTGCTTTGGGTGCGGAGAAGGCGGCTCGGTATTTAATTTTGTCATGAAACAAGAGGGGCTGGGTTTTGTCGAATCGGTAAAACTGGTTGCATCCAAGGCCCACATAGATATAACACATTTACTTACCCGGCGTTCGTCTGTTTCCGATACGGAAAAGGCGCGTCTGGTAAAAATACACGATTTTGTCGCGAAGGTTTATCATAAATTCCTGCTTGATAGTAAAGAGGGAACGGTTGCCAGGGAATATTTGGGGCAGCGCAAGATAAATGAGCAATCTATCAAAAACTTCTGCCTGGGTTATGCCCCTCCCGGCTGGGATACGTTAATAAAAATAGGAAAAGACCGCTCCATTTCAACCGCACTGTTGGAAAAAACTGGTTTGATTTTGCCGGGAAAGGAAAAAGAACACTATTACGACCGTTTCCGGAACCGGTTGATGTTCCCGATTGTCGATGCAAGAAAACGGGTCATCGGTTTTGGCGGAAGGACGCTGGATAACTCGCTTCCCAAATATCTGAACTCTCCGGAAACCGTGCTTTTTAATAAAAGCAGTGTCCTTTACGGTATAGACATTGCGAAAGCGGCCATTATGAAACAGCGCCGGGCAATACTCATGGAGGGGTACACGGACGTGATTATGGCGCATCAACATGGGATTGACTGGTCTGTCGCCGTAATGGGGACGGCCATTTCAAAGCAACATTTGACGGTCTTGCGGCAATACTGCCAGGAGGTTGTTCTCCTTTTAGACGCCGATACGGCAGGGTGGAAGTCTTCCGACAGGAGCCTTGATACCTTTGTCGAAGAAGAGTTTGACGTTAAAATTGCCCAACTGCCTGAAGGTTATGACCCCTGTGATTTCCTTGTGGCTGAAGGTGCGGAGAAATTTCTGGGATACGTTAACAATGCCAAAGATTTCTTCCGTTTTAAAGTGGAAATGGCCACGTCAAAGTGGGACATGGCGACCGTTAACGGGAGGGCAAATGCAATTAACGACGTCCTCTCGACTGCGATGAAAATGCCGGACATTATCAAACGTAATCTTCTCCTCAAAATGATTGCCGAAGAAATGTCCATTGAAGAAGCGGTCTTGCGGGACCAGTTTAAAAAAATCAATCAACGTCCTGTCCGCACCGGCAATAAGCAGCCGCCGGTGGAGCAAAAATTTGACGCTTCTTCTATGGCGGAACGGGAACTTTTGTACTTAATGTTATCCTGTAACGAAGTCATACCGAGAATTGTGGCAGAAATCGGTTTGGAAGAATTTGACAATAAAGACTTCTCGGAGATTGCCGAAAAGGTGGTCGAGCTGTATAATAAAAACACCTCGGTAAAAGGAGCGGACGTGTTGCACGCGTTGGAAGACTTGCGGCTCAATAAACTTTTAGTGGACATTGTGACGAGCAAGGAATTTCAAAACGTTATCAACCACAGCGAGCGGCTGGAGGCGTGTATCCATTATTTCAAAAGACGAAACAGCAAAAAAGACGTCTGCCTGGCCAAAAAAAGAACGCTGGAAAACGTTAAGGTAGGCAGCCGTGAAGAAGACATTGTTGCACTACTGGATGAATTACATAAAAAACATAGGAATCGCCACGCGTTAAAAGGAAAGGCGTGAGCGTGGCGTTATTTCGCAATATTTAAGAGATACCGTTATTGAGAGAAAAGGGATAGGTAATCTCTCCGCATTTACATAAACAACCTTGCAAAAGGGAGGGGCTATCGTTATATGGATACGTTAAACCAAAAAATCAAACACCTGGTGCAAAAGGGTAAAGAAAAGGGCTATTTAACATACGAAGAAATGAATGATATGTTGCCCGACGATGCGGACGTTTCTCCCGAAAGGATCGACGATATCCTGATGATGTTGGATGAATTGGGAATCGATCTTATCGATGAGATAGACGTTGAGAGCCGCGACGTCATTGACGCAGAGGAAGGAGAGCCATTCTTAGAAGTCGATTTGGAGTTTGGTCAAGTTCCGACCATTACGGAAAAGATAGACGACCCTGTTCGCATGTATCTTACCCAAATGGGTGAAATTCCCTTGCTCACCAGGGATGAAGAGATCTTGCTTGCGAAAAAGATAGAAATTACCAGAAAGAGATTTTTGAAAAAGGTGTTGCATTCCGATCTCTCGTTGACAACCTGCCTCAGAATATTGGAAGATGTAAATAGTGGGGACCTTTCTTTTGACCGCACCCTGAAAGTTAATGCAATGGTAGACAATTGCAAAGACGATATTTTAGAACAGTTTCCGAGAAGCTCCAAAAGCCTGAAGATACTCCTCCAAAAAAACCGGGAAGACTTTTCGCGCTCAAAGCAGAAACGGGTTTCCGAAAAAGAAAAATTGCGATTGCTCCGGTTAATCAGGAACAGAAGAAGGAAGGGCATAGACCTGCTTGAAGAAATAAATATTCGCACAAAACGAATACAGCCCATGATGAAAAGACTGCAGGAAATTGTTGCCGAAATGGAGGCGCTGGAGGCACAAATCCAGGATAGCAAGATACGGTCTAAATCCAACGGCCGCAGTAAAGAACTGGAAACCCAATATGAAACCCTGGAAAATTTGGTGCTGGAGTCCGCCGGGTCATTGAAGCGCCGTGTTGAGTCCGTTGAAAACATCCACAAAGAACATGAAACCGCAAAGAGAAAACTTTCGGGGGCAAATTTACGGCTGGTGGTTAGCATTGCCAAAAAATACCGGAATCGCGGCCTGAGTTTTCTGGATTTAATCCAGGAAGGCAATACGGGACTTATGCGCGCCGTGGATAAATATGAATACCGTAGGGGATACAAATTCAGCACCTACGCTACCTGGTGGATTCGCCAGGCAATCACCCGTTCGATTGCTGATCAGGCACGAACGATCAGGATCCCTGTTCACATGATCGAAACGATGAGTAAGATCAGAAACGTATCCAAGAAACTGCTTCAGGATAAGGGACGAGAACCGACCCTGGAAGAGATTGCCCGTGAGGTGAAGATTACCGTGGCCGAGGCGCGAAGGGTACTCAAAATATCCCGCCATCAAATCTCCCTTGACCGTCCCGTCGGCGAAAGCGAGGACAGCTCTTTCGGTGATTTTATCGAGGATGAAAAGGCCGAATCTCCCGTGTCCGCGGCAACCCAGGAAATGCTGAAGGATAAGATCGACAGTGTACTGGAAACGTTAACCTACCGCGAGAGGGAAATCATTAAACTACGATACGGCATAGGCGACGGGTATACCTACACCCTTGAAGAGGTTGGCAAGATATTTAAGGTTACAAGGGAAAGGGTTAGACAAATCGAAGCAAAGGCCGTGCGAAAATTACAGCATCCCATAAGAAGCAGGAAGCTTGAAGGGTTCCTGGATGGAATAAGCGGGGAGGCATAATGCAGCCGGCCGGGTTGCAAAACAACTTTTTGCAGGGTACTACTATACATTGGTAATCGTTTGTAGAGAGGAATCTATGAGTGAAAAGACAGAAGCGCTTTGCAGGTTGCAGTCGCTCGACACGAAGTTGAAAATCGTGGAAGGTGATAAACTTTACAGAAATTACGATGTCCAAAAGAAACTAAATCACATTCAGCAAAGGAAGGGGGAATTATCCAAAAGTAGCGAAGAAATAAAGACCTTCTATAAAAAGATCAGCGGTAAAGAGCTTGACTTGAAAAGCTTAGAGGCAGATATCAACAAATTGCGGCTCCAGATGAATCAGGTCAAAACAAACAAAGAATACGGCGCAATAAAGCTTGAAATCGGTGGAAAAGAGGCAAACAAGTCGGTTATAGAAGATGAAATTCTCAAGTTAATGACGGCGTACGAGGATATGCAGCAGAGATACAAATCATCTGAAAAAGAAATCAAGCAAGAGGAATTACAATTAGAAGAAGTTAAAAAAAAGGTGGACGCCGATCTACATGCCCTTGAAGGTGAAATTCTTGCATTGAAGAAGAAGCGCGTAGTGTATGAAACGGCGTTGGATAAAGACGTTTTACAGCAGTATCAACGGCTCGTAAGCCATAAGGACGCAGTAGCCATCGTCAGCGTTGTAAATAAGGTATGCCAGGGCTGCTTCATGGCCATCACGTCACAAACACTGAACAAACTTATGGCAGACAAAGACCTTACTTTTTGTCATAGCTGTGGAAGGATTTTGTATCTGGACAACGGTAAGGAATGATAAGAAAAATTGTAACACTTTAGTTTTTAGAAAAATAACCCCAGAGGGGTGAAATATTAATAGCTAAAATGCCGAATACGATAAAGCTCCAGAGGAGCAATATATTGTTTCCGCGCCTTATATGCCGCTCCTCTGGAGCTTAACCGTGGTGTAGACGTTCTTTCTATTAACATACCGCTCCTCACGGAGCTTTTCAGGGGTTTTCCAAAAAACTAAAGTGTTGCAAAAAATTAAAGTAGACGAGGTGATCGTCGGTTCCTATTGTTCTTGTAATAGTAGGGACGGGAGGAAAGTCCGAGCTCCACAGGACACAGTGCTCCGTAACGCGGAGTCCCG
>CAYJPZ010000214.1:0-3455 GCA_964372185.1 uncultured candidatus Brocadiaceae bacterium
CAATTAGCCCACGCTCATCAGCAAAAAGGCCTGACAGACCTGGCTATGACGGACATAAAAAAGGCACTATCCGTTAAACCAGACCGGCTGGAACTGCATGCCTTCCTTAGTTGTTTTTATGCAAAGAAGTGGTTGTTCGAAGATGCATTGGCAGTGTTGAGGGAGGCAAAAAAAATTCGGGAGGCGGTCTTCGAAAAGCTCATCACGGAAGGAAAGAGCCATCTTCAAAATCACCGATATAACGAAGCCATAACCACGGCAAAAGAGGCCATTACCCTATTTCCAGAAAATAAACATGCCTACCTGATGCTCGTCACGGCCTATTGCCTGGATAATAAGACAGAAGAAGCAATTATAAAATGTAACCATATCATCACCCAGAACCCAGAAGACACACTGGCCTACATTCTATTGGGATGGATATACGCGCAATGCGACCGGACAGAAGAGGCTGTAGAAATGGTCAGGCAGTCCATCGGCATAAAGACCGGCAGTATCGAAGCCCAATTGCTCACGGCCTTTCTCTGTGCCACTCAAAACCAACTACAGAAGGCCATCAAGGCGTGCAGGACGGCGCTCGAAGTCCAATCGTCACACCAAAATGCTGCGTCCGATTATAGCTGGATTAAAGGAAACACACTTTCGATTGATCAAAAGTTTAGAGAAGTTGCTGACGTGCTACAAACAAACCCCAATTATCGGGAGGCATATTTGTGCCTGGGGTGGCTCCATTCAAAAAATGGTGAGCCGGAAAAGTCCCTCGCTGCTTACCGGAAGGTCGTCGAACTAACAACGAATGGCCAACCAGCGCTTAAAAATTCCGCCGATACCATCCTTTACACCGCCTATTTACACCTTGGCAACGTGCACGCACAAAAAGGCGAGGCAGCGGATGCTTTATCGGCATACAACAGGGCATTAGAAATATTTTCCTTAAAAACTCAAAATGATATAAGAGAAGGGATCTCCTGCCTGGACAGCAGCAACGTAGATGAGGCAATAAATTGTTTTAATCGCGCCCTGAAGACGAATCCTGAACGGAAGGAAGTATATTTCCTCCTTGCAAATGCCTATGAAAAACAAGGGCTACATGGCATCGGAGCAGTCTTAAGGATGCAGGGCGAAAAGCTGAAACTGCAGCAGGATGAGGATTGAAATTCTAAATAAACTAAAAATTAAACTATTTTATAAAAGTACCGATATATAAAATTACTTATAGAAAAAACACTGTTTTGATTCTTAGGGAGATTTCAGATGTCAATAGAAGGTATTTATAAAGCTTCCTTAAATACGAAAATCGCCACTACAGGGAAAAGTGGGACGGACCATGTCCAAAAAAAGACAGAAAAAAACAAGAAGCTTACAACCCCCCAATCAGATGCTATTGATGCTTCTCAAGCAAGCAAAGGTTTTGCTGAGACCATTGGGGATTTAAAGGCTGCGCTGAGCGCGATTCCCGATGTAAGGGTGGATAAAACGGCGGAAGTTAGGGCAAAACTGGAAGAAGGCTTTTATGATAAGTACGAGGTAATAGAACAAACTGCCAGTAGTATTAGTGATGCTTTTCGTATTAGGGCGTAAATGGATTGATTTATGATGGATAAATCTGTAGGCAATCTGCAAAGTGGTAAGCCTTTTATTGGTATAAAGTTCGATTGCTGCAATGTTTACAATCGGATTTATATGAATAAGGAGAAGACGGCATACGAGGGCAGATGTCCGAAGTGTTTGCGAAAAATTAGTGTTAAGATAAGCAAGGATGGTGTAAGCACTAGATTTTTTTCAGCACAATAGTCTTTGATTTTGTTGGGCGCAGTTATGAGAACCTTAGAAGCCTGCTCGTTTGTATGAATAGTGAAATACAAATATGCAGGCTTTTTTATTGGCCTGAGGCTATGCCTCGGTATTGTGAAAGGGTGAAAAATGATGATACGGAAGCAGTTATACATAAAATGTCTGATAGCCATGATCGTTTTATCCATTGCAGCCGAAGGCCTTGTCATTGGTGCGGAGCGCAAGACAAAGATCGTTGTCTTTCCCTTTAAGAGCAACTGCGGCTTGAACCAGCTTAGCCTTGGAATTGAGGATGTAATGCGGAGTGAATTGAATCGCTCAGGGTATTTTACCGTGGTGGATGCAGAAGTTACTTATGAATATGTAAAAGATGCCGTGCTTTATGACGTCATTAAAATCGACAACGCAGATATTAGCGCCAATACGTCTCAATCCAAAATGGTTGACCTGTTCGCCCGTGTAGATCAAAAGGTGATTGTCAGGATTGCCGAGGACTTGCACGCGGATTTTACGGTGAAAGGAACCCTTAACCAATTTGGCGAAAAGTTTCGGGCCGATATTGAAGTAGCCAAGGTAAAGACGGCGGAAACAATAAGCTCGCTTGTTGGTGAATGCGAATCAAAGGAAAAAATTATAGAACTGGCGGAAAAGCTTTGCCTGCAAATAGTCACCGTTTGCAGAGACATTAATGTCGTGAAGGAGGTGGAAGCGATACAGGGCAGCTATCATCAGGGACGTCTGACGTATGATGAGGTTGCAAACAAGTTAAAAAATCTTTCTTCTGAAATTCCAGGGGTATTTGTTATCCACTGCGCATTATTTGTACATTATTTGGGGCATACCGAGAAACAGGAGGATTTGATTGCGGAAGGCGAAGAGATCATCAATCTGTTTAATGCCGGAAATAAAGAAGATATGGAATACCTATCCCTTTCCGGCATAGACCCCTTTTATGAATTGGCCAACGTGTACATTGTTACGGAGAACTTAAGCAGCGCAATTGATACGTATAATCGGGCAATAAAAATGTATCCGATTAATCATGCAAAATACTATAAGCAATTAGGTATATTGTACAAATTAGAAGACAAATATGAGGCAGCCATTAAAGCCTTTGAACAGGCCTTAAAAATATACCCCGCAGATATAGACACAAGGCTCAGACTGGTGTCTCTCTATGAGGCCAATGACGACATATCACGCGCCATAGAACAATGTCAATCATGCCTGAAGTACGCGAAAAACTCCTCTGAAAGCGCAAAGATGAAAGAAACATTGGCACGGCTACAGTCAAAAAGGAAATGAAAGTCCTGTACCATTTTTTGCCTGATTTAACAAATACCATTTAACGGGTGTGCTAGTGACTGTGTTTTCCGCTGCTTTTTATTCATAATTTTAAAACCTTAATTCATACTATTGTTATCCGGGTTTCAGCCACACACCACCCGCAAACCCGCATAAAATAAGCGCCCCCAGCAGGATTCAAACCTGCAGCCTTTGGCTTCGGAGGCCAACGCTCTATTCAGTTGAGCTATAGGGGCGATTTTGTTGTTGGTTCAAATTCTACATAAAAGCCTGAATCGAAATCAAGATTAATGTTTAACGTGGGTTACGATGCTTTGACCTCTTTTTTCATTGACAAAGCCTCGATACCTTACTAT
>CAYJPZ010000214.1:3465-5917 GCA_964372185.1 uncultured candidatus Brocadiaceae bacterium
GGCCAACGCTCTATTCAGTTGAGCTATAGGGGCTCAGATTGGTCTTAAACGGCAATGATAACGGTTGATTCTCAAAGCACTTGCCAGGCTGATACCGGAGCCAGGTTTCCCGTTACGCCGGAAAATTGGCAAAAGCAAGGCTGCGCTATTTGAGAAAGAGGGATAGAGAAGAGTCTATCACATACAATAAAGGAATGCAAGTATCATATAGCGGATGCTATGGCCGTGTCAAGGCCTCCCGTAATTTCTTGGTGGCGTTGTCAAGTGGAAACCCGACACAATGGTTTCCTTTGATTAAAAGGGGTTGCAATTGCAAATCGGCTAAAGGTCTCCATAATTCTACACGACCAAAGATTTGACGAAATCATAGCCGAAGATGGCGCACTTTCTGAGGGCTTCTTCTGTGGGAATAAGGTTGATTTTTAAGGGCGGTTGAACGACGTCGAGCTTGAGTCCTTTGAGCCGGTCATCTATGAGCCTCGTAGCCTCCCCGCTCCAGCCGTAGCTGCCGAAGGTTGCGCACTTTTTGCCCTTGACGTTAACGCTAAACATGACGTTGATAATGTCCCAAACAGGCGGCAAGGCGTCGCCATTGATCGTGGAAGAACCGAACAATATGCCGTCGGCAGCCTCTATCTCGCATCGCATGTCTTCCGGGGACACCGCAGCGGCGTCAAACAGCCGTGCTTCGGAGCTCACTGTTGTCACCCCTTTAGCAACGGCTTCCGCCATCTTTTTGGTGTTTCCATACATGGACGCATAAAAGATTACAACCTGCTTCTTGGCGGCTTTTTTTACGGTACTCCAATCTTCGTAGGCCTTGATGTACCTTAACGGATTGGTGCGAAGGACAGGGCCGTGGCTTGGGGCGATTATCTGAATGTTTAATTTGCGTATTTTTTCGATTGCATCAAGTATCTTTTTCCTAAAAGGCCCCATGACGTGCTCGAAGTAATGCCGGAAATCCTCCTCAAAGGCATCCACCCGGTCGTCAAAAAGCCGCTCATCACAGAAATGCGTCGCAAATCCATCACAGGAAAAGAGCGCCTGGTCTTCCTCCAGATAGGTAAACATCGTATCGGGCCAGTGCCAGTAGGGGGCATGGACAAATTTTAATTGCTTGTTACCCAAGCTCACACACTCGCCGTCTTCAACCGCCTGCCCTTTAAAATCCTCGTGCAGGATGTTTTTCAGGAAATAGGCTGCCGTTTTTGTGGATAGTATCTGGGCGTTTGGCGCCTCTTTTAACAAGCTCCCCAACGTCCCCGAATGGTCCATTTCCGTGTGGTTGACTACGATGTACTGGATATCCTTGAGGTTGATCAGTGAACTCAGTTTGGCAAGGTATTCCTGGGTAAACTTTGCATGGACGCCATCGATAAGGGTTGGCTTATCCGCGAGAATCAGGTACGAATTATAGGTGGTGCCGTAGCGTGTCTTGAATACAACGTCGAATGCCCTGAGCGTCGGATTCAAGACACCGACCCAGTGGATATTTTTTTTGATTTCTAGGGTTTGCATGGCTGGCTCCAAAGGTTATTACAACCATTTTTTCATTTTCTTTTTTGCTTCCTCTTTATTCGTTTTATTACAACAAATCAGGCCGCCTACGGCAACGGCGTTTGTAGCACCGGCCTTCATGGGCGGCAATGGCATTGGGAATGCGCGCCCAGCGGGGGGATGCCCCCCCCACGCTACAAGAGCATTTTGGAAATCCCTTTATGCCTTCGGCGACTTTTTCGTTCACACGCAGGGACACGGGCACCGTGTCCCTACTTTAAAATTCCGATACGTTAAAATTGCTTTAATTCCCACCCATCTTCTTTTTTACAAAATTCATAAGCCCGCCGGCTTGAATAATCTCCTGCATCTCCGGTGGAAACGGTTCGAATCTGAATCGTTTTTTGGAGGCGTGTTCCAGAATATCTCCGGCGGCGAGGTTGACTTCCACCTCGTCTCCCTCTCGTATCTGCCCGACCGCGTCCGGACATTCGAAAATCGGCAAACCGATATTGATGGCGTTTCTAAAAAAGATGCGCGCGAAGGATTTCGCAATAACACACGAAATTCCCGCCGCCTTTATGGAGATGGGCGCATGTTCACGGGAGGAACCGCACCCGAAGTTATCCCCGGCCACGATGATATCGCCCTTCCTGGCCTTTTTCATAAAATTCGAGTCTGCGTCTTCCATACAGTGCGACGCCAGTTCCTTTGTGTCGGTTGTATTCAGGTACCGAGCGGGAATGATTTCGTCGGTATTGATATTGTCTCCAAACTTCCAGCATTTACCTTTCATTGTTTTTCAGTTCCTTCCCTGGTATGTCATTTTGTTAAAAATCTTTAACTACGATTTATCTTCACACATGAGTCAAGTTTTAAAAAAAACTGCTAAATTCTTTCACAGGCTGGAAGCCTGTGCCACCAGATTCCCTATTGTATTCCAGCCATACAC
>CAYJPZ010000215.1:0-5852 GCA_964372185.1 uncultured candidatus Brocadiaceae bacterium
CCCGCTATATCCTGTCGGCCTTTCAGGCCTAACTTTGAATTTCCTATACATTAAACTGGTACTATGAAGCTTTCAGACCTCCGCGCAACCGACAAAGGCAGGGCGTTGAGAGAAATGGTGGATATCCTTCACAAAGCCGGAAGGGTCAAAAGCCCCGGACGTCGTTCTAAAGACACTTCTGGAGCATGACTCTCATGTAGCAGTATTATAGCAAACTACGCCCGCAACCATAGTAAAAATGTTCTTTGACGCAGGGCAGAAGAGACGCTGATAAACGTCGCAGTTTCCGCTTGCCGTGCTTGTGTCTGCGGGTTGTTCAGGCAATCCAACACCGCAGATATCCGCCTCGAAGCCCTCACGGAGTTGGCCTACCTGCGATTCTAGCCCGATGGCCTTTGCGCCATTTACGGTGGCCATACAAATAAGGGTTTGGGGGGAAATGGGGTGATTCATTGACAGGAATTTTAATTCGTCAAGCACGCTCAGGGTATCGTTGCTGGCGAGGCTATCGGTGCCTATTCCCACATTGATTCCCGTATCCAAAAATCGCCGTACCGGGTGGTTGGTGTGTCCAAAGAAATGGTGGCTTCCCGGACAAAACGCAATGCTGGCACCGGATGATTGAATCATGGCAACCTCCTCGTCAGAAACGTAATTGCAATGGATAAGCAGGGTACGGTTGTTCACTATTCCCAATTCATTGAGATAACGTACCGGCATTGTCCCTGGCGGTTTCCAGACGTCAGGCAAGGCGCGTATTTGTCGCAGGAAGGCAGAAAAGCTGCCCGTCCCCTTTGTCAAAAACTCAATCTCATCCTGCGTCTCCGCAAGATGGGTACACACCGGCATCCTGGCATCTCCGGCAAATCCACACGACGCCTGATAGAGTTCCCTTGAAACGGAGTAGGGCGCATGAGGAGATAATCCTACGCTCAATAGCTCGTCCGTTTTGACCTGAGCAAGTTCCTCTTTGAGCTTTTTCATGATATCCGCTGCCTGCTCCGGCTTCAAGCCGATAATCTCTTTGTAAACTACTTTGCGCAAAGGGAACTTTTTTAACACAGAGAACGCGTGGCCCGTGTTGGAGATGTCGGCAACCGTCGTGACGCCGGATTCTATGCAAAGTTTAGCCCCTTTCTCGATGGAAGAGACGTAATCCTCGTCCTTCCACCGCATCCTGGCCCCGATCACCTGAAAGACCCAGTGGGTGAAATTACCGGTGGGTTTGATACGGTTGTGCAAATTGGTTAAATCAAGATGGGTGTGCAAATTGATAAGCCCGGGCATAATAACGGCACTGCCTAAATCAATGATCTTTTCGACGCCGGGAAGCGCCGCCATTTCGCCCCATAGGCCGACACGGTGTATCTTCGTGCCTTTGACGGCTACCGCCCCATTTTCAATACAACTCCCCGGGGTTGAGATAAGATATTTTGCCCTTATGATGATCATGGTTTTGCTACCCAGTCATGCCAGTCCGCCCCGATATCCCCGCGCTTCTTGTAGCGTGCCATTAAGGACGGACACGGACAGTGCATGGCCTGTTGTTTCACATTTTTTGCAACCTCCGCAATAACCGCAGGAAAGCGGGATACGGCCTGTTCTACGGCCTTCCGGTCTGCGTCGCTGGAGAGTCCCTCAAACAATTCTCCGGCCTTAAAGGGTTTTTCCAGAATTCCTTCGGCGTAATTTGTCACGTAGCAGATGGCTGCATAGCACATCTCCAGTTCCTTGGCCAGGAAAACCTCGGGGACAAGGGTCATGCCGACAAGGTCGCACCCGTAAGACTTGTATTTTCGTATCTCGGCAGGCGTCTCCAGGCGGGGACCCTGCGTGCACACGTACGTGCCGATCTCGCGGAAGTCGATGCGAAGCGATTGCAGCGATTTTTTTATGCCGTCCCGTAAGGTTGGGCAAAACACAGGCGATTGGCGAACAAACCCGATGCCCTTATTTTTGAAAAACGTAGATTCCCTGCCGTGCGTTTCGTCCACAATGTCGTCTACCAGGACATACCCTCCAATGGGGTATGATGCATTAATCGCCCCCGGCCCGGACCACGAAACGATCTGCTTGACGCCAAGATCCCTCAACGCATAAATGTTGGCCCGATAGTTAACAAAAGGCGCCGTGATGCTATAGCCCTTCTCTCCATGCCTTGAGAGAAAAAGCATCTCGCCGTCATTGTTGCGAATATGATACACCGGCTGTGAACATCCGAAAGGCGTCTCTACCTCACCGATCCTTTCCCCCATGATTGCGCCCTTCCTAAGCAGGTCGTAGGCCTGGCTACCGCCGATAACGGCAAAAGGGACATTAATCTTGCGCTTCACTTCTGACAATTTGTGGCTCCTTTGTTAAATTAGGCCTTCGGCGACTTTTATCTGTTTATACGTAGGGCAAGGCTTCAGCCTTGCAATTCTCTGAATACGTACCAGGGAGGCAACCCTAAGGGGTCGCCCTACCAATGATTTGCAATTAGCTTAAAATTAAATAGTAAACCTTATCATTTGTCAATATGCAATGGGCATCTATTCATTGCAAAAACCTCTGTTTTACAAAAAAACAGGGGTGTTCCCCCAATTTACTGCCATCCACATAAAAAAACCTGATTTGTTTGCCTATCGATTCCCATTTTTTCAATTTCAATAATCATCAATACATGATAAAATCCGGTATGATTTCCTTTTTAAATCCAATCCTACTGTCCGGCATCCTGGGGATGAGTATCCCCATCATCATCCACCTTATAAATAGGAAAAAGGCGCTTTCTCATAAATTTGCCGCCATTGACTTCATTTTACAGAGCAACAAGCGTATCTCGGTAAAATTTAAGCTGCGTCAGTTGATTCTCTTGATGCTCAGGACCGCCTTGATAGCGTTCCTGGCGCTGGCCGTAGCTAAGCCCTATTTAACTAATTTTGGCGGTGGCGCCTCCGGGAAAAGCACACCTACCAGCAACGTCATCATTCTGGACGACTCTTACAGTATGCAGTACGCCGGACGCAATGAATCTTTTTTTGCAACGGCCAGGAACGCAGCAAGGCTGATTATCAATAACCTGACAAAAGACGATAACGCAGCGGTAATCCTTTGCTCCGATTATACCAAAAAACCCGCAAAAAACGGCGCTGAGCCGCAAGCGCTGCCGGAACTTGATTACGACAAGAGCCGTCTGTTAACCTTATTGGAACAGTCACGGCCCCGGTTTGTAACCACCGACGTCGCGTCAGCAATGGATGTGGCAGTGGAGATGCTGACTGCCGGTGGTGAGACGCCCCTCAAGCGGATATTTTTACTGACGGACTTGACACGAAACGGATGGGACACCGATTGGTTCAAAAGCGGAAATGAGAAATTACGAAACCACGTCTCCAGAATACACGTCGTAGACGTGTCGGAGGATAAGGCGCTTAAAAACAGTGCCATAACCGGCATTGAGCCGCACGTCGAAACCTTCCAGAAAACAGAGGAAGGACGCATCAAAGTTACCGTATCCAATTTTTCACCCAACAAGGTGAAAAACCTCCTTGCGCAGGTATTTATCAACGGGAAAAAGACAACCCAGGGGTTTTACAACATTGACCCCAATTCATCCGAGGTCAAGGAGTTTTCCTTTAGCATTGCCTCAGAATATACGGATGCAAAGCCGGGCAAAAGAAAAGATATCGCCGGGTGGGTCGAAATCCCGGACGACCACTTAAACGCCGACAATAAACGATATTTCACCATAAACGCCTCACGTAAACTGGACATACTCCTGATCGACGGCGACCCAAAAACAAACATCTATGAGAGCGAGACGTTCTATTTGGAAAAGGCGTTGAACCCCGGACGTGACCACGCCTCTTCAATCAATCCGGTGGTCTGTTCCGTGCAGGAGGTAAACGATATCAACCTTGATCGCTTCCCGATTGTTTTTCTCTGCAACGTTGAGACCCTTCCCACGGAAAAGATCAGAGAAGTTGAAAAATACGTAAGGCAGGGAGGTTCCGTAGTCTTTTCAATGGGCGGCAAGGTGGATGCCGGTTACTACAATAACTCGTTTGGCGACCTGCTCCCCTACCGCCTCCATACCGTAAGGACTTTTTCGGACAACGGCGCGTTGTCGGAAGAACAACCGCTCCATCTGAAGACCACAGAGCCGCCGCATCCCACGTTGCTGGCTTTTTCTGAGGCCGATAAACATGTCTTGAACGCCATAAAATTTTATAGAATAATGTACGTCGACCCCTCTTCCCCAGGAAACTGCAAGACAATCCTTTCCTTTTCCAACGACACACCGGCCGTTGTTGAAAGACAGGTGGACAAGGGAAAAGTAGTGTTCTTTGCATCGTCCATCGACAGAGACTGGACAGACATCCCCGTAAAACCCCTTTTTCTGCCCCTGATACAACAGTTGTGCAGATACCTTGCGGGAAACGTGGGAGAAGAAATGCAGCACGAGATACAGGTAAAAGATGCATGGCAATTACCGTCGCCTTATGACGTTAATACCTTAGAAATAATGAACCCCGAAGGCGAAAAAACCCTGTTGCAGCCACAGAGCATAAACAACGAAAAGACCTTTTCGTATAATGAGACCGGCTTGCCAGGCATCTATGCAGTTACCGTAAACGGGGAGACGCACCCAAAACTTCCCCAAAAATTTGCGGTAAATCTCGATACGAAGGAGTCCAACCTCGACAAAATGGAGCAAAACAACGTCACCGCCCTCTTAGCCGGCACAAATCTCACCATCACCTCCTCACCCGTAAGCGCGGGCAGCGATGCGCTCATGGGCGAGGCCAAAATGACGCTATGGGGACCCATCCTCTTCTTCACCCTCTGCATTTTATTTGCAGAATCGCTTATATCGAGAAAGTAGCGAAACACTAAAAAAAACGGTTTCTTTCTGAGTCGGTAAACACAAGGTAGGGTTCAAGCTGTAAGCTTGAACCCACAACCGGCCGCCGTTGCATTAGAACTTTACGTATCCCTTTTCTTCCAAATACGCAACAATCGTCCTTGTTGATTCCTCAATTGACATCTTTGACGTATCGATGGTCAACTCCGGGTTTAAAGGTTCTTCATAAGGCGCTGATATGCCGGTAAATTCCTTGACCTCGCCCTTGCGCGCCTTTTTGTAGAGGCCTTTTGTGTCACGCTGTTCACAAACATCAAGGGGACACTTTATATATATCTCTATAAATTCGCCTGCCTGAAATAGCTTTCGTGCGTTGTCCCTATCCTGCCGGTACGGTGATATGAAGGCGGTGATTGTTATGATGTTTGCATCAGTGAACAGCTTTGCCACCTCGCCGATGCGACGGATGTTCTCTGAGCGATCTTCCGGCGAAAAGCCGAGGTTTTTATTCAGACCGTGGCGTATATTATCGCCATCGAGTATGTATGCCTGGTGTTTGTTCTCGATGAGGGCATGCTCAAGTTCAACGGCGATGGTGGACTTTCCTGAACCAGAAAGGCCGGTAAGCCATATCGTCCCCCCCTTTTGTTTCATGAGCTTTACCCTGTCCTCTCTCGTAATCTTCCCGTGGTGCCACTTGATGTTGGTTGCTTTTTGCGTTGTCATGTTGTCTCCTTTTTGTAAATAACAATAGACCTTTGATTACCAAAACTAAATAGACTTTATTTTAAAGTTTCAAATACTATAAGAATTATTTTGAAAATGCGAACGTTATTTCTCTTTCTTAACGCACCTCTATTATCCCACCGCTTGTAAGTATTTGTGCCGCCCCTCCGGGGCTTGATAACGTCTTATTAATAGCTTTCCCACCGCTTACGCCGTGGGGGACTATTGTGTTGCCCCGTACGGGGCATGACAAAGACACCCCTTCGGGGTGTAAAAACAA
>CAYJPZ010000216.1:0-5837 GCA_964372185.1 uncultured candidatus Brocadiaceae bacterium
CGCCAATGCCGACCATAAAGGTCGGCGCTACAAAAACCGTCGCCGTAGGCGACCTGATTTAATGTATCATATTCTTTTTATGCTCTACCAAAGTACTCACCAATCAAACATTCCCCGCTGCGGGCGGGGACGTTGCCGGGAAGGCCGCTTGTTTAAAGGCATTGCCGGATACCTGTGCGGATTTTTTCTCTTTGCAATGCTGGCCGCCGGATGCGCAACCAGCAAGACGCCGGCTTTACAAAAGACGGTATGGGAGGATACCTCCCTCCTTTTCAGAAATAACGGAGGTGTGGCGCGGGAGCTTTCGCCGCAGGAGATTGTGGATACCGTGATTTCTCGCGGTTCGCAGCTTGCCACCTTTCGCGCAAACGCGGAGATGTCCGTCGCCACGCCGCAGCTCAAAGGTCCCGTTCGCTGTACGGGCATAATCTTGTACCAGAGTCCCCAAAACCTGCGAACGGTCGGTTCTAAATTCGCCTCAACGCTCTTCGACATATCGTCCGACGGCGACCGGTTCTGGCTGTACGTGCCGCAGGAAAATAAGTGTTATACCGGCAAGAGCGACGCCTTTCACCGGGTTGAGGCCATAGGCATCAACATCTTCCCGGGGGATATGGCACATTTGTTCAATTACAAAGAATTGTTGAAAGAAAAGACACCCGCGGTAGAAACCTGGCCTGCTTATTGGCTGGTTCACGTCCTGTATGTGGGCGCTTCGGAGGTGAGTCTGAAGGGGAATTTATATATAGACCGGGTCGATGGTGAGATATTCCGGTGCGAGGTGTTTAACCCGGACGGTTCTGTGCGGCTCCAGGCGTTGTTTAGCAACCTTGCCACCGTCAATGGGTGCAAGATTCCCCAGAGGATAGACGTCCGCTGGCCTGCTTACAGCACCACCCTCAGCATGGCGTTTTCGAATATTACGGTAAATGGCGTCCTCGACCCCAGGGTGTTCGCGCCCGCCATGCCGGAGGAAACGGAGACGATCAATCTTAACTAAGGTTCTTTGCCATTTTCGGCGTCCATGATCTTATCCACGCGGCGTGCGTGCCTCCCGCCTTCAAAGGGGGTTTCCAGCCACAGCTTGACCTTTTGTTCCAGGAGTTCTTCTTCTATCACGTCGGCGCCTATGCACAGCACGTTGGAATCGTTGTGCTTGCGGCTCATTTCAACGGTATAGAGATTATGGCATAGCGCCGCGCGCACCCCTTTTACCTTGTTGGCGATCAGTGACATGCCAATCCCGGTGCCGCAAACCAGTATCCCGCGGTCGCACTCCCCGGAACCCACGGCCCTGGACGCCTTTAGGCCGAAATCAGGATAATCAACCGATTTATCGCCGGCCATCGCGCCACAATCCTTAACCGTATGCCCCATTTGAGTCAACTGGGCTATCAAACGCTTTTTAAACTCAAAACCCCTATGGTCTGATGCTAACGCAATCTTCATTATTTTATTATCAAAATCCTTTCTTGGTCTTTTCAATAACTTGTTTAAGATTCGGGACGTTTACACTATACTTTCACTAAACCATATTCAAGACAACTCCGTATGCTTGCCTCCGTAATAATGCCTTGACGAACAACCGTAATACCGCCATCTTCTTCTGCCCGCACTATGGTAGAAGGGGAGCGAAACCGCGTGGAACCGCCGTCGAGAATCAGAGATATCTTTCCACCGAGGTCCATGAATGCCTGCTGCGCATCCGTGGCCGGGGGATATCCGGAGATGTTTGCGCTCGTGGTAACCACGGGGATATTCGCCATGCGAATCATATCCCTTGCCATGGCGTTATCGGGAAGCCGAATGCTGATGTCGGTGCCGTCGGACAAAGGGAAAATAATGCCTAGCGGGCCAGGCCAGAAAAAATCCATTAATTTCATTGCTGTATCGGATACGACGTCAACGTACTGCTTTACGTCCTCGCGGTCCGCAATCATCAGGGTGAGCCTTTTGTCTTCCGGTCTCTGTTTTACCTCATAGATATATTCCACAGCCCTTGCATTGTCTCTAGAGGCGCCCAATCCATACACGGTTTCCGTGGGAAAGGCAACCAGTTCTCCCGCCCTCAACGCCCGTGCAGCCGTCTCTATGTGCTTCCCGTAGAGTTTTTGATCCTTAAGATTAAGTACCATCGTTTCCATCGGCACTACCGCAAAGCTGAAAAAAGTTCAAAACCCAAAACCTGAACCAGAAATCTATAGTTTAAATCTTCAATATCAATATTTCAATATCTTTTATCACAACGACGTTACGGTTACCCTGAAACCTAATGGTGCAAAGGCGTAAACCGATAAAAAGATTTTTGGAGGTTTCGGTGGGGAGCAGTCCCAACTTTTTGCAAATTCGTGTTTTGTCCCGGAGAAATGGATCATGTAGACAATCTCCTATCCCCCTACTTCCCACCCGCCGCCGAGGGCTTTGTAGAGGAATACGATATTTTGTGATACGGCGCGTTCACTGATGGCCAGTTCGTCCTCTGTCTGGAGCAGTGAGCGCCTTGCATCCAGGACGTTGAGAAATCCCGTCATGCCCTTTGTGTACAGTTCGTTGGCCAATTCCACCGAGCGTTGGCTGGCTGTTACTGCGTCATAAAGGTTGCGGCGTCGTACCTGTTCCGTTTCGCAGGCAACCAGGGCGTTTTCAACGTCTTCAAGGGCAAGCAGCACCGTCTTTTCATAGGTAAGAAGCGACTGCGTCTGCCGCTCGCCTTGCGCGCGAATGTTGGCGCGGATACGTCCGGCAGCAAAGATCGGCCAGCGAATGGTGGGGCCAAATGACCAATACCGGCTTATGCCCGTCATCGTGAAGACGCTTAATTCTTCCGCTTGCAATCCGAAATTGCCCGTTAGTGAAAATCGTGGAAATAAGTCGGCCTTTGCAACGCCAATACGCGCCGTTGCCGCAGCCAGCGACCGTTCCGCGTAACGAACGTCCGGCCTCCTGCGCAGGAGATCGGAAGGTAATCCTGGCGGTATCTCCGCTGTAGAGATGGGGATCGGCTTTTTCTGTAGTAGGCTGAACGTCATATCGCCGGGATTTTTACCCACTAATACGCCGATACGGTGAATGGTCTGTTTTATGGAATTTTCCAAAGCAGGTACCTGCGCCCTGGTAGAAGCCAGCAGGGATTCGGCCTGCACGGCGTCAAGCTCGCTGATCAGCCCGGCCTTGTACTTTGCCTGAATGATTGCCACCGCGTCTTCCTGCATCTGTACACTGGACAAAAAAATCTCCCGCCTTCGCTGTAATCCGCGCACCTCAATGTAATTGCGGGCGACCTCCGCCAGCAAGGTAATCTGGGCGTCCCGCCGGTTTTCCACGGCGGCGTCAATATCGGCCTTCGCCGCCTCCGCGGCACGGCGACTGCCGCCAAAGACGTCGACTTCCCAACTGGCGTCAAAACCGGTTTGGAAAAGATTGCGCTCCACCGGCGCGGCCTGGGGAATTGATGTGTTACCGATGCTTCGCCGGCTGCGGGAATACGATCCGGAGGTGTTTACGTTTGGCCACAAATCGGCTGCGGCAACCCTGTGTAATGCGCGCGCTTCACGGATGCGCGCCTCTGCGATCCGGAGATCGTGATTTGACTCCACTGCCTGTGCGATAAGGGAATCAAGCGCCGGATCGTTAAATGCCTTCCACCACTGGGCGATAGAAACAGGCGCAATCACTGCCTTATCCGTTGATTGTTCATTCCAGGATTCCGGCATGGATACGTCGGGCGAACGGTAATCCGGCCCAACGGCGCACCCGGTGACAAGCAAGCCGGTCACCAGCAACGGCAACCAGGCGACCGTTTTTTTGGAAGGCCACGTCATGCAATGATAATCACGGTTGCATACCACGCCTTTCAGTGGATGGTTTTGCCTGGATTCCTCGCCGCTCATTGCTTAACTCCAGCCGCTTCCGATTGTTTCTCCTTTGACGACGTATATGAAGCTGAGGGGCGTTCCACCGATTCAATGAACACGTCCATTTGCTGACCGATAAAAATCGGCAAATCTGCGCGTTCAATGGTATAGACCACTTGCAGCACACGCGTATCGACACGTTCGACACTACTTCCCGTGAGAGACTTTTTTGGAATGACGTAAGGCTCAAAATGCCGGAATCTCAGCGGTACTTTGATTTCACGATTGCCGCGGAGAAATGCCGTGGCAGGGGCTTCAGGACGGACGCGCCATGCATCGTCCTCGTCTATATCAACCCTGACGCACAGCGGTTCAACGTTGCCGAAGAGAATCAGGGGCGTCTGCAGGTCGCCCGTCTGGGCAAATTCCCCGACGTGAATTTTCACCTGCAGCGCCACGCCGTCGCAGGGCGCGCATACCGTCAGCCGCTGCAAGTTGGTTTCCATCTCCATTACCTGTGACCTTGATGAAACAATCTCTGCCCTTGCTTGCGCCAGTTTTGCCATGGCAACCCTGACAGCATAATGCCTCTTATCCAGGTCTTCAACGCTGATAGCCCTTTTATCCGATATGCCTTCTGCAAGCGCTAGTTGGCGTTTCAAATCCGCAAGGGTCGCTTTTGCCACATTGACGCCGGACTCGGCCACCTTCAGGGCTGCCTTTTTCACCATCAGTTGTGCCGTTAAGTCCCTGTCATCTATTTTGAAGAGTGGGTCGCCGGCCTTTACCTTGTTGCCCACGGAAACATAAACATCCGAGACTACGCCGGCCACCAGCGTGCCGATGGCAATGTTTTCCGTATTTGCCTCAACAATGCCCGCACCGGCGACGGACGAATCAAAGAGCATCACCGTTGGGTCAACAACAGGTTGTGACAAAGGAATAGTTTTGCTGCCGTTCACAACCGTTACTATGGCGAACCCCATGCCAAGCACAGCCAGAAAGGGAAGCAGGTATTTAAAGATCATGATATCTCCTATGGCGCTTTTTTAGGTAAAGAATGACGATGGGCATTTTTAATATCGATAATATGGCCATCATCCATTTTAGCAATACGGTCTGCAAATTCAAAGATACGGGCATCATGGGTAACGACAACAAAGGCGCGATCGGGGCCGACTGCTACCTCGCGCAACAATTCCATAACCTTGTGGCCGGTCACGTGGTCGAGGGCGCTTGTCGGTTCGTCACAAACGATAAGTTTCGGATTGTGCAGCAATGAACGGGCAATGGCAACGCGCTGCTGCTGTCCGCCCGATAGTTGGGATGGAAGCGAGCGCGTGCGGTCACCCATCCCCACGCGATCAAGAATGGTGCGTGCTCTTTCAAACGCCTCACGCCGTTTAACCCCGTTGATCAGCAACGGCACGGCGACGTTTTCTGCCGCGGATAACGTCGGGAGCAGATTGAACATCTGAAAAACAAACCCGATATTTTTTCTGCGGTAGCTCGCCTTTTCGTTGTTGCTCATCGTTTGATAGTCGTGGCCGAACACCCGGCATTCGCCGCCGCATCTGTCGAGTACACCGGCAATAATGGAGATGAGCGTGGTCTTCCCGCTGCCGGACGGCCCTACCATCATCATCAGTTCATTGGTGTGGATGTCGATGTCCACACCGCGTAAGGCGTGAACCTGCGCGCCGCCAGTCCCATAGACCTTGGTTACCCCTTTACATTGAACTGCAATGGTGTTTGTTGTGGTCATATTAATAAAAGTCTTTATCTTTGCGAAAACGTTAAATTAGGCCTTCGGCAACTGATTTGTATTCACACGCAAGGACACGGGCACCGTGTCCCTACATTGAAATTTCTATACATTAAATTAGGCCTTCGGAAACTTTTTTATGTAGAGCGAAGAGCCTCTTCGTTCTACAACAGGCCCGAAGGGCTGAAAGGATATAGCCAGGGGTGAAGCCCCTGGTA
>CAYJPZ010000217.1:0-5728 GCA_964372185.1 uncultured candidatus Brocadiaceae bacterium
GCGGCCAGAGGCCGCGCCAGGTTCATTCGTGGCCGAATACATGTATTTTGATGAATCTGTAATAAACTAAGGAGCAACGAACGGTATGAATTTACTGACAAATTTGGTTTTAACGGGGATAATGGCATTTTTTCTGGGAGAAAAGGTGATGGGTGGGGTGCTTGAAGACGTGATGGAAGGCAAGGCGTCGGTTATTGACTTGACGTATCCTCTTAACGAAGAAAATCCTTACTGGCCGGTGAAACCCTACATGCCGTTTAAGTATGAGGTTATCGCTAACATGAAAAAAGACATGGTGTTTTCCGGAAGGTACAGCACGCCGGAACACCTGGGAACGCATATTGATGCCCCGAACCACTTTGCGCTCAACCAACCTTCTGTCGATCAAATTCCATTTGAACAATTGGTCGGCCCCGCCGTTGTTATCGACGTAACGGAAAAGACGGAACGGAACGCAGACTACACCCTTTCTCCGGCAGACGTCTCCGCATGGGAAAAGGCAAACGGCCGGATACCCAACGGAGCGATTGTGCTTTTAAATACGGGATGGGGCAAACGATGGCATAATTTTGATCAGTACAAAAATACTGGTTCTACAAGCTTTATGCACTTTCCGGGCTTTTCTAAGGAAACGGCGATGTTTCTCGTGGAAAAGAGAAGCATAAAGGGGATAGGTATCGATACCCTGAGCGGCGATTGTGGGACGTCCTCTGACTTCCAGGTTCATCATGTCATTAACGGCGCGGGAAAGTTTATCCTTGAGAATGTCGCCAACCTCGACAAACTACCTCCCAAAGGAGCAACGCTTCTCCTTTCACCAATCAAGATCGAAGGCGGCTCCGGCGGACAGTGCCGTATTTGGGCTATTCTACCGAAGTGAATTAAGCCTTTGGCGACTTTTTTTTACACATTGACAATATTTTATGGTATACTCAATCCCTGATTGGTTTGCACTTCAGCTTGCTAATAAGGTAGAGGATGTTTTACATGCGCACTTTTATCATTGACCAGTTTATTTACCAACAGGCACATAAGCGTGTTCTCTGGAATACCATCACGGTGATAGGCTGGGCATTCTGGATTTATCTTTGGTTGCCGCTTCTCCGCGCTATTGGTATGCTCTTAATGCCTCACCATGAACAATCAACCTCTGAGGCATTTCGCTCAATTCAAGAACTGTTCGCAACGCTGACTACCCATTTGTCTATGACGATCATCATGATTGCAGTGTTTCTCGCCTGGGCTTCGCTACAATGGTGGGGAACGATTAGGCGTCGCCGTACCGCACGGAAACAGCCGATTCTCCGGCACCATCGGGTATTGTTGTCCAAGCCTGACGAGCAACATGTTCATGTTTGGCGGCAGGCACAACGTATGGTAGTGGTTCATGATGAGGATAGCGGCCTAATCCAGCATGTGGATATTTTAAAAAATCCTTCAGGTAGATGATTTGTTGAAGGAACCAGCTATCTCCTGCGCCAGTTTTTCCGGCAGCTTGCTGATCTCCATCAGTTGCTCGACTGTGGCGTTTCGTATACCTTCGATGCTGCCGAAGCACTTCATCAATGCCTTTTTCCGCACAATTCCAATCCCCGGGATGTCATCGAGCGGCGACCGGTAATACTCCCTGTCACGGAGTTTTCGGTGATACGTAATGGCAAAACGGTGCGCCTCATCGCGTATCTTATCAAGAAACAAAAGTTCCGGCGAAGAGGGAAAAAGCATAATGGGTTCTATCTGTTGAGGCGTGAAGACCTGTTCGCCGATCTTTTCGCCCGTCACGGCGCTTTCGGTTCTGCCCTTGGCCAGGGCAATTACGTCTACGTCACCGACGGCTAACTCCTCGAACACCTTCACGGCCACGCCAAGTTGTCCCTTGCCGCCATCCATGATGACGAGGTTCGGCAAATCGCCTTCTTCCACTGCCCGTATAAATCTCCTCTTCAGCACCTCGTGCATCATAGCGTAATCATCGGCCTGCCCGACGGTTTTGATCTTGAACCGTTTATATCCCGATTTGTTCGGTTCACCGCGTTCGAAGGTAACCATAGCGCCTACGGCCTGCTTTCCGGAGATGTTGGATATGTCAAAACATTCTATGCGTTCCGGTATCTGCCGTAGTTTCAAGATATCCTTCAGGGTCTGTAACGTCCTCGAAAGGCCTTCCTCGCGGACGTGGGATATGAGATAGGCATTCTCTGCGTTTTTTCGCGCCATTTCAATCAACCGCGCCTTTTCACCGCGTTGGGGGGAAATAACCTCCACCTTCTTTCCCTTCCGATCGCCAAGCCACTCCTCAAGCAACCTTGCATCGGCGGATTCCACGGGGATGATCACCTCCGACGGTATAAACCTCGTCTGGCTGTAAAATTGGTTAAGGAACGACCTGAATACCTCCTCAATGGTAGTATGACGGGTGGAAAAATGGTACGAGGCGACGTCCTCCATGTTGCCGGAACGGATAAACATGACTTCAATGTACACCTCATTCCCCGCCATGTAATATCCGAACACGTCACGGTCGATAAAGGTCATGGTACGGATTCGCTGCTTTTCGACCGTTTCTTCGATGGCACGAATGCGGTCGCGTATTTTAGCCGCCTTTTCATACTGCATTGCGCCTGATTCCTCGTACATCCGCTTCCGCAGCACGTCTACGAGGTCTTCCTGTTTGCCTTTTAAAACCAGGATTACCTGGTCTATCATGCCTTGATAGGTGGGTTTATCCACCAGACCGCAACAAGGGCCAAGGCATTTCTGCATTTGATAGTAGAGGCAAGGCTTGACCCTGTTTTTAAAAGCGCTATCCCGGCATTTGCGGATAGGGAAGGTTTCGTTGAGGTATCGTAACGTCTCCCGCACTGCGCGCGCAGAAGCGTACGGTCCGAAGTAGAGGGCTTCGTCATCTTCGATCTGTCGCACGACCTTTGGGTAAGGGAATTCCTTCCGGATTTCAAGTTTGATACTGATAAAGGTCTTATCGTCGCGAAGGTTGATATTAAACTTGGGCTTAAATTGTTTGATCAGGTTATTTTCAAGGATGAGCGCCTCTTTTTCGGTTGCCGTAAGCACGAAGTCGATATCCGCGATACGCCGTACCAGATAATCGGTATAGAGCCTGTCATCAGTCCGTTTTTGGAAATAGCTCCTTACACGATTTTTGAGGTTCTTTGCCTTCCCCACGTAAATTATCTTATGTTTGGCGTCTTTCATAAGATAAACGCCCGGTGACGTGGGAAGGTTTTTTAGTTTAACGTGTAGGGTTTTCAAAGTTGTGTAGGGTGGGCATTGCCCACCTTATCCGGCTGATACCAAATGTCTAAATTTATGTATCGGAAATTCAAATGTATGGTTGTAGAGCGAAAAGGCTCTTCGCTCTGCATAAAAAAGTTACCGAAAAGGTCTAATGCATTTTTTATGATAACGATAGATGAACAACGGGGTTATTTTACCTTCCGTTGTAAAAAAACGCACATAAAAAATAGTAGCAATTTGTCCCATTGAGTTCAGAAGGAGCAAGAATGTAAAAGAACTCTTAAGATTTAAGAAGTTGAGAAATGGCTGACAGCAGATGCCAATCATACCGGTTTTATACAACTTGCTTTCAACGTGTGTTTGCATCACGAGGCGCAAGTTTTTTGTTAAGAGAAAGGGTTGTTTTTTACTTGTTTGCAATATAGTATAATATTTCTGCTGATTAACCCGGTTTTTATAAAAATACAAATATTAAGTGTATTTATTTCAATAGGTTATGAATATGGTATTTTTAAAAAGGGATTGTATCGGGAAATTGGCCGTTAGAATCATAAATTTTTACAAAAGCAGTAGTTAAGAAGTGGTCAGGCGTATGTTGCAGGGAAGAGTTTTAGTTTGACAATATTGAGCTTTTCGCTATAATGGCAAGGATTACTTTTACGGAAATGTCTATTTATACTAATGAAAGGTAAACAAGAAATTGCGGAGTGATAAAATAACCAAAGGACTGGAACGCGTCCCGGCACGGGCGCTTTTATACGCTACGGGTTTGAGCAAAGGCGATATGGGCAAACCTTTCATTGGTATTGCCAGCAGCTTTACTGATTTGATTCCGGGCCATGTACACATGCGTTCGTTGGAAAGGGCTATCGAAAAGGGAATCCATGCGGGGGGGGGGTTAGCTTCATTTTTGGCGTTCCCGGCATCTGCGATGGGATAGCGATGGGGCATGATGGGATGCGCTATTCACTAGCATCGAGGGATCTTATTGCGGATATTATTGAGTGCGTATGTAACGCCCACAGTCTTGACGGATTGATCATGTTGACGAACTGCGACAAGATAACGCCCGGCATGTTAATGGGCGTTGCCAGGATCGATATACCGGGTATTGTGGTGACCGCAGGTCCCATGATATCGGGTCGCTACGGGAAGCAAAAGCTGTCCTTGGTGAAAGATACCTTCGAGGCCGTTGGCAGAAGGCGTAAAGGGGAGATTGGGGATGAAGAGTTGTCCTGTCTTGAGATGGAGGCATGTCCTGGCGCTGGTTCCTGCCAGGGGCTCTACACCGCCAATACTATGGCGTGTGTGGCTGAGGCGTTAGGGATGTCCCTCCCAAGATGTGCGGCGTCGTTGGCCGTTTCTTCTGAAAAAGAAAGGATTGCATATCAGAGTGGACAGAAAGTGGTAGAGATTGTTAAAAAGGGGATCACCGCAAGGAAGATTATGACACAGAAGGCCTTTGAGAATGCCATTATGGTTGATATGGCGCTTGGCGGTTCTACCAACTCGTGTTTACACATTCCGGCCATTGCGAAAGAATCAAAGGTGGCTGTTGATTTGAAAATGTGCGATACTATCAGCGCGAGAACGCCTCATATTGCAAGCCTGCAGCCGGGTGGTGAATACCTGTTGGAGGATTTGTATTATGCGGGCGGTATTCCGGCGGTTATGAAGCGATTATACGACGATATTAATGATTGTCCCACGGTGAGCGGCTTTAGCACGAAGGAAATTGCAAAGGCGGCGGTAGTCAGTGATGAGGACGTCATCAGGGCAAAGGAAAATGCCTATCATAAAGAGGGTGGAATAGCGGTTTTGTATGGGAGTTTATCGCCAAACGGCGCTGTGATTAAACAGAGTGCGGTATCTGCGAATATGATGAAATATAAAGGCGTTGCAAAGGTGTTTAACAGTGAAGAAGACGCGATGAAGGCCATCATGGAATCGCAGGTTAAAAGTGGTATGGTAGCGGTTATCAGATACGAGGGTCCGCGCGGTGGCCCTGGTATGAGAGAAATGCTGGCGCCTACGGCGGCGCTAATCGGTATGGGGTTGGGAGAATCTGTGGCGTTAATTACCGATGGGCGTTTTTCCGGCGGCACCCAGGGACCGTGCATCGGCCACGTAGCTCCGGAGGCGATGGTTGGCGGACCTATTGCATTGATAGAAGATGGTGATGAAATTGCCATAGATATTCCTCAACGGCGGTTGGATTTAAACGTTCCGGAAAAAATACTGGCCGAGCGTAGGGCAAAATGGACTCCACCGGAGCCGCGCATAAAGGAAGGAATGTTGGCCCGATACGCTAAATGTGTAACGTCAGCGGATAAAGGTGCGGTATTAATGGGAGGCTAGTATCTTCCGAGATAATTTTTCAGAGGAATCTAATATCGAATATCGAACAAGTCATCATGTTGCATTTGCAACATGATGACTTGTTCGATATTCGTAATTCAATACATCATTAAAT
>CAYJPZ010000218.1:0-5659 GCA_964372185.1 uncultured candidatus Brocadiaceae bacterium
GAACTCAGATTCTATGATTTTAAATTTGCTAAATTTATAATCTTTTCAAATTCATTCTTTGCCAGTCTTATTACCGATAATCTTGGTTGTTTGATGAGTCCGATGCCTTGTAAGGTTGGTTCAGTCTTGATTTGCCCTAACGAGATTGGAGTCTCAAAGGTTTTTGTTGGTTCAAAGTCTATTGCAAGTCAATGTGCATTGTTAGTTGTAGGGTCTTGATAGGGTGGTTTTGAAACCTGCATGATACCAAATACATTTTTGCCTGAACGACTATGATAAAATAAGGCTACATCACCAGGTGGCATTATGGAAATATGGCACGCCGTGTCTCTACAGATTTTTAAACATGTTTCTCCAATGTCTATCGGGAAGACAGGACATTGCTGAAATTTTATTATTTTTGGTCTGTCAAAGTTCTTCTGCATCCTGTAATTGAAACATGCATATCTGCCCCAAGCCTCCCCGTTGTGGACGACGCAGAAACGCATTCATACCTGAACATTGTTTTAGCAGCTAACGCCAAGCATCTGCGCTAGTTAACAGGTGTTTTACTAGTACAGCAACCTGTTAATTACGATATATTGTGTATTGGTCGTTATGGCTGTAGTGTTGAACTCATCAATATAAGCAATGTTTCGTTATTAATGTGTTGCTGTACTAGTGCCGGTTGAATTTGTTATCTTGGTTTTTATTAAATCAATGTCTTTTCGAATAAATTGCGAAACATCACCCCAATCCCAAAAAGACCGGGAAACAGATGAACATGATTGCCATGCCTTGTCTAAGTATTCGACAAATTCTTTAGCGCGAAAAAGCCTGTCTGTAATATGATAAGTATCTTTAAGCTTAGCCCTGTATTCACTGTCAAAAATAGGAGTATCCACAATAATTGCGTCAATATAAGTAAACAGTCTAACCAAGTGCGTTGAATGATAAACCCCCTTGGTTGTCACGCGTAACATTGACGGATACCTCTTAGATTCAATAAGACTCCCTTTTCCCGAAGTCTCAATGAGCTTCTTGGCTAGGCTAAAATTAATTGCTAAGTCTATTTGTTCGCAGGTATATTCAAATTCTTGCAATTGAGAAAATACTTTCGAGGTTTCCAAATATCCATCATTTTTGCGAGTCGAAATATAACTATTAAGAATGCCTAACAAAATTGAAAGTAAAAAGTGTTCTCTTTTATCGTGGTATTGAACATCGAATAGATTTACGATAAGGGAAGTTTGGGGGTCGTAGTGATTCGTGTCTCCATAAATTACTGCTCGCAGAAATTCGTGTAATGGAATGACATAGGATCCTAACTCATCAAATATCTTTATTATCTTATTTGTATCAACATGACCACTACCTAGGAAATTTTTCGCCAATTCAATTGCTTGGCGTACATTTCCGTATACCAAATTATCAACAAATTCAATAATCTGAATGTTGTTTTTGAAAGAAATGAGTAGTACTTGAAGTAATCTATCGAGTTTAAAAAAAGTAGTTGAAATATTAATGTTGCGTAGTGGTATTTCTCCGCGGGTAATTTTCTGTGCAAACAAAAGCCTCTTCTCTATTACTTCATCTATTCGGGGAGGTGAAATAGTAAACGCTTTAGGATGATATCCACTAAGGGCGCCACGTTTCATTGACCGATGGAAGGTTTCTGGGCGCAATGTTAGAAATACAGTTGCAGGCCAGTGTTCAGCAAATTCTTGTGCAATTAAGAAGGCTGTCTGTTGTGTTTCATCATTCCTTTGGTCACAATTGTCAATAAATATAATAATTTGCTTTTGCCTTGCCTTGCTAAGATGTAACAGAGAACTTTTTAAATGACTTGCACGATCATCCAGTTTTTTCTTTAGTAATTCGATTTCTACTTCCAGTGATTTCGGAGCATCAGATTCAAAGTATTTCTTATAAATGCTTTTTCGTAGCTTTTGCAATTCAGAATCATAAGTTCCTCTAACAAAACCATCATCTTCAATGTTCACACCATAATCTCTCTCAAGTTGATTATATATTTCATCAATGACTGTTTTTCTTATATCTTGAGAAAGGACAGCTTGAGAGCCAAGATCAATTTTAAAAGTCAATGCATTTTCGAATATGCTTTCAGCCTCAACTTTAATCAAATTATTTATGAAAGTTGATTTACCAACCCCAACATCACCCAACAGCAAAACCGGTCGACGACTCATACTGTTTGCAAGCACTTCAGAGAAATCTGTAGACAATCCCTTTTTTGATACGACGGCTTCAAGGCTTGCTCGTTTTTCTTCCTTCTCAAAGAGATACTCATATCTTGTTTTTAAGATTTCCTTGCTGATAAGAGCATACTGAGATAGCGCTCCGCTCTTACAATAACATTCCTGCAAAAATGACTTTTCCACCTCTCGGTCACGTATAATATCCTCCAATACAAGCTCACTAATTATTTGAATTTCAGTTTGGAACTGATTTCTATCTTTTACTCCTGGATAATGAGTAATTCTTGTTGAAAGCTTTGGTGGCAATTCAGGAATTGCACCGCCAACCAGTTTTTTAAATACAAACCTTTCTTGTAGCCCGGCGGGAGATAGGCAGTTCCAAAATACCTTAAAATTCTGACAAATAAAATCTAGAGAAGGGAACACATAGGCATTTCCTTCTAAAGGAGGGATTCCATCTACCCTATTGGCCAAAAATACTACAAATTGCCATCCATTAGAGACTGCACCAAGCTGAATGCCTCGTGTTTGACAATACTGTGAAACTTGGATAAGCGCATCTTTTAAATTTTTCTCGTCCTTGCATAATGATTTTAGTGGATAATTAAATCCATCATATCCTGAGGGTAATTCAAAATAATTCCCTTCTCTTTTGGCTTCAATAATTAGCACCGGTTGATTTAAGTGTAGAGTATAATCAGTAAACTCTTTGTTATAAGAATCCTCGGATGTTATGCTTTCCCTTTCCCAGGCAAGAGAGTTTAATAATATTGAATCAATTAACTGAAATCGAGTAGTTGCTTCATTGCGATTGCCTTTATTGTTTTCAAAATAATCCAACAGCTTTGCAAGTTCTTCTCTACCTTTTTCATATAACGTTTCGGACATGGCTTCACCTATTTGTATTTATTCTTAGTTAATCTTGCCGAGGCTGTGGTTGCCAAACAAGCTAACATGAATCATAGTGCCTATATGCATCTTTATATTACGGCTGTCATAAAAATTTGTATTGTAAATGTATAATAAAAAAGGTTGATCTGTCAACAAGCATCTAAAATTTAAAAATAAAATACTGAATGTAAGTGATATTAAGCTTAATCACAACTCAATGATTGATAGTTGTTTATCCACATTACTCTAATTAAAAGTCTTTTAAAATCTAATAATTTCAAGCAGTTTAAAAGACTTATTAGATATTTTTGACCCAACAAGGATGTTTATCCTGGGAGCATTCCAGATTTTTTGTAACCCCGCAATTTGAAGGGGTAGCGCAGGCATCTTGCCTGCATCGTTGGAGTCAGGCTGGAAGCCCGCGCTACAATATTCTTCGGCCGTTTTTTGCCTTCCGGGTTTACAAAAAATCGGGAATGCTCCCGTTCAAGTAATAATTTATACAACTCTGTTTGAGTCCCCTGCTACTCCTTACCTTCAATGAGTTTTACCTCTGGTATCTCCTGCATTTTCTCCATCGCCACGCTTACCGGATGTTTGGAGTCTGAGAGTTCTTTATATACTTTCTCGATGACCGCGAGTTTCTTTTCATCGCTCCAGTCGTCTTTAAATTCCGGCAGGTCTGTGAGGTGTTTCGAAATCTCGCAGCCAGCGGTTTTTATTTCTTCGGGGAGATATAACTCGTAAACCATCGCATCTAAGAGTGCCTCGAAAACGTGTATTATTTTTCTATTATCATTGTTATGTTCAGAAAGAAAAGAAACAAATGGAACTATTTTTGAAAAAAAGACAGCATAGTAAAAATCTATTTCCGGAACTGGAAAAGGTTTCAAGTAATTTGTTTTAAATCTAAAAAATCCGCCTCTTTGGACTGCGCCAGTATTTTGCAAGTAAAACCATAACATTGAAGAATTCAAAATACTATATATCACGTCACAATATTGTAAAAAGTTTTTTTTAACGATTATTGCATAACTTGTGTCTGCATAAAAATACCGACCTTCAGAATCTTTCCACATACTTCCTTTATAACTAACATCAGGCGTTAGGATTTTACCCTTTTTTTGGAGTCGTTCAAAGGTGCGTTGATTCCATAATGAATACCATAATGGATATTTCATTGTCTCTGATCCGCGATTAATAAGTCTGTCCTTTAGTTTCAAAAAATAGGCATGAGTTAATGGATATTGATGAAGAAGCTGTGTTTCATCAATTATTTCTGTTTTACTTTCCACCAGTTTGTAAGGGTAAATTATGTATGTATTGTTGAACTTGCATTTGTATCTACCAATTGTCCGTCCATTTAAAAAAGGAAATGTTATTGATCTTTCAATAGTTACTTTTTGATTTAATGCTTTGGAAAATCCAGTAATTAAGTCTCCTTGAATCAATGAATCATTTAACCAAAAAATGTCGTTATCTCCTGTCACTATACCTTGGAAAACCCCTTCTAAATACCTGCTTATTTCTTTATACGTCGTTATCTTTTTCAAAACGTTAGTTGTTTTTTCATTAGAAAACGACCACGGTCCATTAGTTAATTCAGAGTTATCAACCACCACAGAATTTACGTAAGTATGATTTTGAAGCCAATCATACAAATCACAGGAATCTATAATATCTTTGTTTAATTTCACGGTTGTAGCAAAACTGTTTTTAATACGTGTAAGCCATAAAAGCGATGTGTATGTTGAGGCATTAAATACCTGAAAAGAATTGAACGAAATAAATTTGTATAGAGATTGGTTTTGGGAAATAATTGTCCTTAGTCCGCTTCCAAATCCGGATATTATCCATTTACTGGGCATAATGAAGTTAAGAATTCCCGCAGGATTTATTAAAGATAGTCCTTTTTCAGTAAAAAGGCAGTAGATGTCAAATTTCCCGGTAGCAGACTTATAATTATCTTTGTAGTATCTAATCAGTTTGTGGCAAGACTCTGTAAGTGTTTGGATTATCATATAAGGCGGATTGCCAATAACAACATCAAAACCCCCTTTAATTCCAAACATCCATTCCGGGTCAAAGAATGGGCTGCTTGTATTCTGGTCATAAGGATCAAATTGTACCATTTGCTTTGCAGTGCTTACACCCCAGCCGTCAGTCATTAAGCGCTTTGAAATGCATTGCCGTAATTCTGTGTCCTGCTTCTGGCAATACAGTTTTTCTTTTCTGGTTTTGGCGCTAAAGTACTGATGGCGTAGTTGCTTCAGGTCTTTCTCAAGTTTACCTAGCTCAGGTGTTTTGAATGGCCGCTGTAGAGGCTTTTCTATTCCGATAAGTGTGTTGGCCGCCACAAATTTGGTTTCTAAATTGGGCAATGACCTAATGCCGAGGTTTTCCCTGCCTGGTTGTTTTTTCTCGTCAATGATGAGTGAGATAAAAAAGCGCAGTTTGGCGATCTGCACGGCTATGGGCTGTATGTCCACACCGTAAATGCAATTCTCAATCAGGTAGAGTTTGCGGCCGTAGTCAAGCTCGTTGTTCTCAAAGGCTTCTTCAATATCCTG
>CAYJPZ010000219.1:0-5568 GCA_964372185.1 uncultured candidatus Brocadiaceae bacterium
TTTCAGCCCTTCGGGCCTGTTGTAGAGCGAAGAGGCTCTTCGCTCTACATGAAAAAGCTGCCGCCGTAGGTGACTTAATTTAATTAAAAAAATGCAGGCTGGAAGCCTGCACCACCACCACTATCATGCATCTTTTAACCCGTCCCATTAGACCTTTCTAATCACCCTTTATGAACAAACGAAAATTACTCATAGTCGACGACAATATTATGACACGGCAGCACATCCTATCGGTTGCGCTGAATATGGAGTTTGACGTTGAAGAGGCCGAGAACGCCGCAGAGGCAATTGAGGAGCTTAAGAAAGGGATCGTCTTTGACGTGGTTATCGGCGATATAAGGACGTCAGGCGCAAGTGGCATGGAGTTTTTAAAGTCTCTCAAGAGCAATTCGCCACCTCCGGTCATCATGCTGGCAACCATTGACGGTTCCGTCGTTATTTCAAAGGAATTCGTAACGGGCGGCTTTGAGTATTTAACAAAATCGCTTGAAGCGACGTCGATTGAAAAAACGGTGGATACCGCTGTCTACCAAAAGCATCTATCCGAAAAATCCCAGGAAGAATTGACAAAAACACCAAAGGTCCTGGTGCTTGAAAACAATACGTCTTGCAGAAGCATCATAGAAAACGCAATAAAAGAAATCGGTTACGACCTTGTGGCAGCCTCAAATGAAACGGAAACACTTTCACTGGTTAAGCAAGGTAGTTTTGAAATAATCGTTGTAAATAGCCGGTTTCCCGATAAAGACAGTATTATCCCGCTCATGAACATGAAGGCAAACAGTTCTGACGTAATCGTCATATTTGTTACAGACCATCCCGACATCGACATGGCCGTTCAGTCTATTAAAAGAGGCGCTTACGATTTCATTCCAAAGCCATTAGACGCTGAAAGATTAAAGACCAGTGTCCGGACTGCGTGGGAAAAGAAACGGCATGACTTGCAGGAAAAGCTCTTGCTGCTACTGTATGAAGAAATTAAGAAGAACGCTATCAATGACACCTTGACCGGCCTCAGGAACGGCAGTTACGCAACGATGCGGCTTGAGGAAGAGATTAAAAGGGTAAAAAGGGGGGACTATGACACCTTTGCCGTTGTTAACGGAGATATTGACAACTTCAGAATCATTAACGACAAGGCTGGACGTCACGTTGGTGACGTCGTTCTTCAGCAAATAGGAACCATTATAAAAGAAACGGTCAGAAAAACGGATATAGCGTCCCGCACTGACGGGGACGAGTTTATGATAATCCTTCCCGGCACCGATTGTTACGGCGCAGAAATGATGGTGAAAAAGGTTATAAAGAGGATTGTGGAAATCAATCACCAGGAGAACTCAAGATTAAAGGACTTGCCTATTGATATCACTATGAGTTTCGGGATTTCCTGTATAGACTGCGCCGGCCCTGAATTTGTGGAGCTTTTGGCAAAAGCGGATTATGCCCTGTATGAGTGCAAGACGCTGCGTGACGATCAATGCCTTACTTACGAAAGGTTGTTGCGTGAAAAACCGTACAAGGAGGGCGTCTTTGAAATCACCGAGGCATTTGAAAAAGAGATCAGTAATAAGATTGCGTATTCCTTGGCGAGCCTGATCGACCATAAGGATATGAGAACCAGAAATCATTCTAAATTGGTTTCCAGCTTATCGGTGAGATTGGGAAAATATCTCTGCTTGCCTGATGAAACGTTGTATAAAATCCAAATGGGCGGTATGTTACACGATATCGGCAAGTTGGGCGTGTCGCTTGAAATACTGGGCAAACGTGATAAGCTGACGGCGGAGGAGATTGAAACTCTAAAAAGGCACGTCGAGATTGGAATAAAAATAGTATCGAGTATCCATAACCTCGAGATGGTCGCGCCGGTAATCGCGTCCATCTACGAGCGCTGGGATGGCACCGGTTATCCCAATGGCCTGAAAGGTGAGAAAATACCGATAGAATCCAGGGTTATTGCGGTGGTAAACACCTACCTTGCCATGAGGATAGACCGGGCGTACCGGAAGGGCGTTGCGGACAACACGGCCATTGAGGAACTGTTAAAGAACCGTGGTAAGCAGTTTGACCCTCAAATATTAGATGCATTCATGCAGATACAACGGCAACGATGAGGGTTTCGGGTTTCGGGAAAGGGTGTTATTGAATTGGGTAGTTGGTCTGAATGGGGCACGGGTTGGCGTGGTACAGGCCTGGATTTTTATAGGTATTGCACATAATGACAAATACAATAGTGCTGATAAGTTTTTTTATATGGGTGTTTTCCCTCCTGCTCATTTTACTTGTTCTTATTGTGAATCCTTTCATGATTTGGATTAAGTATCTTGTAAAGGGAAGGAAACCTGTACGGTATTCTCCCGGTTACAGTCCATCAGTAAGTTTGGTTATCATTGCCCGCAATGCAGAAAATTGTGTCGTTAAAAAACTCGAAAATTCCCTTTCGCTCAGTTTTCCATCGAAAGATCACGAGATTGTTTTTTTCTCCGACGGTTCAACCGACAATACGGTAAAAAACGCAAAAAGCGTTCTTAACAAAAAAATTCGTATTTTTTCTTCATCCGCCCATGAAGGAAAAAATAATGGGCTTAACCGGGCGGTTAAAGAATGCAAGGGAGACATCCTGGTACTTTCCGACGTAGACGTGTTGCTTGATAAAGACACCGTACTGACCATGGTCAAGCACTTTAGTGATCCGGAGGTTGGCGGCGTCTGCGCGGAAAAGTCGCTCCTTAAAGTCAGATTGGACATGTCGACGTCACAGACCTACCATATTAGGTTCGAGAAAGCGATTAAAGAGCTGGAAAGCCTTACCGGAAGCATATCTTCCAATGACGGCACGTTATACGCCATACGGAGAAATTTGTATAAGCCACTCCCACCGGGGGTAACGGATGACCTATACGTCTGCTTGTCGGTTGTGCAACAACGTCATCGTTTTCTGTACGAGCCTGAGGCAAAGGCATACATAGAGCCGCCTTCAAAAAGCACCAGGCACGAGATTGAAAGGCGGCGGCGAATCGTATCGAACAGCCTCATGGGTCTCTACTTAATGAGGGAATTGCTGAATCCATTCAAATATGGTACATTTGCAATAATTCTTTTCATAAATAAGGTACTACGGAGGGTAATGCCCTTTTGCCTGCTCCTGGTCTTCTTTTCAAACGTATTTTTATCCTTTCATAATAACCTGATGGAGCTGTTTTTATTCCTGCAAATCGTATTTTATTCTTTTGCCGCTTCTTATAAAATTTTATTCAGGCGGTTTTCCGGATGGAAGGTGGTAAAGAAGATGACCGCGCTTGCTTACTATTTTTGTGTGGGAAATTGCGGGACGTTACTGGGAGTTGTGTGTTTTTTAAAAGGGAACAAGATTACGAAGTGGGAGCCTGTGTCTAATAGGTAAAGCAGGGCGAGGCTTTAGCCTTGCCTTTGGAACGGATGGTTGGATGCAAAATGGAAAGTATACAAATAAATGTCAATCATGTCTGGGTCATGGTGGCTGCTTGTATGGTATTCTTCATGCAACTGGGATTTACCTCGTATGAAGCCGGCTTTTCGCAATCCAAGAACGCCATCAGCATCTCTATCAGAAACCTGGTAGAATTCCTTGTGTCCTCCCTCATGTTTTATACCGCAGGATTCGGATTCATGTTTGGCATAAGCCATACAGGCTGGATAGGCACAAACCACTTTTTTGCCGGCGGAGTGTCATCACACACCGGCAGCCTGGCATATACCTTCTTCTTTTATCAACTGGTCTTTGCCGCCACGGCATCCACGATAGTATCAGGCGCTATAGCAGAACGTTCAGGTTTTATCCCCAATGTCATAGGTCCTGCATTCATGGTGGGCGTTATCTACCCGATTTTTGGACATTGGGCATGGGGAAATCTCTTTTATCCGGAGCAGTCCGGTTGGCTGGGGAAATGGGGATTTATTGATTTTGCAGGTTCCACCGTCGTGCATTCAATTGGCGGATGGTTCGCCCTTGCCGGATCTCTGGTGTTGGGACCCAGAATTGGCAAGTACAACCCGGATGGCACCTCAAATCGCATGGGATTACATAACGTCCCTTTGGCCACGTTGGGCACCTTCTTCCTCTGGTTTGGCTGGTTCGGTTTTAATGGTGGAAGCCTTTTGCGTGCCGGTGCTGATATTGGACTCGTCATTACCAACACAAACATGGCATCGGCTGCAGCAGGAGTTTCTGCGCTCATATTCAATTATGTAACGGAAAGACGGCTCAATGCCGGCAAACTCTTCACGGCTATATTGGCCGGTCTGGTAGCCATAACGGCAGGTTCAAGCAGGGTAACACCCGATGGCGCTATCTATATCGGAATAATTGCCGGTATTTTATCCATTCTGGCCCAGGACTTCATCGAGAAAACACTAAAAATCGATGACCCTGTTGCCGCCGTTGCAGTTCATGGAGTGGGTGGCGTCATAGGCACCCTTTGCGTAGTGCCATTTGCCGAAAAAACAACCCTTCTTGTAGAAAATGGGAACCGGCTGCATCAGCTTGGCGTGCAGGCAATTGGTGTTGGAATAGCATTCATCTGGTCATTTGGACTGGGAATGCTTTTTTTCTGGTGTCTTAAAAAGACCCTGGGCATTCGGGTAAACCCCGATGAAGAAAAGAAAGGTCTCAATGTCGCCGAGTATGAAGACGTGGCTTCATGGCTTGACTTTATCCGTATTTCGAGACTTCAGGATCTGAATGCCCTGCTCGAAAAAAAGGTTGCAGAACGAACTACGGAACTGCAAAAGGCAAATAGTGCACTGGAAAAGGCCAACAGACTTAAATCGGAATTTTTAGCAACAATGTCACACGAGCTCCGCACCCCGCTGAATTCAATTATCGGTTTTGCAGAGGTACTGAAAGATGAAGTAGTTGGCACGTTGAGCGCCGAGCAGAAAGAATATCTGGGCGATATTCACAGCAGCGGTCAACATCTGCTCAATATGATTAACAGCATCCTCGATCTCTCAAAGATTGAGGCCGGAAAATTAGAACTTCACTATGAAGAATTCCCTGTTAATGAGGCCGTAAACGAGGTGTTAAATACCATTATTGGTTTTTCCCATAAGAAAGGCATTCACATACAAACCCATATCCGTGAGGATATCCCTGACGTAACCGCTGACAAAGTAAAGTTCAAGCAAATTATGTATAATCTGTTATCCAATGCCGTCAAGTTTACACCGGAAAATGGCCTGATTTCCGTTAATGCCACCCATATCAATCATCACATTCAGATTGCCGTCAGCGATACAGGCATTGGCATCAAACCAGAAGACATGAACAACTTATTTGAGACGTTCCGCCAGTTAGACGCCTCGCATGCCCGCCGCTATGAAGGAACAGGTCTTGGGTTGGCACTCACGAAACGTCTCATCGAACTGCATGGGGGCAAAATCCGGGTAACAAGCAAATATGGGAAAGGAAGCGCCTTCACCTTTACTTTGCCCGTAAAGCCTATAATAAAATAGCCAAAACACTGTAACAGTTCACCCACTGGGAGGGGCCAGGGGTGGGTTCCTCTACCGTGTTCAAAGTAGGGGGGG
>CAYJPZ010000220.1:0-5545 GCA_964372185.1 uncultured candidatus Brocadiaceae bacterium
CTGGCTATATTCTTTCTGCCCTTCGGGCCTGTTGTAGAGCGAAGAAGCTCTTCGCTCTGCATGAATGTATAGGAATTTCAAACCAACTCTGTAGTGGCAATTCATGAATTGCCACTACACTATTAAAAGCCGCCGAAGGCCTGATTTAGTTTGTTTTTCATAATAAAAATGTCTTGACATATTTATTGTAATCGGATATTAAGCGGGAATTTTTTTTACTTTGCGATAGCATTAACCAAACCAAAAGGAGGAGTCATCAATAATGGATCCATTTACTGGACAAATCTCACTATTTGCCTTTGGAAAAATACCGCAAGGCTGGGCAGCGTGCAACGGTCAGTTGTTGCCCATCAGCCAAAACCCGGCATTGTATTCACTATTGCTTACTACCTATGGTGGGGATGCTAAAACGACCTTTGCCCTTCCAGACCTGCGCGGGCGGGTAGCGGTGCAAGCAACCTATAACAACGCTGATTACAAACTTGGAGTAAAGGGCGGTGCAGAAGGCGTTACCCTTACCACTCAAAGTATGCCATCCCATAACCACTCGGTCGGTGTAGTAAATGCTGCAGGCAATAAAAATACCGGGCTTGGCAACCATTTGGCAGGGCCCGCCGCAATCAATAGCGTTTCACCGCCACTTTTTGCCGGCAGTAATAATTTACTGGCAATCAATCCAACCAGCGTTTCAACTACGGGTAGTGGAGGCGCGCACAGCAATATGCAGCCGTTTTTGGCCGTTACTTTTTGCATTGCCGTGGTGGGTATCTATCCCCCCCGTCCCTGATACTTTATTACCAGCAAAGGAGTTTTCTTATGGCTGACTGTTATGTCGGTGAAATACGACTGTTCGCTGGGGCGCGGAATGAGCCGCCAGCCAACTGGATGTTTTGTGAAGGACAATCTCTCTCCGTTAATAACTACCAAGCCTTGTTCTCCCTGATCGGGGCGACCTATGGCGGTGACGAGGTTACCACCTTCAAACTGCCTGACCTGAGGGGGCGCGCCCCTCTCCACGTTGGGCAAGGCCCAAACCTTACCAATCGGGTGCTTGGGGTACCCGGCGGCAATGAAACCGTCACATTGGGTACCGCCCAAATCCCGGCCCACAATCATCCGTTCAATGTCTCTGGCAATAATGCAACCAGTGCTTTGCCAGATGGGTTGGCACTGGCTAATCCCTCACCCCGAGAGTTTTATGCCACCGAACCATTATCAGGTTCCGTTGACCAGGTACTCAATTCTGATACTGTCACCATGGCAGGTGGTAATCAACCTCATGAAAACCGGGTGCCATCTATTGCGCTTCGTTATATCATCGCCACTAACGGTATCTATCCCAATTTTCAAGATTAAGGAGAAAGCGCTATGTCTGAACCATTTATTGGTGAGATCCGTATCTTTGCAAACAATTTTTACCCAATGGGCTGGCTCCCCTGTAATGGTGGAATGTTGAATATTCAACAGTACCAGGCCCTTTATGCTGTAATCGGTAATACTTACGGCGGAGATGGCCGGCCGTTATTTGCCTTGCCAAATCTAGACACATCAGAAGGTGTTGGCTTAGTTCCCATTGGCGCCGGGTCCGGTCCAGGTTTGACACCATATAATTTAGGAAAAACCGCAGGAGTACCATCTGTTACCCTTAACCTCAGCCAAACCCCCTCACACAACCACGACCTGGTTGGTATGAAGGCTGACGATCCCCATACCGTCTCCACCCCCACAGCCACATCATGGATATCCCGCAATACTCTGGGTACGGCAGCGATCGCCTTTCAATTCCAGTTACAGACTGTATGGCTGAACGTATATCACTTGCGTGCGCATTAGAAGCAAACATGTGGAGTCGAAGCTCCTGTCCATCAGCGGGACCCCGATACAATGGGTCAAAATTGGATTGCCGACAACGTTCCACCAACTTGTTTTTCTTGGCAAACGCTGGATTGATGCCAGAGTAGGAATGCCAAAACTCTCCCCGTTTATTCCTTGCCTTACGGAACAGTTTTATTAGTTCAGAGGGAATCAGCGGCTCCAGCACCTGGCGGTACAATACCTTGTACCAACTGAACTGATGCTGGTTTAGATAGTTCAGTTCCCGTACTAGAGCAATCCATTGGCCACGACGTGCCAAGTCACACAACCCTCGTAAACCGTTCCAACTCCATACTGCATTACCTGCGTCTCCGCCCAGCAATACCGTGCTGCCGACATCAAGCGCCTTTTGAAATGCAGGGAAAAACCAACCAATATTGGTTATGTTACGTGCGGGCAATCCTGCCCGATCAAAAAAGGAAGTCGGATCCATCTCAATCCAATGGGGAGAGGGAGAACTGGTCAGAGACAGCGCCATGTTGGGGTGCATGTTGGTAATAGCCGTAACATAGGGGGATTCATCCGGGTAGGAATGAGGTCCTACCGGGGGGAGTTTTGCCCCTGGGTGAGGAACGGCGGTTACTACCTGTAATGGTTGTGGTGCCAACAGTCGGGCAGCAGTACTGGCCACCGCTGAAGAGTCCAACCCGCCTGACATTGTACAAGCCACCGGCTTGAGGGCGCGCAACCGGCAGGCAACCGCCCGGTCCAGCAACTCTCGCCCTGCCTCCAATTAGTCGTCATGGGGGGACAAGCTAACACGACGGGTGGAATCCAATTGCCAATACCGGGTAACACGCATCCCCCTTTCATCAAACAGCGCATAACTTGTCATGGGAACCCTACGCACTCCTCTATAAAAGGTCTCCACCGGGTGGTTGGTATTCAATATCAGGAAATCTGCAACCCCCAGTTCATCAATCTGGCGCGGTACCCCAGGCAAAGCCAGCAGGGCGGGAAAGGTGGTGGCAAAGGCCACAAATTGCCGCCCATGGTGATAATACAGGGGACGCAGCCCCATGTGATCAGTTGCCAGCAACAGGCGGCGTTGCGCGGTATCCCAGAGAGCCAATGCAAAATCACCGATTATCCGCTGAAACGCATCCTTTTCCCAACGCTCAAAAGCCTTCATCAACAGTAATCCATCGGGCATCACTTCTCCCGGCCCCAACGAGAGACCCAGAGAAGCCACCACCTCCGGCCGGTTGTCTAACCGTCCGTCATAAATGAGTACCAACCGTCCACCAGCCCCTACCCAGGGTTGCCGTTCCGCCAAATCTTCCGGGGTCACCACCCGCTGCCGCACCAGCAATCCCACGCCCCCCTGAAGCCAGGTCACAGCTTCTCCCACTCCGGGAAGCGCCAGACGCGCTGCCGCCGGTCCCAACTCCTCCCCCCTTACCGGCTCTCCGGAAAAACGGACTATCCCCGCGATAACACTCACCAAAACCTCCTGTAACGGTATGAAACCTATCTCACCCAAAGGGCTTTAAAAAGGAACGATGGTATTGACTCATTATATCTTTAAATGTGTCTGTTAACAACGGTACACAGGTGTGGAGAATATAACCAGGGTCTTCCTTACCAAGCCGGGTAGGTTGACTTGTGTGAAGCAAAACCCAACCTTCAACTGTTCATGGCATTCAATCATCTGTTAGGGTTTGCGCCTCAACTCCAACGGAACTTCGCACTTCATAAATGATCAAGGCTATAGAACGAAGCAGCGCTTCGTTCTACAGGCGAAAGCCGGTGTTACAGCACGCTTCTGGGCGGAAGGAGTTTTTCGATGAGGCCCTGGAGTTTTTCGATAAGGGCTTTTATGAAGGATATCTCCTTTTTCTGCGCTTCAAGGGTGGTCTCAATTTGTGTCAGCCTTTTCTGCTGAGTCCAGAGTATCCGTCCCATAATACCCATCAGTGAAATGGCAACGGTAATGAAAATCCCTAACATCCATTGAAGGACGTCAAAACGCTCACCAAACCGTTTCTCAAGCGACTTTTGCCCTTCATCAAGTCGTTTTATTTCAGCGAAATAACTTTTCTTTTAAAGTGTCAGGTATAAGCGGCATCAACCCCGCATCTGTTTCTACAAGGCGCATCATGTCAGACAGGTCTTTCTGGCGCTTGCTCGGCCGCCTCGTTTCATCCATAGCGGCCCAGACCTTGCCCTGGAGCACATCCTCTATCACTGCAACGGGCATGTCATATCCCAGGACTTTTTTCTGCACTGCTCTGATAATAAACGGCTGATACCGCATGTCTGTCTGTATCTGTATGCGGAGATCGGATGCGGAGTCGGCAATATTTATACTGTTGGGATACTCCGCAACAGTGTAGCGTTTTTTCAGGAATGGAAGAAGGGCGTCTATTTTATTCATGACAATAACTACATCAAGGTCAAGGCTGACTACAGGCTCAGTATATGCGTTGACAGCAAGACCGCCGATTACACAAAATGGTATATTCTTTCCCTTCAGGATGTAAAGAAAGTCCCCTAAAAAATCATCCTTCGCATTGGCAACAATGTTCAAAAACTCTTTTGCAGTCATTATACTCCTTTAAATGTATAAAATGTATAGGAATTTCAATGTTGCTGTAGGAGCCAACTCCTGCTGGCGACCTGGTATTTGCTCGCCGTCGCGCATTGCCAATCGCCGTCAGGAGACGGCTCCTACCAAACGGTATTTGCGGTTATCCAGTTGTTGGGTTTTTGTTTTTTTAAACCTAATCAGGCCTGCAATCAGAACATTCAAAATGCGGGCGCAGCTCAATATGCCTGACCTGCCTGCTGTGGTCTTGCTTACAGCACGCTTCTGGGCGGAAGGAGTTTTTCGATGAGGCCCTGGAGTTTTTCGATAAGGGCTTTTATGAAGGATATCTCCTTTTTCTGCGCTTCAAGGGTGGTCTCAATTTGTGTCAGCCTTTTCTGCTGAGTCCAGAGTATCCGTCCCATAATACCCATCAGTGAAATGGCAACGGTAATGAAAATCCCTAACATCCATTGAAGGACGTCAAACCGACGGTTTACGGAGTTGTTCATGTCGTCAAACCGTTTCTCAAGCGACTTTTGCCCTTCATCAAGCCGTTTTATTTCAGTCCGTAATTCGTTTGCACTCGACATTTGCCCTTCATCAAGTCTTTTTATTTCAGTTCGTAATTCGTTTGCACTCGACTTTTGCCCTTCATCAAGTCTTTTTATTTCAGTTCGTAATTCGTTTGCGCTGCCGCTGATAGTTGCGCGTAATTCGTTTGCACTGCCACTAATACTTGTCCGTAATTCGCTTGCAGTTGCCTTCTGCCCTTCATCTAATCTCTTTATTTCAGCCCGTAATTCTTTTACATCGCCACGGATATTTGACAGCCCCTCTATTATCTCCCTGTCGCTGATCCTCGGCGCAGTTTCTACTGCAAAGGCAGTGGAATAAGAGAAAAGGGGAATGAATAGAAGTTGGAGGATGAAGGATTTTTTCATAGTTAGATTTTAGCTGTATGAAAGGGGGTTGTCTAGTTTCAAGTTTTAAGTTTCGGGTTTTGGATTGTTTTGAATTCTTTATCGTTCCATGTCTGCAAGTTTTGCCTCAACAATTGCCAGGCGTTCTCTGATTTGCATGGCGGTATCAATCCTTTCGTCTGATTTTATTCTTTTTGCCTCTGTATTTCAAGCAACAAAT
>CAYJPZ010000221.1:0-5451 GCA_964372185.1 uncultured candidatus Brocadiaceae bacterium
GTATCGTTTCCCCCCCCAGAAGCATTCATCTCTCTTCCCAAGAAACCGCCGCGGCATCTCATATAATCCCCCGTTCAGACAAAATCATTAATATTATTTTTAACATTTTTGTTTCTGACAAAACGTGGTGTGGATTGATATCACTCATGGCAATAAAAGTAATAGCGTAACGTACCAGGGAAGATTACTACCCCTTATAACCGTTACTATTATGAGTAGGCCATATTTGTTAGCGGTCTTTGCCGGATTTTCCTAGACAAATGGGAATAGCATTATCGTTTCCAATCGCGGAGCGTGATTTTCTCCTATCCAATCGTTTTAATGAAATACAAGCACACAAGGAGATATATGAAGATATTTGGCGTACTGTTATTGTTTTTTGTTTTTACCACCGGCGCGGCTTATGCAAGCGGTGAATGCTGTCAATCAAGATCCATCATTGATGCCACTACCTCTGATATTACCGGCGCTTCGAATTTTGGACTTTCTCTTCAGTATGAATACTCCAATATGAAGACGATAAAGGATGGCAGCAATGGCATTACCCATGATACGGCGCTGGAGAATGCATCTGAAGATTGGTCTAAGATGCCTATGAAGAAAGAGAGTTTTTCCATCCCAACAAGGATGATTATGCAGAAGTACAGCCTGCTTGGCACGTATTCTATTACAGACCGCATCAACATTTTGGCTACGGTTCCCTATGTTATAAACGACATGTACATGAGAAAATTAACGAGAAATAATATGGGCATGGATATGACTATGGATATGAAGATGGACACCGTAGAAGGTCTTGGGGACATGACACTTATGGGTCTTTATCAAATCTATGAGGACGATCATGAACTTCCGACAAAAAAGATTACAGGGGGAATAGGCGTGAAAACTCCCACAGGAAAAAATGACGAGGAGACCGACTCGGGAACCCTTGTTCACGCCATGATGCAACCGGGCAGCGGTTCATGGGATCCCCTTTTTCTCATTAATTATATGCAAACGTTTTCTCCGGTGGTATTTCAGACCAACCTGCTGTATCAAATGACGACAGAAGGTGATGAAGGCTACGAATTTGGTGACAAGATATCCCTAGACCTTATAGGAAGATATCAGGTGACCGACTATTTTTATCCCGGTCTCGAACTTAATGGACTCTATGCAGGACAGGATACCGACCATGACGGCAAGTATTCAAGACCGGATGTATCGCTTCTGGACAATCCGGACAACACTGGTATTACCTCCCTTGCCGTCACCCCAGCAATTCAAGTAAAAGTTCCAAAAACCGGTTGTAATGTCGACCTTAAATTTCAACAACCGTTATACCAGAATGTGAGAGGAACCCAGCAGGTAGTGGATTGGCGGGCAATGGCTGCCATTGTGTGGACGTTTTAATCGTGGGTTTGGGCAGCCCTGTTTAGGGGAGTCTGTTCCACCCTTTTTAAGGGTGGAACGTTTCCCGGAAAAGCATGTTGGATGCATAATGAGGCATCCGGCGATTTTTTTGTATTCACACGTAGGGACACGGCGCGCCGTGTCCCTACTTTGAAATTCCCATACGTTGCATTAAACGAAACAGCTTTTTATGGAAAGGAGTAACTATGAAGCGTTTTTTATTAGAAAAGTATCGCATCATTTACGTAGTTATATGGGTGGTTATGCTTACCTTGAGTTACAAAGATCAGGCGATTGCTTGTGACCTTTGTACCCTGGGTGGATTTGGAGGAACGACGGGCGCTATCAATCCAACGGCTGCTGAAGCGCCGGCTAAGAATAAGTTTACCTTGGGCTATATGCTTGAGTACCAGGACTGGGAATCGGTTGATGTTCATAAAGCGCATGAGCTACATGAGGAAGGGCGGGACGCGCACGCGCGGCAAAACGACATTACAAACAGTGTCTTTCTCGGTTATGGCATTACTGATGCCTTTTCTGTAAGCCTCCAGTTGCCTTATGTTGAAAGGCGTTCTAAGGAAGTGCATGATCATGAACTTTTGGGAGAAGACCAAACGTCTACCGGCCCCGGAGACTCGATTCTCCTGGGAAAATATAAGTTCTATGATAAACAATTCGGGTTGGCCGGTATTTTCGGTTTTAAAATACCCACGGGTGCCACAAATGAGAGGAATGAATCCGGGGAGAAGTATGAGCCGGAACTACAGCCTGGCACCGGGTCTTTGGACTATATATTCGGTCTCTCCGCCAACAAGAAAATCAATCATTGGCTTATCCTGGATGGCAGTTGCCTGTATCACCTGAAAACAGAGGGAGAGCAGGATTATGAATTTGGTGACATTGTTCGGGCAACCGTAGGAGCTACCTTTAATATCATTTCCGGAGAGGATAAACCAACCTTTAGCTTCATTTCAGAGATGATTTCTCAATTTGCCAACAAGGACGAACATGCAGGTGAGACTGTTTATGATTCAGGAGGAACAACCCTCTTTTTTGCGCCAGGCATTTCATCACAAATAACAGAACAGCTAACGACCACGTTATCCGCCCCCATTCCTTTTTATCAGGCATTGGGCGGACAGCATCAGGAGTTGGATTTCAGCATCCTTTTCAGTATAAGCTATGGTATTTAGCGCTTTTTGATTATGCAGGGTAGATAATTATCAACTAAGTTGTTACTCTTGTTTTTTCATGCAGGCTGGAAGCCTGTGCTACTTTTTCAACGCGTACCCACGCTTCGGCGTGGGTACGCAACATTACAACGACCTGCGTATTTTTACCACCCCTTTTTTGTATTGATAGAGTCCTATCGAATTGATATAATGTTTTCGTGTTGCTTATAAGTATACTTTGCGTTGTTGTTAGGTGTACCAGCATCGCCAGTGCAATTTCAAGGGTCAGGAAATAATATGAGTGTTTACGAACAGGTAAAACAAGCATTACAAGACATTGTAGCCCCTGAGTTAAAATCAATCCAGGTAGAAATAAAACGCTTGGATAACAGGATTGATTCTGTAGACAAAAGGATTGATTCTGTAAAATCTGAAATAATTTCTGAAATAAGTTCCTTAAAAACAGTTTTGACGACAGAGATCAAAAGGCTGGATTCCAAAATAGACTCCCTTGATGATAAGATTGAAACTGCTATCCAAATTCGTGAACGCCTTGCAGCCCTGGAAGCAAAAATGGCTGTTATAGAACCCCACTAACCGGCGTCTACATCATTCCGCACACTGTCCGGTTCCCTCAAATACCAGACATGGACATCGACTCACTAAAAGATAACCCATGTAGTTTTATTGTATATTTGTTTGTTCGTGCCTGTTTTGTAATCCACAAAAGTACAAACACAAATGAGAATGCAGGAGGGGAATAATGAATGTAACCCCGGAGAGGTGACCTGTTTGTAGCAATGGAATTGAAACATCAATAAAGCTCCGTAGGAGCGGCCTGATATGTGCTTTCAAAAGAACTATGATGGTGCGTGTTTATTTGTTAAAAAAAAAGAGGGGCTTATCCACCGCCAATGCCGACCATAAAGATCGGCGCTACAAGAAAAAACGTGTCGGGAAGGCACCGGCAAGATGCCTGTGCCACCAAGGGTATGGCTGGATGAAATTATGAACTCAAATACATTACACTATCCAAGACTCATGATTGCCGGCACCCACAGTGGCGTTGGCAAAACAACTATTACCCTGGGTTTGATGTCTGCATTGAAGGAAAGGGGGATGGTTGTACAGGGATATAAAGTCGGGCCTGATTATATCGACCCCTCCCACCATACCGCCATTACGGAAAGACCTTCACGCAATCTGGATACGTGGCTTATGAACAAAGACGTGTGCCTGGAATTGTTTGATCATGCGAGAGACGGGGCAAACATTGCGATAATAGAGGGTGTCATGGGGTTGTATGACGGTTGCATGGACGGCACTGAATCCGGCAGCTCTGCGCACGTTGCAAAGATTACGAATACGCCTGTTGTGCTGATTTTGGACGCCAGGGGCATGTCGCGCAGCGCAGGCGCCGTCGTCCTGGGATACAAAAACTTTGATAAAGGTTTGAAGATTAGTGGCGTCATTGTAAACAGAATCAGAAGTGAGCGGCACTATGCCGCCGTAAAGAAAACCATCGAAGATACCTGCGAGGCACCGGTGCTTGGATACCTTCCTTTTGAGGATAAAATCACATTGCCAGAGCGGCACCTGGGACTGGTACCCTCTGTGGAACAGGTGTTTGCAAAATCCACGTATCATGAAATTGGCAAAGCCATGTCCGACGCGGTAGATATCGACAAATTGATTAGTCTGGCCGGTTCCAGCGGGGTTGTTCCTCCGTTTCAGAGAACCATATTTGACGGGATTACTGAGAAATTCCCGTTACGGTTTGCGGTCGCATCTGACGAGGCATTTAACTTTTACTATCAGGACAATCTTGACCTCCTGGAGGCCTTTGGGGTTGAACTTGCGTATTTCAGTCCTTTATACGACAAATACGTTCCGGCAGACATCGATGGAATATATCTTGGTGGTGGTTTTCCGGAGATGTACGCAGGGATGCTGGCGGCGAATGCTACAATGAAGGAATCCATGCGAAGTGCTTACAAGAAAGGCGCCGTGATCTATGGAGAGTGCGGTGGCATGATGTATTTGCTTGAGCGCTTGATCGATTTTAAGGGAAATAGCCACGCTATGTGCGGCATATTAAAAGGCGCTACAAAAATGGAGAATACGAGGCAGGGACTTGGTTACATCACGGTGAAGGCCGTTCGTAATAATTTGTTATGTAAAACAGGTGATACCTTCAGGGCGCATGAGTTTCACTGGTCTTCGTTACAGTCGCCGGATGATACTATCTATGCATACACCGTGGCCCGATACGGAGATAAAAAGACAAAACGTGATGGAATTCAGCACAACCGCATATTGGCCTCTTACGCGCACGTTCATTTTGCGACAAACACAGGGTTGTTGAAAAATCTCCTACAATACGTGACAAGCGCCCGTGGCTGAACCTCTGCAAAAAAGATATGCCTCTACTATAATATAGACAAACAAGCCAGGTTTTCGATACTCAAACAAGGAATTTCGAAATTTCTCCCTTTATAAAGGCGGAGAACTCCAGCAGGTGTTTCATATCCTGGATGTTTTTATTCTTTTCTATAAGGGTACTTTTCAGTTTCTCTTCCGTTTGCTTGCGTTCGGTGATGTCCGTTGAGATACCACAAACCGCATACACGGCCCCGGAGAAATCAAATAGTGGGAACTTGATGGAGAGATATGAATGCACCGTCCCATCGGCTTGAAGCGCAATCTCATCGAATTCCATAGGCGCCTTTGCAGCGAATACCTTTTGGTCATTCTCCAAATGGGAGATGGCTATCTCCCGGGGAAAACAGTCGTAAGGGGTTTTGCCAGCTAGTGTTTACTTGCAAAAACAAGTTAAATATAGTAAACTCCGGTTTATTTCTTATAAAGGGGGTTTACAATGGCA
>CAYJPZ010000222.1:0-5448 GCA_964372185.1 uncultured candidatus Brocadiaceae bacterium
AAATTGCTAGTAATTCGCTGCATTCTTTGTAATCGGTATTTGTTTCTTCTAAAGATAACCATTTTGTCTCTTGAATTACTTCCATCCAATATTGCGTTTCGCTGGCTTCACTTTCACAAATTTTAATCTTATTTCTAAAATCAGCCTTGCTTCTGGCTCGATTGGCTTCCCTGTAGTTAGCGCCAATGGAAGTTCCTGATTTTGTGATTTGATTTCTTACGACCCTTCCCTCCGGCGTATTCGGTAACGTTGTGGATAATCGAATTATACGTACCGCAAATTGTCGAGTCCTCTTTTCGAGACCCTTAGCAAATTCTTTATTATCCATAACTTTAGACACTTTAAACTTTAGATCACTTTAGTCACTTTAGTCACTTTAGTCACTCGAAATTTCACGTGGCGCGCCTAACCCTATTGACAAAGAGAACACTCACATCAATTTTTCAATTTCTTCCCTATTCTTTGATATCTTCACGGCTTCTTTTATTGCTTCTAACTTCTCAATTGATGCCATATTTATAATCTTTTCAAGAAGCTTCAATCCTTCAACCCCATACTTCAACTCCAAACCAATCGCTATTGCCTCTTTTAGTCCTTCAATCTTGCCTTCAATCTTGCCTTTCCTCTCCCCTTCTCTCTTGCCTTCAATTTTACCTTTTTCTATTAACTTAGCTGCTATTGTCATACTCAATCTACCTCCTTCCTCCGATATCTCCTTTATGATATCTATAACTTGTTCCACCGCTATTTCCGGCGCATTGTATAGATATCTGATTACACTTTCCAGAAACCTTAACCCCTCTTCCTCTTCAAAATACTGCCTCCCTATTTCAAAGAAGCCCTTTAGATTACTCTCCAATTCCCTTTCATCGAAAATATTCCTCATAAGCAATAAGGATATCTCTAGAGAAACCTTTCTAAATACCTTTTTCTTTAACCCTTTTTAACCCTTCTTTGCGCGTCAGGATCACATAGTTATGTCCTGAATCTTTGCCGATGATATTAGCTTTTTGAAAGGACGGACTGTTTTATATCTCCATTACCCTTTTTAGCTTCTGATTTACCTCTTGTTTTAGTTTTTCATCTACTTCTCCAAGTTCACCCACAATCAGATATTTCAGAACAGTGGCAATTTTATCAAGCTTTATTACCGAATCCACTTTCAATCCTGTCTTTCTAAAACTAGGGTGGCTCTTTGTTATTAAAATATCTGCTTCTGAGGGTTCAGACGGGATTTTCGAAGATATAAATGCCATAATTGCATCTTTCTCACCTTCATGGATCACTAAAGCGGGTCTAAGCTTTGCTGCCGTTAGATCAGTGAATGGAAAAGGGACCAGAACTATTTTACCTTTCACTTATAGTGAACCTTCAAATCCGTTATTTCATAGATATCCTTTTCATCCTCGAAAAATCCGGACAACGATTTCTCCGTAAGTTTCATCATTGCGGTAATCTCTCTGTCATACATTAAGTCGTCTATCTTTTTTGAAATTTCAATCAAATGCTGCTTTATATCTCTAACTTCAGCTTCTATCCTTATCATATTTATCACCCCTCCTTAGAGTTTTCCGATGTTGCCCCATCATTTCTCATTTCTCAAAAAAGGCTTCCAAAGCTTCTTTTATAGAGTTTTTGGCATCTACTAATGTTTCTCCAAAACTTGAAACATTTAATTCTGGTGATACTGCCACATACGCATCATCTTCTTTAAATAGTTCAATTTTCACAGATATTTTCATATTGCATTACCTCCCTAGACACATTTTATTATTCATTATATAAAGGAATCACGAAATCAATCCTTTATATTTCAATTTTTCAACCAGAGGAGATATTCCAGTTTCTTTCTCAAGCTTGTTGCTCAGTTCCAGAGAATTCTCAATATCCTTTTCAAGTTCAACGTGGTGGTCAGCATAATAAGCAAGCGCGGAATATATCTGACCAAGAGTGAGATATGGGTGTTGAAAATATAACTCCTCCGGACTCCATCCATGCGCTAACTTCTCTACAACAAGTTCGACCACTTTCATAGTTGTCCCGGCAATAACCGGCGTTCCTTTTTCATTTAATGCAATATGTTCATAAAGAGTTCGTACAGAGAGCATAAAGGATACCTCAATTTTGAAACATTTTTAAAAATATAAATACAGAGGCGCTTTTCACATTTTACCTCTTTTGTGCCGAACGCCGAATACACAATTCATGATAAAAATTGTTAAAAATATAATTGCCTCACGCTAAGCCGTTCGTTCTTCCATAGATATCATTGTATCGTACAATATCATCCTCGCCCGTGTATTCCCCATTCTGCACCTCCTCGCTCACCTCATATTCCCGTATTATCTCATCCTTAGTCATACCACCTGCAAGCCCCCCAATAATCCGTGCTACAGGAACTCTTGTTCCCTTGATAACCGGTTTGCCATGCTGTATATGAGAGTCTATAATAATCCGATCATTCATAAATTACCTTCACCTCCTTTTAAAAGTCATAAAAACCAATTCCCTGCTGTGGCAGGAGTTTCCGCCTGACACAGCACTATTGCCGTCAGGATGCTTGCTCCAGAGCAATGCTTGGGGTCAAACCTTCATTATACAGATTGCACAGGGAAAAAACACCAAAAAGAAAAGGGCATGATGTTTATTCTTCACCCTACGTTTTGGTTCTTCCATAAACATCATCACATCGTACAATGTCATCCTCGCCCGTATATTCCCCGTTCTGCACCTCAATTATCTCAAGCGGCACCTTGCCGGGATTTTCGAGCCTGTGCATGGTGGATTTGGGTACATACACGGATTCGTTTTCATGGACAAAGGTCTCTTTATTACCAATAGTTACTTTCGCGCTCCCTTTTACAACCACCCAGTGTTCCGAGCGGTGATAATGCATCTGCATACTTAGCTTTTCCCCCGGGTTTACCAGGATTCTTTTTATTTTGTGTCGCGCACCTGTTTCAAGGATGGTATAACTTCCCCAAGGCCGATAAGTGGTAACGTGTTCTTCTGCCTCATGTCTTGAATCTTTTTTTAAATGGCTAACAATATCCTTTACTTTTTGTGCCTTTCCTTTTTTTGCGATTAATAGGGCATCGTCCGTTTCAATTACGATGCAATCCTCCAAGCCGATGGCCGCTATATGCCGCTTATTACCGATGATCATGGTGTTCCTTGTCTCTATCGTGAAAACATCTCCCTTTTTTACGTTTCCATCTTCATCCTTATCCAGTACATCGTACAGCGCATCCCATGAACCTATATCATTCCAATACAAATTTAACGGCAGTACCATCACTTTATCCGACTTTTCCATTACCGCATAATCTAGCGATATACCGGACATTTTGTCGAAGTTTGATACCATTTCTTCATAACTTAAATTAGTCATTCTCGCAATTTCAGGAGCATATTTATCTAACTCTTCCATTATCGTTCCCAACCTGAAGGCAAACATGCCTGAGTTCCAATAATAGCCGCCTTCGTTAATATATTGCCTTGCAGTTTCACTATCTGGTTTTTCCGTAAATTTTTCAACTTTATAATAATTTTGGTTATTTGATGTCTGGTATTGTTTGCCCGATTTTATATATCCATAACCCGTTTCTGGTCTGTCAGGTTTTACACCAAAGGTTACCATAAAACCCTTTTTGGCGACCTCTTCCGCAAGTTGTACGTACTCTGCAAACCCGTCAACAGGCCTTATTACATGGTCTGACGGAGATAAGAACACAACCTCATCTTCGTTACAATGCAGTTTTTCAATGCAGTATTTTACGCCCAACGCTATGGCAGGCGCCGTGTTTCTGCTAACCGGTTCTAAAATCATGTGGATACCGGACGCCTTGTTGCCAATAGAAGGAACAGCTTTTAAATCTGATAACACAAGAAATTTATAAACATCGTTCGTTAGCATAACGACGTCTTCCGGAGAAACGACGCCTAAGACCCTTTCCATTGTCTGCTGCAAAAGAGACGTGTCTCCATTCAGTTTCAAAAACTGTTTAGGGTAGTTTTTCCTGGATAATGGCCAAAGCCTTTCTCCGCTTCCACCGACAAGAATCAGCGCTTTCATTTTAAAATCGTATTCCTTGTAAAGTATTTAATTCCTTTTGCCATCGCCAGGCATCAATAAGCGCCGTTTCCAGGGATAATTCTGTGTTCCAATTAAGCAGCTTTTTCGCTTTATCTGCATTGGCGTACACCTGCTCCACGTCCCCGATTCTTCTTGGGCCGGTGGTATACTTCAAAGGTTCTTTCCGTATTTGCTCAAATGTTTTAATTACATCCATCACACTATTGCCCTGCCCTGTTCCCACGTTGAAAATATCACAACAACTTTTCTTTTCTATACGGTCCAAATAAGACAATGATTGCGCGTGCGCCTTTGCGAGGTCTACCACGTGAATGTAATCCCTGATACAGGTGCCATCAGGCGTGCCGTAGTCATTGCCAAAAACGGTGAGTTTTTCACGAATTCCGGCGGCTGTTTGCATAATAAAGGGAACGAGATTATTCGGAATACCGAAAGGAAGCTCCCCGATATGCGCTGAAGGATGGGCGCCAATCGGATTAAAATAGCGTAGGGCAACCACTTTCAACGGGGCCTGGCTTCTTACCAAATCTTCTATGATCTCCTCGCATATCTGTTTTGTGTTGCCGTAAGGGGATGTTGCTGTTTTTCTGGGAGACTCTTCCGTTACCGGAAGCCTGTCTGGCTGCCCGTAAACCGTGCAGGAAGAGGAGAAAACGAGATGAGAAATACGGAATATCTGCATGGTTTTCAAAAGGGTTATGAGTGAACCCACATTATTCCCATAATACTCAAGCGGTTTTTGCACCGACTCTCCCACCGCTTTAAAGGCGGCGAAATGAATAACGCCTGTAATATTGCGTTCCTTTTGAAATACCTTTTTAAGAAACCGCTCATTACGGCAATCTCCTTCAAAAAGCGTTACCGTTTGTCCGGTGATGGCCTTTAATCCATCCAGGACGCTTTTGTCCGCATTCGAAAAATTATCCACGATGACCGGTTGGTAGCCGGCATGAAATAATTCAACCACGGTGTGAGAGCCGATATATCCGGCGCCACCCGTAACGAGTATCTTCTGTTTAGTGTTCATCGCCTCTTTCATAATAGTCAACAAGTCTTGTTTCCTGACGTTTCCTCATACGAAGACACAAAGATCATAAGCGGAGCCGCAATTAAAGTGTGCTAAAGTGTGCTAAAGTGTGCTAAAGTGGCTAAAGTGAACTAAAGTGTAAAGTGAACTAAAGTTAGTGGTTTATTTTGCACCGATGGAGGTAAAAATTGCAAGTAATTCACTGCATTCCTTGTAATCGGTATTTGTTTCTTCTATAGATAACCATTTTGTCTCCAGAATTACTTCCAGCCAATATTGCGTTTCGCTGGCTTCACTTTCACAAATTTTAATCTTATTTCTAAAA
>CAYJPZ010000223.1:0-5428 GCA_964372185.1 uncultured candidatus Brocadiaceae bacterium
TGTTTTTTAAATGCAGGCGGGACGCCTGCGCTACAAATGCTGTCGCCGTAGGCGACATAATTTAACGTATAGGAAATTCAATGCCGTTGTAGGGGCGAGGCATTTGTTTGAATGGGCGTGGACTCGTTTCGGCCATTGAAAACAAATGATTCGCTCCTAACCGTGGACTGTATTATCCCTTGTGTTTTTGTTTTGCCAGCATGAACGCCCCCAGTTTTTTATCCTCCCTGCCAATATGGATTGTCAACCAGTTAAACAGCCAGTACTGAAGTTGCAATGCCAGGGATGCGCTTGCCCCGTTTGTCGCAAATTCCTTCTTAAAGGCGTTGAAATCCTTCATGAATTGCGCATGGTCTGCCTTATGGGCCGCATAGCCGTGGAAATAGTTGTACTTTGACATAAAATCTTCTTCTGCGCGAAAGTGCTCGGTAACATAGTATTCCAGGAATTTGAGAATCTTTCCGGTAAACTCTTCCCCTTTACCCTCATTTATTGCCATTTGCAGGTCATTTGCCACCTTGAAGATGTTTTTGTGGTGATTGTCAATGACACATTCACCTGTCGCTAAATCTTCGCTCCACTGTAACGTCATAATTCATCCTCCTTCGCTTGCGCAGTAGGTTCCGATTAACATAATATTTTACCTTATTTGTAAAGAATACGGTATAAGAAAATTTGCTATAATTGTGGAAGAGATTAACCAAATCTTTGGGGACTTTTTCGCATTCACACGTAGGGATAAAGTGCGCCGTATTCCTACTTGGAAATTTCCAGGCGTGGTAAACTCATGGGAAACAGTGGTTACTTTTTCCACACATTGAGAAAGGTATTATGTTTCTTGTCGCTGGTAAACAATGTAACGGTACAGCAAGTGTCGTTCGGTTTTTTCTCTTCGCCTATTCTATTAATGATGGATTCTTGCAGTTGACCCGATTTTTGCAGCCTGTTGATAATCCTTCCTATGGTTGCTGTAGAGATATAAATCCCTTCATTCTTAAGTAGTATCCAGAGTTTATTCCTACCCCAGGTGGGATACCTCTCTTTGAGTTCCCGTATTCTGTTTACCACCAGTAAGGGAGTCGCCGGCTCCCTTAACTTCTTCGGTCTGCGGTTCTTTTTGTTATCAAACAGGGAAAGGTGCCCATTTGCTTGATAACGTCTTTTCCAGCGGTAAAAGGTGTCCGGCGATATCCCAAAATGACGGCAGGTGAGCCTTGCATTCCTATCATGTTTCTCATAATAGTCAAACCACGCAAGCCTCTGCTTGATTTCCGCTACCAAGTCCGGTTGTAAGTTGTTTGCCGTGTCCGGCAACGGTTTGATAGTCTCGTTTTTATCTATAAACATAATAGGAATTTCAAAGCAGGGACACGGCGCGCCGTGTCCCTACGCGTGAATATATTAAAGTTGAAAAATATTTGGCGGTGTCCTGTATCTATATGACCGAAAATCAAAAATGTCCATTATGTATATCGAAATATTTTGGAAAATGCCAATTATTTTTTGTAAAAACGGCATCACCGTTTTTTGCATAAGTAGTAAGATGTTATATTTTAACTACATACATGCTTAACAATTCGATTATGTCCTTGTTCTATATGAGCATATATTTCTTTTGAAAATATATAACACAGGTAACACTTTCGTTTTTTGAAAAAACATGGGTAATTTGTTGCTGAAATGGTTTTGGATGTTGTTAAAAATCCAGAGCAGAAGTATAATAATGTAAATTTGATGAGAGTGATGAATATTTATCTGAATAGGAAGAGTATAAAATGGCAGAGATAGGAAAAGTGAACGAGCTTACGGTTGTCAAGAAAGTTGACTTCGGTGTTTATCTTGACGGTGGAGAGCTGGGTGAAATACTGCTCCCGCATCGGTATGTTCCCCGCAATTGCAGGGCTGGCGATATGCTTGAGGTTTTTATCTACCTTGATTCAGAAGATCGTGTTATTGCCACAACGGAACGTCCTTACGCCATGGTCGGCGAAATTGCCTTGCTCAAGGTGCTTTCGATAACCCCTGTCGGGGCATTCCTTGACTGGGGGCTTCCCAAAGACCTGCTGTCCCCTTATAGTGAACAAAAACCCAAGATGCAGGAAGGGAAATCATACATTGTCAGGGTGTATCTCGATAACAGTAATCGCATCGCAGCCTCTTCGAAACTGGATAAGTATCTTGACAGAGACACTGGCGGTCTTCAGGAGGGACAGGAAGTGGGATTGTTTATATACAATCAGACCGACATTGGGTACAAGGCCATTATAAACAATGCGCATTGGGGGGTGCTTCATTTTAACGATGTGTTTCAGCCGTTAAAGAGGGGGCAGAAGATAAAAGGGTTCATTAGAAAAATACGGGCGGATAATAAAATAGATCTTAGCCTGCACAAACCCGGTTATGAAAAAGTCGATGAGGTAGCGGATACCATTATTACTGCACTGCAAAGATACGGCGGGTTCATTTCGGTAACAGATAAAAGCCCCCCGGAAAAAATTTATTCATTGTTCCGGATCAGCAAAAAAACGTACAAAAAGGCAGTGGGCGCCCTTTATAAAAAAAGAATGCTTACGATTGAGGATAATGGTATTAGGTTAAGCGATAAAAGTAACGTTACATGAAACGTTCATAATGTGAGAAAAGATGTATGAATGTTGATAATGAGCGAAATAGAGATGAGCAACCCAACAATCCCCTGCACGGAATCACGCTCGAAATGGTGCTTACCCGGTTGGTAGAACATTACGGTTGGGCAGAAATGGGAAGGACCATCGATATCCGGTGCTTCAACCATGATCCAAGCATCAAGTCCAGCTTGACATTTCTGAGAAAAACTCCCTGGGCAAGAAAAAAAGTGGAAGATTTGTATTTAAGGTCCGCAAAGCGCTTTGGAAATAAACATAAAACGTAGGACAAGCCTTTCGGTTTGCTTCACGCCCTCCAATATCGCTGGGGCAGGCGTGTTTGCACCCAATCACACGCCCCCAAAGGCGAAGGCTGAAGCTTCGCCCTACTGCGGCAGGTTTGTAACGGGGACAGAGAAAGGGTTTAACAACACGATACCTGCAATTGCTTACCGGTTGCTTATTCGGGATACGCGTTGATGGCCTTTGTCCACTGCCGGATCTGCGCTACCCTCGACGCTTTATCCTTTGCAAATGCGATGGGCTTGCCGCGGGTGTCAATGACAACACCTACAACCCCTCCAAAGACCTTTTTCGCAAGGGGCTTGCCCTTTCCTGCGCCGACGTCGAAATATTTTGTGGGTGTGACCTCGATCTCCGCCGATTGGTCAGCGCCGAGCGGGTGGACGCGCAGTTCACCAAAGGTGAGTGAATCCTCTATCTTTTTACCGTCGGGCATGGTGAGTTTGTACGAGATACATTTTTCCCGTAGTTTGCCGGTGTTGTTTTTTGTAAGAGACACACAGACGCCCAAATAGATGAGGCAGTCCTTCACAAAAACTTCCGTAGCGGCCTGTTCGTTTACCGTAGAAAGGACGCCGAGGTGCGGCATCATGAAGATACTGTCGACGGCGATCCTCGTTATACCTTCAGGCTGGAAGGCGTCAATCATCATAAGCATCGCCTGCGACCTGCGCGGCGCGTGGGAAAGCACGCCGCCGCTTCCAACCAACAGATCAAGCTTTAACAGGTCAATTACCGTATCACCGGCGACGTCTTGCATAAATGCCTCTGAGATGTCGCGTTCCCTTTGCACCCCCTTGAGACCTACAGCCAGGGATTTATGCTGTTCAAAAGAAACCCTGAGCGCCTCACGCGCTATTGCCTGTTCAATCTTCAGTTCTTCGAGGGTTTGGGGGATCGTGGTAGGGCGGATCATCTTGTTTTTAATCCTGTTCCGGAGGTCTGATTCGTCAATATCGAATGGCACCCACCGAAGGATATTCTCAAGCCCTGCCTCGGCCAGGACGTTTGAAATGCTGTAGCTCATGCCGAGGTTTGCGCTTACCGTGCGGTTAAAAACCTCGCCGTACACCGAAAACACGTCCGTAGTCGCGCCGCCGATATCCACGCCAACCACGGTGATATTGTTTTTCCTGGCAATAGTCTGCATGATGAGTCCGACAGCGCCCGGCGTCGGCATAATGGGTGCGCCCGTCCAGGACATGAGTTTTTTATAGCCGGGCGCCTGCGCCATGACGTGTTCGAGAAAAAGCTTCTGGATTTCCTGCCGTGCCGGAAAGAGGTTCTCCTTCTCAAGTGTCGGGCGGATATTGTCCGTAATGTGAAGGGAGGTCTTTTCACCCAATATCTCTTTTACCTTCGCGCGCGCCTCCTTATTGCCGGCGTAAATAACGGGCAGTTGAAAGGTCATACCGAGCCTGGGTTTTGGATTGGCGGCGGAAATATACTCTGCCAGTTCCACCACATGGGTAACGGTTCCGCCGTCCGTGCCGCCGGAAAGGAGGATCATATCCGGCCTTAAGTGCCGGATGCGGTCGATCTTTTCGTGCGGGAGCCGCTGGTCGTTGGACGCAATAACGTCCATAACGATTGCGCCTGCCCCAAGCGCGGCGCGCTGGGCGCTTTCAGCCGTCATGGTCTTTACGGCGCCCGCCACCATCATTTGCAGTCCGCCACCCGCGCTGCTCGTGGAAACGTAGATGTCCACGCCGACGTTTCCCTGTGCGGGGGTAATAATCTTTTCACCGTCCAGGATTTTTCGTCCGGAAAGCTCCTCCACCTCGGCAAAGGCGTTTAGGACGCCGCGTGTCACGTCCTCAAAGGGCGCTTCAACCGTAGTGGGCGATTCTCCCCGAAACGTCTGCCGGTACTCCCCATCCTTCTTTTCAATAAGAATGGCCTTTGTCGTGGTGCTTCCACAATCGGTAGCAATAATAACGTTCACTGGAAACCCCTCTTTACTCCCGCAGCACAAGCGCTGCGCAACTCATCAATAACTAAAAACCCGAAACCCAAAACTTGAATCCCCCCTCGCCCCATACGTGTTAAGTTAAGCGGTTTTGTGGGTGGCATGGACAAACCCTGTTTGTCCGTGCCTGCGCACGGTCTATACTGCTTATCCGGGTTGTGCCGCCCCTAACGGGGCTAAAACAATAGGTGTTTCTTTTTAACCCACCGCTCACGCAGTGGGCTACGGTTGTTACACCCCAAAGGGGTGTCTTTGTATTACCGCATAAACACTATTCTGAAAGTATGACAATCGTTCCTGCTTGTCATAACAAAATTCCTTACGAATAAGGTAAATATACTCAGCAAGGGCATAAATAGTGATTTTCGTTTTCTATATTCCCGCTTACGAGGGAATGGCGTTATGCCAGCGAAAGCGTGCGCCAGTTTTACAAAATCACAAATTATGACCTTGCGAAGTATAGTATGTCTACCGGGGGGGGCGGTTGACCTGTCTTTGCCATGCCCCGTTAGGGGCAACACAATAGTAGCCC
>CAYJPZ010000224.1:0-5403 GCA_964372185.1 uncultured candidatus Brocadiaceae bacterium
GGCCCAATCCGAAGGAGGAGGTGTGACGTATGAAGGAAAAATATCATACCTCATAATCTGAACGAGCCGGAAGGGAAAGTTTTTCTGCTTCTTTGCTGAAAATTCGGAAGATTTTAAAATCAATTAGACTCGATATCCTTCGACATTCGTTATGACTTGTTCGATATTCGATATTAAATTCCTTGCTGCATCAATCCCCATCTCCATAGCCGCGTCCATAAAAACGTACTGGAATGCGCCCTGTCTGCCGCAGGTAATTACATTTTTGTATGAACCGAGGAAGCGAAGGATTTCGGAGCGATGCGCCCCATAGTTGAGACCGTAGACGGGGTACCCATGGGTTACGCCGGTAATAAAGCAATCGATAACCCTCCCCTCGATGTCGATTCCCAGTTCTTTTAAGTCTGCGACACATTGTCTTAGTAATCGCTCCTGAGAACAATTCCAAATCGCGTCATTTTCGTTGCAGGGGATCTCCAGCATCATCGACGTCTTGCCATTTGGCGCGTTGAAAGGGCTCCGGCGTTTCGGCTCCTGTATCCGCGTCATGATGTGTCTGCGTTCGGAGACGTACATCCAGGTATTTTCGCTAATGTCGGGCATATCCACCAGGATATTTAAAAAACGGATGGCACGAAATCCCAGCGCCTCCGCGCAGTGGACAATATGACCGGCGCGTTCCACCGGAAATGCCTTTACCAGGTCAGGTAGCGGGATGGTGGAAATGATCGCGTCGCAGCCCATTGACTTTTTAACTCCCCCGTGCAGACAGGTTACCCCATTGACGAAATCGCCGGATACCATTATGCCCACAACCGTAGCCGAGCGGATGACCTTCCCACCCATTTGGGTAATTTCCCGGCTTATCGCGTCAAACATCTGCCCTATGCCGTTTTTGGGGTACCAGAACTCACCGGTATGCGTTCGGGGGACGCCTTTTTTCAGTCTAAAAAGCCGTAACACCGCATCGCCGAGATTTAAAAGCGATATTCTCTGCGGCGCCCAATCTGAAGAAATGTGGCTAGGTGAAATGCCCCAAAGCTTTTCCGTATAAGGGCCAAAGAAAATACGGTAAAGGGTTCTCCCGAAGCGATTGATAAGCCAATCTTCAAGAGAAACTTCTTTTTTCCTGAAAAACCACCTGCAAAATAACGCCTTCGTATATGAAACGCCTATCTTGAGGTTCTGCAATAGACCCATCTTAAAAAGGATATCCTCAATTGTCAATGGATAAGAAAAGACCTTTCTCTGGTGCAGAATCACACTTTTTCGATTTGCAATCAGGAGCTCGTCCCCCATGATATCGCGGACACGGTCAACGAGCGCCTTATTTTTTGAAATAAAACGATGGCCTCCCAAATCAAACCGGAAACCCTTGTATTCATTCGTAACACACAGACCGCCCACCCGGTTGCCTTTTTCAATTACGGTAACGTCGTATCCCTGCCCGGCCAACTCCCATGCAGCCGATAAGCCACAAGGCCCCCCACCGAGTATGAGTATCTTCCTTCTCATGTATAATTACTCAAATCTGTTAAAAGAAAAATATTGGCTTTGAAAATCCTCAAATCCCTGATATCGTATAATACGGCAGCGTAAGAGAGTAATCAAGCGCAGATCGCAGAGGACGCAGAGAAAAATGTTGGTGTAGGGACACGGTGCCCGTGTCCCTGCGTGTAAACACATAAAAGCACAGGCAAGATGCCTGTGCCACCAAGAGTATGGCTGGATGAAAATCTTGTGTTGAATAATCAGGGGGCAACAAAGAATTTCAGGAAAAAACGAAATTTGATATACGTCGGTAGTAACCAAAGAAAATACTATGTCGGTAATATTATTAGAACATCCACGCCCTAAAAATTTCAAACGATTTGAAGAAGTAGTAAACGCCCCCCTGTCGGCATGTTTGTTTACGGGTTACATTGCATCGGTGCTGCAGGAAAACGGCATAGCGCCCAAAATTATCAATGCCCACCTTTACGATTGGTCTTTAGAGCAAACCGTTGCTCATCTTTTAAATAAATCACCCCGGATTTTGTGTGTTCATGCCGTGTACTTGTGGGAAATGACGCAAAGCATTTTTGACATGCTTTCCACCGTAAAATCGGCGCTTCCATCAACCCATATCAACCTTTATGGATACTACCCAACCTTCACCTACGATCGGATACTCGCCGATTTTTCCTCTATAGACTCCATAACCGTAGGCGAGCCGGAATTCACCACCCTTGACCTTGTACGGCACGTCCTATTCCCGAAGGATACGCCGGATGCAATAAACCTCCCCGGCCTTGCCGTAAGGGGTAAAGACGGAAAGGCCGTGTTTCAGCCCCGTCCCCCCATAAAGGATTTAGACACGCTCCCTTTTCCCGTTCGCACGGACGTCGGCCTTTATACGAAAAAGTCCATTGCCGCGTACATTCAGGGCAGCCGCGGATGTTATAACCACTGCACCTTTTGTTATCTGAACCCGTTTTACGTCCAGTCAACCCCCTGGCGCGGCAGGAGCGCAAAGAACGTCTTTGAAGAGATATACCAATTGCATACAATGTACGCCCTGTCAAACTTCTACTTTTCCGATGCAAACTTCTTCGGGGTGGGGAAATCGGGGAAGGACCGTGCCATTACCCTCGCGGAACTTATTTTGACCAACAACCTGGAAATCCGTTTTGGCTTTGAATGCCGCGCAAACGATATCGACGAATACGCCCTTTCGAAGCTGGTTATGGCGGGTCTTAGCAACGTCTTTCTCGGTTTGGAAAGCGGAGACCCGGCGTCGCTGAAGCATTTCAGGAAGCACACTACGGTCGATGACAACAAAAACGCGATTCGCCTGCTGCGGGATTATGGAATTGAGCCCACCTTCGGTTTTATTATGTTTGAACCCAACTCCACACTGGAAGGCATCAGAAACAATTTTGGTTTTTTAAAGGAAACGGGCATCATGACCATCCCCGCGATAACCGCCCACCTCCTCCATCACAAACAAACCCTTTTCCAGGGGACACCTGACTATCAATCTCTTGCGGATAATGCAACCACCAACCACTCGTTCACCGATTACGAAATCTTTTATAAAATGAAAGACCCGAAGGCAGATGCGTTTTACGAGGTTGTCTCTCTTATATGCAGGACGGCATTGTCGTCACTTCCGGAAACGTATGACTGTGAAAACAAGACGTTGCACGCGGCGTCAACGTCCCTGGCGCCGTTAAACGACCTCTTGATCACGGCCTTCGACGAAACCCTGTCGCAGTTCGAATCCTGTTCCGCACCCTATCAACAAAGCGGGATGCAAAAAATGGGTAAAAAGTGGATTGCCGCAATCAAGCATGCAGCTTGTAGTAGCTCAGACGTTCAGGTCTGATGGATGTATTATCTTGTACACCGGCTATGCAATTGAAAGTCGTTTTCAGCGTATCGTACAATGCAATGCCCATCAAAGCCGAAGCCTTGAGCTACCGTTTGGGCGGTATGTTAATAGAAAATGCATCTACTAAAGAAAGGCCTGTATGGAATACCAAAACATTGATTACCTGTTTCAACTCAGTTACGGTTACTGGAAATCTCACGTACTCATCACGGCAACGGAATTCGGCATATTCACCCTTATCGGTGAAGGCCGCCTTTCTGCCGGAGAGGTAGCTCAATCTATCCATGCCGATGAGCGGGCGACGGAGATGCTCCTCAACGCCCTCGTTTCGCTTGAACTACTCACCGTGCAGGAAAAACGCTACGGTAATACCCGGATATCGAGCCTCCATCTGATTAAAGGAAGGCCGTATTATCTGGGCAATGCTATTCATCACCTCCATAACATTATGGATAATTGGACCATGCTTCGGGAGACCGTTGAAACGGGCAAGGCCGTTTCGCTGACAAACCTTCCGGAAGAAGCGGACGCTTGCGCCGTCAGGGACTTTATTACGGCCATGCACGATATCGCAAGCGTAAAAACAGAGGCGATGTGCAATAGCGTAGACTTAAAGGATTCCAAGCTTTTATTGGACGTTGCAGGCGGTCCGGGTACGTATGCCATTGCCCTTGCAAAGGCCAATCCGCACCTTAATGCCGTTGTCTTTGACCTGAAGCAGGTTACGCCCATCACCCGGGAGTTTATCAGGGACGCAGGCATGGAAGGCCGCGTCACCACACAGGCGGGCAATTGCCTGGAGGATAGTTTCGGAAAAGATGTTTACGACGCCATCCTCGTCTCGAATCTTCTCCACATATACAACCCGGAAAACAACGTGAAAATACTGAAAAAATGCCGGGACGCCATAAAAGACAACGGGCAGGTTATTATTCATGAATTTGTGCTGGACGATACCATGACCCGCCCGCAATTCGCCGCCCTCTTCAGCCTGAACATGCTCATCGGCACGCAGGAAGGCGCTTCATACCGTGAAACGGAATATCTGGCGTGGCTGAAGGAATCGGGTTTTCAGCATATCAAGAGGGTCGATATGGGATACGACTCGTCGGTCATTATCGGAAGGAAATAAAGTGTTGTTTCTCCTAAAAAAGATTATTTCCCAGTTTGTTAACCCTACGACGGTGTGTTTTGAGGTCATGATTGCAGGCTTGATACTCCTGCTCTTTACCAGGAGGCAACGGGCGGGCAAAATTGTTATCACCATCGGTATAGGCATCTTTGCCTTTTTAAGCTACTCTGGAGTTTCCCGGATACTTTTAAGGCCGTTGGAACACCGTTACCAACCGCTTTTTTTGTTCGCAACGCCCAATTCTACCAATGACGCCGCTGCGTCAGTCGCCAAGTGGATTGTTGTTCTGGGTGGAGGGCATATCACTGATCCCAAAATACCGGTTACAAGCCAACCCTCTCACGCCTCACTGGTCCGCACCATTGAGGCCGTCAGGTTGCACAGGAAAATACCGGGAAGCAAACTCATTGTTTCGGGCGGCAGTGTATTCGAAGTCCATCCGGAGGCAGAAACGATGGCAACCCTGGCACAAGCGATAGGAGTAAGGCCGGAGGACGTTGTTTTGGAATCAGAATCAATGGATACTGCCGATCAGGCTCAACTCATCAAGCCCATCGTAGGAAACGACGTGTTTATCTTAGTCACTTCCGCCGTACATTTACCACGCGCGGTGGCATTATTTGCGAAACTCGGCATGCATCCCATCCCAGCCCCCACAGATTATGGTTCCCCGGACTGTCAAGCGCTGTTCCTAAGCGACTTCTTCCCCTCTCCGGATGGCCTCGTCGGCAGCCATAGCGCGTTACACGAGTACCTCGGCATAATCTGGTCATGGCTGAGGAGGCAACTATAGCCCGTAGGGGTGGGTTCCTCTACCGTGTTCAAAGTAGGGGGAAGAATTGAACAGTTACCGTAGGGGCGTATTGCAATACGCCCCTACAACAACATTGAATTCCCT
>CAYJPZ010000225.1:0-5341 GCA_964372185.1 uncultured candidatus Brocadiaceae bacterium
CTGCGCAAGCGGTGGGGAACATTGCAATGCGGGATACAGCCCCGTAGGGGCGGCACAAATGCCTCCTGCATTCCAATATCCCCGTAAAGGTTGTGTCGCCCCTACGGGGCTAAAACAATTGGTATTTCTCCTAACCCACCGCTTGCGCAGTGGGCTACGGTTGTTACACCCCGATGGGGTGTCTTTTGCTTAATTCCATAACCCGAACGAGCCAGGAGGGTAAAACAAGAAAATTCCGGTATCCTGGTGTTATTTAAGATGTGTTAAATCCCTTTCATGCACTCCACCTTTACCATTCAACCAACGGCAAACCTCGCCAGCACGGTCTTTCCCGCCGTCACCTTCTCACCGACCTTTACTAACACGTCAATCTTGACGGAAGCAGGAACGAATACCTCTACCCGCGAACCGAACTTGATCATGCCAAACCGTTGCCCCTGTTCCAAAACGTCACCCACCTTACAGGCGCACACGATGCGCTTGGCGATCTTTCCAGCGATCTGTTTTACCGTGATTTTTACATCACTACCAATCAAAGACAAGCCCATGAGATGGTTTTCATTGGAGCTGAAACACTCGTCATCCCGCGCATCAAGAAATTTTCCTTTTGTGTGTTTCAGGAATTGCACCCGTCCCTTTACCGGCGCGCGGTTCACGTGGACGTTTAAAACGGACATGAAAATGCTGATCTTTGTGGTGTCGCATTTCAGATAGCTATCCTCATACACGGAGACGACGTGGGATACCGTTCCATCCGCAGGGGCTATGATGAGTGAAGCATCTTGAGGGGTTTGTCTGTTTGGATCACGAAAAAAGTTAAGCAGAAACGATAAAAAAAACAGGGGGAGGGGGACTACCCAAGGAAATAATGCAAGAGAAAAGCCGATGCCAACAACACAGGGAATACAAAACAGCAATAACTCTCTTAATCCATATTTAGTCAGGGGAATACGCATAATTTATTAATGATGTCCTCAGCGCGTTAGCTTGGAAAAGGCTGTATGTATATCAGAAAATTTGATAATATACCGTGTATAACCATAACATCGTAGGGTGGGCATTGCCCACCCTACATAAATAAAATATTTTAATTCATCCGGGTTGCGGCTGTGCCGTGCCATAAAGCAAAACCCAACAAAAGTAGGAGTATTTTAAGTGAAAAACCATGAAATTGCAACGCTATTCGAACGTATTGCAGACGTGCTTGAACTGAAGGGAGAGAACACCTTCCGTATAAACTCGTACCGGAAGGCTGCGCGGGTTATCGGTGATTTAACCGAAGACGTAGAAGCGCTTTCAAAATCAGGAAAATTAACGGATATCCCCAGCATAGGAGAAGGCACGGCCGAAAAAATTGTTGAATATATTACCACGGGAAGGATGTCCAAGTATGAGGAGGTGATGAAGGACGTATCTGAAGAAACGATAATCCTCATGAAAGTGCCGGGTCTAGGACCAAAAACCGTTGCCATGCTCCACAAGGAATTGGGCATAGCCGGCTTAAGCGACCTGGAAAAAGCCCTGCAGGAGGGCCGGTTAAAGGGACTTTTTGGGATGGGGGAAAAGAAGATTGAAAATATTACCAAGGGGATTGAGTTGTTTAAAACAAGCCTGCAAAGGATATCCATCGGTATGGCATACCCGGTGGTGAAGAGAATTATAGCAGCATTAAAGCACAATCCGCAATGTAAAGAGGTGCAGGCGGCAGGCTCTCTGCGGAGGATGAAGGAAACCGTGGGAGACATAGACGTACTTGCCTCCGGCGAAAACGGCGCAGATATTGTGAAGTCATTCGTAACGATGCGCGGGGTGACACAAGTCCTCGCATCGGGTGATACCAAAGGCAGTGTTCGTGTGGAAGAGGGCGTACAGGTGGATTTGCGCGTGGTGCGCGAAGATGAGTTTGGCGCCGCATTACAATATTTCACCGGTTCTAAGGAACACAACGTCCACCTCCGCGAAATTGCCAAAAAGCAGGGGATGAAGATTAGCGAATATGGCATTTTTAAGGGCAATAAAAAAATCGGGGGCAGCCGTGAAGAAGATATTTACAAGGCGCTGGGCATGGATTGGATTCCCCCGGAACTACGGGAAAACCGGGGAGAGATCGAGGCCGCCCAACAGGATAAATTGCCCGATATTGTCAGGCTTTCCGATATCAGGGGCGACCTCCATAACCACTCGAATTGGAGCGACGGCGCGCCTACTATGGAAGAGATGGCGGAGTATGCGATGAGGATGGGGTACCGATACCTTGTCGTGTCCGACCATTCCCAGTCCCTCCACGTCGCCCACGGATTAAAAAATGATGAACTGATCGAACAGATGGATGAGATTGACCGGCTCAATAACAAGTTCAAGGGCTTTACCCTCCTTAAGGCATCCGAGGTGGATATCAAGACAGATGGCTCTTTGGATTTCCCCGACAAATTGCTGGAAAGACTCGACGTCGTTATCGCCTCTATCCACAGCGGATTTAAGCAGGAAAGGGAGAAGATTACCGAACGTATGATTGTCGCCATTCAGAACCCGTACGTAAACGTCATTGGCCATCCGACCGGTCGCCTGATCAGCAGGCGCGAAGGATATGAAGTTGATTTGGACAAGGTTACAGACGTCTGCGCGGCCACAGGCACAGCCCTGGAGATCAATTGCTTTTACGACCGGCTTGATCTTGACGACGTAAACTGCCGGAAGGCAAAAGAAAGGGGCGTTAAGATTGCAATCAGCACGGACGCCCACCACCTGGACCAGATGTGGATGATGGAACTGGGCGTCGGCATAGCACGCAGGGGGTGGCTGGAGGCAAAAGACGTCATCAACACATTTCCCCTTGAAGGGCTGAGGGCGTTTTGTAAGAAGAAGCGGAAGTCTCTACAAAAAAATTGAAACATGAGCTTCCTGCACAGGCTTCCAGTCTGTGCAATATATATGTGTCTGTTTTTTTACACGTCCCGTAGGGACGAAATATCGGTAGAAATACAAGCATACACAAACATAAATGCCGTAGGCATGATATAATTAAAATCCAATTGGCTTAAAAATATATCGTTCCTACGGAACTAACACTGTTTCTCTGTCTATCTTCTACCAATATTTTGTTCCTAACGGAACTAGCGATTAAATGCAATAATTATTTGAGTTAACAAACGGCATTTTACAAATAATGGGAAATACCCCCTACCGACTTGTTTTCTTTGTTGACTTTTGTTCATACAACACTAGAATAACGTAACTATTTTATTCTAAATCTCTTAATCTAAACAGTAAAGTTATGATTAAAAAAATCCTCATTGTAGACGATTCCATTGTTGCCCGAATGGGCTTGAAAAAGGCTATTCCCAAAGATGTGCCGTATGAATTCTATGAGGCATCCGATGGCGCATCCGGACTTGAACAATTTAAAGCAGTTGCCCCCGACGTCACCTTTTTAGATTTAACCATGCCTGTTATGACGGGGTTTCAGGCGTTGGATGAAATAAAGAAAATCGACAAAAATGCAGCGGTCATTATTGTAACCGCCGACATACAGAAAAAAACCATGGATAGGGTGCTTGAAGCAGGCGCCATTTTGGTGATCAGTAAACCGCCATCCCGGGAAGAAATCCGTGGCGCCCTGGAAAAAGCCAGGAAGTTTAAAGAAGGTGTAATGAAAAGATGAATTCAGGACACCGTGATATTCTCACTGAATTAGAGAGAGACGCTTTTAAAGAGATAATCAATATCGCCTTCGGCAAGGCGGCTGCAAGCCTTGCCGATATTATCGGATTATACGTCATCCTGAGCGTTCCGAAGGTTGAAATTCTACAGCCGGGGGAAATACAGCAGTTTATCGAAAGAGAAGTCAATGAGACAAAAGGACTAAACATCATTGAGCAATATTATATCGGGAAAATCAGGGGGGCGGCCTTTCTTGTTCTTTCATACGAAAACAGCAAACAACTTCTTTCGCTGCTTGGGGGAGAGGAACAAAAAGAGTCCTTAAATTTTTTCTCCATCGCCATGCTTGAACAGGAAACAGTCACCGAGATAGGAAACATCATCATCGGCGCGTGTGTAAGTAAAACGGCAGAGCTTCTGAAGGATTTCGTCACCTATACGCCGCCGCGTTTTATCGGTGGAAAATTTTCTGGTTATGATCTGCCCCAGAAGCTATTTGATAAAGAAACTTACGCCATTGTCCTCAAAACACTGTTTCAGTTTGAAAATAAAGACATCAACGGACATCTGTTCCTGGTAAACAGCGTTGAATCGCTGGACTGGCTTAAAAAAGCTATACACGATTACATGAAACACTATGGATACGAATAAAATATACGCCTCCCAGATTTGTGATATGATGAATATCGGGATTGTCGTTCTGGACAAGGATTTCAGGATACATTACTGGAATCGTTGGATGGAGCTGCACAGCGGCATTATGCACGATAGCATCATCGGGTCGAACCTTTTCGATTTTTTCCCGAATTTAAACAACCCGAAATTTATCCGAAACTGCAAGTCACTCTTTACCTTTGGAAACTACTACTTTCTTTCTCAGAAGCTGCATCACTTTATATTCCCCTTTAAACCGGTAAGCGCCTCCGAGTTCCAGTTTGAACACATGCAGCAAAGCGGTTCGATATTCCCCATACGGAATGAACATAACGAAATACAATATATTTGCATTGCGGTCCACGACGTAACGGAATTGGTCGCCTACGAGCAAAAACTCATCGAAATGACCAAGCGTGACGTGTTGACGGGCATCTATAACCGCCGCTATCTGGAAGAGCGTATGAAAGATGAATTTGAAAAGCACACGCGATACCATCGCACGCTAAGCCTGATAGTTTTTGATTTGGACCATTTCAAGGGTATTAACGATACGTGCGGACATCAATACGGCGATTACATACTGAAGTCCATAGTAGCAATAGTCAAGCCTTGCCTGAGAACGGTAGACGTATTTGCCCGTTATGGAGGCGAAGAATTTTGCTGCCTCCTTCCGGAGACAGACATCGACGCTGCGACACGGGTAGCAGAAAGGCTTAAAGACGCCGTGTCCGTCCAGGAGTATTTTTTCCAAAACACCCTGATAAAGGTTACGATCAGCTTAGGCGTTGCAGAGGCATGCGAAAACACCAGAACAATTGACGCCCTGTTCAAAAATGCGGATGACGCCCTTTACGAAGCAAAGAAAAACGGAAGAAACAGGGTTGTCATCGCAAAAAGCTGATACAAACTTTCTCAGACACGAATTACACGAATAGGCACGTAGCACGCAGCACGTAGGTTGGGTTGAGTGAAGCGAAACCCAACTCCAACCTTTTCCTTTATTTCTCTGCGTTCTCTGCGCCCT
>CAYJPZ010000226.1:0-5323 GCA_964372185.1 uncultured candidatus Brocadiaceae bacterium
ACGGGTGGCGCTCGCCCAATATATTATTCGTAACAGCTTCTCCCTTGAGAAGCTGGCCTATAACCAGGAAACACCTCACCTCACCTCACCTGCGATTAAGATATTCTATTAATTCCCGTGAGGAAGCAATTCCTCACGGGAATTTTTTTGGCAAATTTATAAAACAACTATGCTAATAGGTAAGTTTGCATTTGACAAGTCCGGCGGATTACCAATATAATTTAGTCTTTGTGTTTTTTGGGAAGAATTGGATATTGGTTGGCATGGACAAACTCATTTTACCCGTGTTTTGCGGTTTATTCGGATTTGTTATTTAATCGAAAACAATATTTGCAGATTTTTGCAGGTTAAGGTAATAAATATCTATGGTTCAAAGACGAAAAACCAGGGTGGTTAATGTTGGTGGTGTCTTGATTGGTGGTGATAACCCCGTCTCTGTGCAGACCATGGCAAAGACGCATACCGAAGATATTGACGCCACGGTTCGGCAGATCAAGGAGTTGGAGGCGGCAGGGTGCCATATCGTGCGGGTGGCGGTGCCAACTATTGTTACGGCCAAGTGCCTCGGCTTTATTAAAAAACAGATAAAAATTCCGCTGGTTGCTGATATACACTTCGGGCATCATCTCGCCCTGGAGGCGATTGCCCAGGGGGTTGATAAAATACGGATAAATCCCGGCAATATGAAGAACCGGGAAAAGCTGGAAGAGGTTGTGCGTACCGCGAAAGATAAGGGTGTGCCGATCCGTATTGGCGTTAATTCCGGCTCTGTGCGCAGCGAAGGAGACCACGAGGCGCTTTCCCCCCTTATGGTAAAAACCGTTATGCAATACTGTGAACACTTTGAGTCCCTGGGATTTAAAGATATTGTGCTGTCGTTAAAGGCGTCCGATGTTCCATCAACGTTAAGCGCCTACCGGTTAATAGCTACCCAGTGCAACTATCCGTTACATCTGGGTGTTACGGCCGCTGGGCCTCCAAGCCTGGCGACCATTAAATCGGCTATAGGCATTGGCGCCTTACTTTCAGAGGGCATTGGCGACACCCTGCGTGTTTCCTATACCGGCGCGCCGGAATTGGAGATCAAGGCGGGGTACGACATCCTGGAAGCGCTGGGACTCTATAAGAGCAACCGGACGGAACTCATTTCCTGTCCAACCTGCGGTCGGTGTGAAATCGATCTGGTCAACATCGTAGAGCAGGTCAGGCAGCGCCTGCCAAACGATAAAAAACATCTCCAGATTGCGATCATGGGATGCGTTGTGAATGGTCCCGGTGAGGCGAGAGAGGTGGATATCGGCATTGCCGGAGGCAAGGGGTTTGGATTTCTCTTTAAGAAGGGTGAAAAGGTGAGAAAGATACCTGAAGACCGGATGGTGGATGAACTTCTGGAAGAAATAACCAAGATGCCGTAGCTCAGACCTTCAGGTCTGATGGGCGTATTATCTTGTACGGCAGATATGCATTTGGAAGTAGTTTCCAGCGCATCGTACTAATGCAATATCTATAACCGGCTGATACAAAACGTCTAAATTTTCAAACACTATGGTTTTAGAGCGAAGAACCTCTTCGCTCTACAAGATAAAGCCACAAAAGGTGGGTTCAAGCTGCAGGCTTGAATATGCAATTGAAGGTTGTAGCGGGACGCAGAGCGTCCTAATGTTGCATTCCCTACGCTGGGAGCGCGGGAACGAGTTGGTGTAGGGACACGGTGCCCGTGTTCCCACGTGTGAATACAAATAAGCCGCTGAAGGCCTAACATAAATTAACCAACAGTCGTAATATTATGAAAAATATCGTAGTTCTTGGTTCGACCGGCTCTATCGGCACAAATACCCTTGAGGTGGCCCGTAATCTAAAAGATAAATTTCGTGTGGTGGGACTATCGGCTTATTCGCGCTGGGAGTTACTTGCGGAACAGGTTGATGAATTTAAGCCCGCGTACGTTGCACTAAACGACCCCCAACTTGTTGAGAAATTTAAAAGCCGCAATAACCACAAGCAAACAAAGATATTAACGGGAAACGACTGCCTGAAAGAAATGGTTTTAAACCATGACGTGGATATCGTGGTCTCGGCGGTAGTTGGCGCAGCCGGCTTGCAGGCGGCAATTGCCACGGTGCTGCAGGGCAGGATACTTGCTCTGGCCAATAAGGAATCGCTGGTTATGGCTGGCCATATCGTAATGTCACTGGCAAAAAAAAATCAGATATTGCCGGTGGACAGCGAACACAGCGCCATTTTTCAATCGCTTCAATCGGGCAGGCGTGATGAGGTTAAGCGGGTTATCATTACCGCATCCGGCGGCCCATTTTATGAGTACCCTGCCGATAAACTCCCCGATGTAACCCTCGCGCAGGCGCTCAAACATCCTACGTGGCAGATGGGGAGGAAGATTACCATTGATTCTGCGACGATGATGAACAAGGCGCTTGAGATAATCGAGGCAAAATGGTTGTTTGATTTAAAAATTGAACAGATAGACGTGGTGATTCATCCCCAGTCAATTATCCATTCGATGGTGGAATTTTGTGATGGTTCGGTAATTGCGCAGATGGGGATGCCCGACATGAAGGTGCCGATTCAATATGCGCTGACGTTTCCCGAAAGAAGCCACCTTGCAGTCAAACCATTCGATTTGTCCAAAATTGGAAACCTTACGTTTAAAAAACCGGATATGGAAAAATTCCCGGCGTTGCGGCTGGGTTATCTGGCCGCCAAAGAGGGAGGCACGTTGGGCGCAACCATGAACGCCGCTAATGAGGTTGCAGTGCAGGCATTCCTTGACGGACGGATTCGATTTACTGATATTGCAGCATTCGTAGAAAAGGTGATGAGTAGCCACCATTTTATTAAAAATCCTTGTCTGGAAGATATTTTAGCAACGGATTCCTGGGCAAGAGAGGAGATTAAAAAATGTCTTATGTAAGTGAGTCAACCAATGTACTCCAGGTCATCCTGGGCATCGGCTTGTTGATATTTATCCATGAACTCGGCCACTTCCTTGTGGCAAAAAAAATCGGCGTGCGAGTCCACGCCTTTTCATTGGGATTTGGGCCTGCAATACTGAAAAAGCAGTGGGGAGAAACAGAGTACCGCCTCTCCCTGGTTCCCTTAGGGGGATACGTAAAACTGGCGGGAGAGGGTCACGATGATGAAAAAACGGGCGCATCGTGGGAGTTCTCGTCAAAAACGCACGGGCAGCGTGCCGCCGTGTTTGTCGCGGGTGTTGCCCTCAACGCCGTCCTGGCCTTTATTGCGTTTATTATCGCCTTTCAGGTGGGTGTGCCTTTTATTGCCTCTGAGGTAGGACAAGTTACGCCGGGCTGGCCCGCCTGGGAAGTAGGGATACAGCCGGGGGATAAGATTGTAGAGATCGATGGCAACAAGGACGCCGATTTTGAAGACCTCTTCACCATCGTTGCCTTAAGCAATCCGGACAAGGGGGTTTCTCTTAAAGTCGAGCGGGACAACAAGACCTTTGATGTATTGGTTACTCCAAAATATGACGCGGAGCATGGCTTCCAGCGTATCGGGATTGCCCCTGCTACCGACCTTGAGATTGATAAAATTTACGCCTACGAGAACAATGATTCTCCAGCCAGGGACGCTGGTTTTCTGGTAAAGGATACCGTGATTGCAGTAAACGGCAAACGGATCTCCACGGAAGAAGAGTTCCGTGAGGCGGAAATGACAAGCGCGGGCAAGGCGATGTCCGTCACCGTCCTGCGGGATAACAAGGAGGTGGAATTAAAAGTGACCCCTTCAAGGGCGACGCGGTGGATGCTGGGTATTTCCTGCGCAACGGCCATCCTGGATGGGGTGAAGAGCAGCGGCCCGGCCCATACTGCGGGTTTTTTAAAGGGTGATGAAATCCTGGAAGTAAATTCAAAACCCGTTACGGGTTTTACCGACATTAAAAAGACAGTTTCCGAATCAACGGATGACCCGGTGATTTTTACTGTTAAAAGAAACAAAGCCGTTAGTTTGCTCACCATTTCTCTTAGGGATGATAAGTCGAAATGGGAATTTTTAGAAGGACTTACGCCTTTCTATGGGCTGAAGGTTGATTCCCTGGTGGAATCGTTTCCAGCCGAACGGGCAGGGATAAGGCCAGGCGATAAAATCGTGTCCCTTAACGAACAAGAAATCAAGGGATGGAACAGCTTCCTCCAAAAGGTCATGATGAGCCAGGGGCAGCCTATGGTGATAGAGTGGACTCGGGGAAACGAGCGGCTCGTTTCTACCATTGAGCCTCAAAAAGACGAGCGGAGCGCGCTCGGCCGCATCGGCATAAAATTCAAGGAAAAAACGGTTCTCAGGCAATACGGGCTGATAGGTTCATGCGTTGTTGGCACGAAGAAGGCCTTTATCAACGTCCAAAGACTGTATCTAACCGTAAAGGGCTTCTTTTCACAGCGGCTCTCAACCAAGAATGTCGGCGGGTTTATCCTTATAGCTCAGGCCTCGTATGAATCGGCAAAGGTAGGCTTCGGCAAACTGTCCTATTTCCTGGGGATTTTGAGCCTCCAGCTCGCGCTTTTGAATATCCTGCCCGTTCCCGTGCTTGACGGAGGTCACTTATTATTCCTTGCCATCGAGCGCATCAAGGGTTCTCCGGTGAGCCAAAAAACCATGGCGATTGCGCAGTATTTCGGCTTCGGCCTCATCATTTCCCTGGTGATATACGCCACCCGCAACGATATCATGCGGCTGTTGACGCTGTAATCAATGAGGGTAGTGCTTCGCCCCTGTAAAATAGCATCCACGTGGATGGTTTGACATTGGGGTTAACCAAATAGTAACAAAAGGAGGAATTAAAATGGCACTAATGACATGGAACGACGGGTTAAGCGTAAACGTAAAGGAGATTGATGCGCAGCACAAGAAGCTTATTGGTCTTATAAATCAACTTCATGGTGCTATGAGTGAAGGAAAAGGAAAAGAGGCATCAGGCAAGATATTATCCGATCTTCTTTACTATACTGTTTCTCATTTTACTTATGAAGAGAAACTTTTTCAGCAATATGGTTATGCAGGATATGATGCGCACAGGAAGGAGCACGAAGATTTGACCGGGCAGGTAAAAGATTTTAAGTCTCAATTCGATAAAGGCACTTTAGGTTTAACTCTTAAACTTATGACTTTTCTAAAGGATTGGCTGAACAACCACATTCTTGGAACAGACAAAAAGTATGTTGCATTTTTGAATAGCAAGGGAGTTGTTTAGACCTGAAAATGAGTATTTAGCCTGACCTTCGCAATTCGAGGGGTCATGTAAAAAGGTCGGCACTACAGCCCCGTTTGTCCGGTGGCATAAAGC
>CAYJPZ010000227.1:0-5323 GCA_964372185.1 uncultured candidatus Brocadiaceae bacterium
CGTTGAATGCCTAAAAATGACCGTTTTTCGGTGCGAATTGCGAAAGTCGGGTTAACGCTGAAAAAAGGTAGCCACGGTAATGTGTTTGTAATAATGAAAGTCGATGGCAATTGCATGGTCAAAGGGATAACCGTCACGCCAACGATTAAAGGGAAGAGGAGCCGTCTCATCGCCGTTTCACCGGTCGGCCAGGAGACGGAGGTCGATGGGGAGGCAGAATTTACCATTACTGCAAAAGACACAAAAGGCACTGCTTTTGTCACGTTTGAGGCACACGGCCTGGACAAGATTGCGTCCGTGCAGGTGAAGGTTCGGTAGCCATTCAACCGTTACACGATAGACGCCCTCAACAACCAGTCCACCTTATGAAAGCAAATTGACGCTAATTCTTTGTTAAACAGTTATTGGCGGTTACCGGGGTTTTCAAAACAAATACTCTCTCCATCCTCTGTGGTTTCAATTTTTTTACCTGCTGGCAGCCTCTCCTAACTAACCTTTAACCAGGATTTGTCGCCAAAACCGGTCGATATCCTTGTGTTGGGTAGTCCAAAAACAGAGATACGTTCCCTTTACCTCCTCCTGCCTTTGCGAAACGATCAGTCTGTCCTTTGACAGCGAGAACAAATATTGAATCAGTGCATCCATTTCCTTGTCGGTCAGTTTGTCGAATGGTGGCATTTTATTCCTGGTGCCATAGAATTTCGGGGCGGCAGGGTTCTTGATAAACTCCTTCAGCCACCCTTTCGATAAATATGCAGTCAAATTGGGGCCGAGCATTTTCAGATCTTTATCGCCAATGGCGTGGCAGATAACACAATTGCCATTAAGCACAATCTCTTGTCCTTTTGCAACCCTTTCCACATTCGGATTGAGCAGACCACCCGATTGGCTTAAAAGGAATTCAGACATATTCAGAAGCGTATCATCGGGCAGACTTATCGGCGGCATTAACGCGGGTTCCTTGAAATATCTGGCGTCTTTCGGATTTTTTAATAATCCTGCCACCCATCCCCGCGAGCCAAAGTCGGTAAATTCGGGACCCGTGTCGCCGCCTTCGCCTTGTACTTTATGGCAAACACGACAGTTTGATTCATAAATCTTTTTACCGAGGATGAGCGGGTCATTCTCGAAAATAGATAAACCACCCGATGGCGCAATGCCTTTTGCGGCAAGTTTTATCGCCAGGGCGGCTTGTATCTCCGCTTCCTCATGCTGTTTAATGATGTGAACATCCTGGCTGTCATGATGCATTGCAAGGACGGTTAAAGCAACAACCCCGGCTAATCCGGAAAATACCCCGCAGAAAAACGGTATCCTCTTCGACGGCCATTTTGACGGATTTCTGTCGATAAAGGGCAATGCAAATAAAAAGGCAATTGCCAGGGCAGGGACAATCACCGTGCCTACAATTAAAAATGGTCCCTGACAATACTTCAGCAATTGAAACAGAAACAGGAAATACCACTCAGGCCGGGCGAGATAATTCGACGCCGGGTCCGCAGGCGCCTGTAATTCTGCACCTCCCTGCCAAAATACCCACCCTGCAAGGGCAGCGTACATGCCGATGGCGAATACGACGTCTTTGAACACCTGATCCGGCCAGAAGGGGTCTACGCAGTTGTGTATTGTCTCCTCACGCATTTTCCAATAGGGGGTGACGCCGTGCTTGCGGAAAAGCGCAAGGTGAACGAAAACGAAGGAAAGCAGTGATATGGGCAGCAAAAATACGTGAAGGGTATAGAAACGGGTAATGGTGAAATTCCCGTAGTCGGAGCCTCCCTGATGGATGATTTTAATATATTTGCCGATCACAGGAATCGTTCCCATGATGTTCGTTGCAACCTGGGTGGCCCAGTAACCCTTTTGATCCCAGGGCAACAGATAGCCGGTAAGTCCAAAACCGGCGAGCACCATAAGCAGGATAACGCCCGATATCCAGTTAAGCTCTCGTGGTTTTTTGTATGCCCCAAAGATGAACACCTGAAACAGGTGGATGATTGCAAGTATCATCATGGCGCTGGAGCCGAAGTGATGTATGCCGCGCACAAACCAGCCGAAGGACGTCTTGTGTTGGATATAGTAAACGCTTCCCCATGCGTCAGTAGCGGAGGGCGAATAGTAGGCGGTCATAATAATGCCGGTAACTGCCTGGAGGATGAAGAGAAATATCAGGCCGCTTCCGAAGATATATGACCATTTTGCCCCGCCGTGAACGGGTTCATCCAAAGCGAATTTTATAAGGGCGCTAATCCCCGTTCTATCTTCAAACCATTTTCGTATTGCGCTCATACCATCCTCTTGTAGTTTAACAAAATAGTGTTATTTTCAATTTTGGTTTCATAACTATACATGTCGCGGGGGGAAGGCCCTGACAACTTTTGCCCGTTAATATCAAAAACGCCTTCGTGGCAGGGGCATAAAAACTTCTTCACGTCTTCGCCCCAATCTACGCCGCATCCGAGGTGCGGGCAGTTAACTGAAAATACCCGCAAGGAATTGTCGCCCGTGCGAACCACCCATACGGATCCCATGACCAGACCTTCAAATACATTCCAGGCGTCCATTTTTGACGAGGTAATGGTTATTTTTTTAGGCAGGCCAACGGGAAAGTCCTCCAGCGTGCCAATCGCAACAAAATCCTCGGTGCCGAATACCGTTTCCTTCATCCAGGGGTGTATTGCCAATCCCACCACGGGCGCAACAACACCGGCTGCCAGCGTGCCTCCCAGGGCATGTGACGCAATTTTCAGAAAGTTTCTTCTGCTTTTATTCTCCACGTTTCTACCTCGCTCTATTTCGAATGTAAATTTGAAGTTTGGCCCCGTTTACCGGCGAAGTTGAACATTGACAATGCCGGTATGCGGGACTGTGCTTTCCAGACAAAAAGGGGATTCTATAATTTTTTTGTCCGGAAATAAAGTCTATTTTAAAAAATTATTATAACGTAAAATGAAAGGCCACATCCAGTTCGTTCTTTACCTTGAGAGTTCCCAATAACGCCTTGTACGGCTTTATTCCAAAGTCCTTTTGAGACAGGGTAATTTTACCCGTTACGTCCTTGTCATTGGCTACCGCCACGTCAAATGCTATGGAACGGGTAGTCCCATGCAGGGTTAGTTCTCCCTTTACATGATAACCGCCTGCTTTTGCCTGGACGTCCGTTGAATGGAAACCTATCGTGGGAAATTTTGTGGGGTGGATAACGTCTTTAGTAGTAGCCTCCTCAATGTCCGCTTTGTCCTTAGCTTTTAACGTGTCCGGCTGTTGCCGCCCTTCCTTCATAGCGCAAATAACCTTGAGGGAATTCGCCTGGATTTCAGCGTCAGCAGAGAAAGGCTGATTGTCAGCATCAGAAATGGTAAGATTAACAGAAAATTGGGTGGCCTCAATCAGCAAATCATGGGCAACCGCGCTCAAAAACCCTTCTTTAAAGGTATATACACACAATTTCCCCGAACTTGAAGTCAATTTATAAGTGCCAGCCTTTAGCGCCATACATTCCTCCTTGCCAAAATAAAGGTGAATTTTTATGCAATTATTAAATTAATGCATCCCAACCCGAACAAGCCGGAAGAGATAATCAACATCATACAATTTCACAGATTGATTGGTTACAAACGGCAATATTTACGGATGGTATCTCATTTTTCTGTGAATGTCAATCCGTATACAGGGAAAATGTTGTAGTAACAGGGTTGTAGGGGATTTTTGTTTTATTTATGCGGATTTAAAAGAAAACAAAATAAAATGCTTGAAATAAAATGAGAAAACTGCTAATATCCTTAAGCTTTCCATGCAAGTGACATGGCATAGGTTTAAGTAATGTTTCGCCCGTCAAATAAGTAGTTAATGAATAATAAGTTTATATGGGGCCGTAGCTCAATTGGTTAGAGTACCAGACTGTCGATCTGGATGTTGCGGGTTCGATTCCCGTCGGCCTCGTTTCTTAACTATTCATGCAAATCACCACCATTACAATATACACCTCAATCAAACATCCCCAACGTATTTCTCGTATCAAATTCCAAAATAATGGTTTAACGCTTGCATGAGTCATCAATCGGAAACAACCGGAAGCATCTCTTATAATTCAAAATCAAACGCCCTCAAATTCATCGTTTTGCTTGGTATTGTAAGCCTTTTTGCAGACATGACGTATGAAGGCGCACGCAGTATAAATGGGCCGTATCTTGCCTTGCTAGGGGCAAGCGCAACTACGGTGGGCTTTGTCGCAGGATTGGGAGAGTTGATCGGACACAGCCTGCGGCTCGTTTCGGGCTATATAACCGATAGGATCGGGCGATATTGGGCTATTACCCTGTTCGGATATGCAATGAACATGATCGCCGTGCCGGCTATTGCCCTGGCAGGCTGCTGGGAGATTGCTGCCATACTCATGGTGACGGAGCGTGTAGGGAAGGCCATTCGTACCCCCGCCCGTGACGCCATGCTCTCGCACGCAACCAAGGAAATAGGCAGGGGTAAAGGATTTGGGTTGCATGAGGCGCTCGATCAGATTGGCGCAGTGCTTGGCCCACTGATTGTTGCAACGGTTCTCTATTTCAGGAATGGTTATAAGACGGGATTTGCCGTTTTGCTTATACCGGCAATGATGGCCATTAGCGTGCTTCTGACTGCCCGATGGCTGTACCCTCAGCCCCGTAATTTAGAGATAGTCCGGCCTGAATTGGAAACGAAGGGGTTTCCCCGGAAATTCTGGATTTATCTCGCCGCAGTAGCCTGCATTGCCGCAGGCTACGCGGACTTCCCGCTGATTGCATACCATTTCAAAAAGGCATCGGACGTGCCGGACGCATGGATACCCGTCTTTTATGCAATTGCTATGGGGGTTGACGCCCTTGCGGCGCTTTTTTTCGGATACCTTTTTGACCATAAAGGAATTTCCATACTCATCTTCGCCGCGCTTGGCTCCATGCTTTTTGCCCCGTTCGTTTTTCTCGGAAATTTCCCCGTTGCCCTTGCAGGAATGGCGATCTGGGGTATGGGTATGGGGGCGCAGGAATCCGTAATGCGGGCGGCCATTGCGGATATGGTGCCTGCAAACAGGCGTGGAACCGGATACGGCATTTTCAATACGGGATACGGTGTGTTCTGGTTTTTCGGAAGTGCGATCATGGGGATGCTTTACGACTTTTCTCTGCCGTTGCTTATAGCATTTTCAGTTATTACACAGCTTGCCGCGGTTCCTTTGCTTTTCCTGGTTAGGAAGGGATAACAACCTCATGTTGCATTCCCACGCCGGAGCATGAGAATGGGTTATTGTCGGGACACGGTGCCCGTGTCCCCACGCATGAATGTAAAC
>CAYJPZ010000228.1:0-2819 GCA_964372185.1 uncultured candidatus Brocadiaceae bacterium
TGTAGCTAACGCCCCGCTGGTGTTGATAGAAAGTATCAGTGTACTCATTTGGTTGTTCAGGTTGGTTATCTGCATTTTAATGTCAACTATTGCAGCAAGCGCCCCGCCAGTATCGATTGATAGTTTCTGTACAGCGCTAACCGAAGAGCCTCCATCCTGTATCCCGCCTGTGTCAACGGATAATGTCAGCGTGTTCATTAGGTTGCCCACGTCCATTATCTGCGTTTTAATATCCGCTATTGCCGCAAGCGCCCCGCTGGTGTCAACGGATAGTTTGAGCGATTCCATCTGACTCGCCAGCACAGTAATTTGATTTTGGTAATCCGTTATCATCAGCCTGGCGTTCGTGATTGCAGAGGCTAAAGTATCCTTCCATACCTGGACTTGCGCTATTTCCTGTTCTTTTGCAGATACAAGCCTGGCTTGCTCTTCTACAATTGCAGCCTGTGCGTATTTTACCTGATCAAGCGCCGAGGCCGCTGCAACTTGCAGGCTGATATATTCTCTTCCATCATCCACGACAGACTTCGCTGCTAATGCCGCTGACTGCTGATACTTTACCAGGGCGTCCACCCTTGCTTGCCCACCAAGTATCATTGCGGCCTGATATTCGCTTTCTAATTGTCGTTGTGTATCGTAATATTTCTCAACTTCTGACTTTGCCTGACCACCCCATATTTTATCCTGTAACCCTTTTTCAAGCTCCGCGTATCCTTGCCTTTGCCCTGCAATTTGTCTCTCTATTGCAAGCAGTTCTAAGGTCTTTTGCTTTTCCATCTCGACTGCCGATACGTGGAGCGTCTTTACTTCATCATAATATTTTTGCCACATACCCAGTCGCGCCTCGGCCTGGGCTTTTTCAGCCTCAATAATGACGACGGATTGTGCCCGGAGTTTTTCGTTCCAGGAGTCAATGAGTTCCCGTGCCTTGTTTTTCTCGCTCTCATTGAGGGTTGCGGAGCCTTGCTCGAAGGCAACCTTTTGTTTAGTAACCATTTTTTCCATTTCGGCCATGACGGTCTTTTGTGCATTGATCTGCCTATCATATACGCGGTCAATTACACCTCCATAGCTCTCCATATAGGTCTTCAAGGCGTCGAGGGCGTGTGTCTCCTGTTCGTGGAGTGCGGTGGTTTCAGTGGTATATTGCTTTTGGAGTTTGTGGTATCTGTCTAAGGCCGATTCGTTTTGCCGCCACACGCCGGCGACGTCGATGGCGCCTGCAAGGCTTGCGGCTTCTGATACCAATTTCTCAATGTCTGCAAGGCTCTTGGAGACGTCGCCAATACCTTCGCCGGGGAGTTTTATATTGACGGAGAATTCTGTCTCAGCATATTTCAGGACGTCTGCGCCAATGGATTTTACGGTTTCAGCATATTTTGTAAGAGCCTCTATTTGTTTTTTGACGCCTTCAATATTATCGCTGCGGGTCTTGGCTTCCTGGGCAAGCTGCTCAGTGGTTTGTTTATGCGCCCTGCTTGCTTCTTTAACGGCGCCGGCCTCGCCTTCCGTGGCCTGGCGACTGGTCTGCGACCTGGTTATATAATCTTGCAATTGGGTTTTTGCTTTTTCAACTTCAATAGTCATTCCTGCGTACATGCCTGACGTAATATGTAATGCGTCGGTAAGCCATGTACCCGCAGCGGCAACCTCAAGGATGTTGAGCCGGAGACCCATGAACCCCTGAGCCAACCCATCAAGCGCCCATATAACAATACCACCAACGTACTCCTTAAAGTCCTGCCAGACCTTTAATAGTTCCCGAACTGTCTTTTCGTGTTCCGTCATTTTACCGAGAGCGCCTTCGCTTTTCTCCTTTAATAAGGCAAAGGCGTAAGCGGTTTTTTCTGATTCCGTAGCGTTTTTCCCCAGGGTATCATCAAGGTTGCGCAATTCAAGCATGTATCTGCCTAATTGCTCCACGTTGCCGGCCATCGCCTTACCGACAAGGCTGGCGGCCTCTGAATTACTGATGCCTTTTTGGTACGCAAAATCATACGCCAGACTCAGGTTCTCCAGTGATCTGGCATAATTGCCAGAATGAAATATTAGTTCCTGGAGGGTTTTATTAACTTCATTATCCTGCACTATTGCGTATTGAGAGGCCGCGCTAACGGCCTTTTCAATAGTAGGCGCTACACTATCGTAGGCAATGCCAAGACCTTCAACTTGTATACGAAGTTTGTTTGCGGCTTGCTCGGCTTCAAGGTAATCTTTTGCGGCGCCAATAAAGAAGTGAGCGGATGCAACAGCGCCGGTTATCGCACCCGTAATGGCGAACCAGTGTGTTTTGAGTTGCTCCAGTAGCCCGCTGCGTGTGGCAAAGTTCTGTCGATCAATATTCTCAATGGCACTCGCCCGCGCTTGTTCAGCCCTGACGATTTCGTCGGCAGACGCCTTGCCAGATGACGCGATGCTATCATACGCGGCGTTTATGGTGGCCTTTTGCGTTTCGATGCTGGCAGTAGACCTGATGCCGAGGGTTTCGTATGCGGTGGCCACGGCGTCTATGTTTTCCTTGCGGGCGGCAAAGTTTTGCCGGTCGATGTTCTCAATGGCACTCGCCCGCGCTTGTTCAGCCCTGACGATTTCGTCGGCAGACGCCTTGCCAGATGACGCGATGCTATCATACGCGGCGTTTATGGTGGCCTTTTGCGTTTCGATGCTGGCAGTAGACCTGATGCCGAGGGTTTCGTATGCGGTGGCCACGGCGTCTATGTTTTCCTTGCGGGCGGCAAAGTTTTGCCGGTCGATGTTCTCAATGGCACTCGCCCGCGCTTGTTCAGCCCTGACGATTTCGTCGGCAGACGCCTTGCCAG
>CAYJPZ010000228.1:2919-5270 GCA_964372185.1 uncultured candidatus Brocadiaceae bacterium
GCGATGCTATCATACGCGGCGTTTATGGTGGCCTTTTGCGTTTCGATGCTGGCAGCGGACCGGATACCGAGGGTTTCGTATGCGGCGGCTACGGCGTCTATGTTTTCCTTGCGGACGGCGAAGTTCTGCCGGTCGATCGCTTCTATAGCACTCGCCCGCGCTTGTTCAGCCCTGACGATTTCGTCGGCAGACGCCTTGCCAGATGACGCGATGCTATCATACGCGGCGTTTATGGTGGCCTTTTGCGTTTCGATGCTGGCAGCGGACCGGATACCGAGGGTTTCGTATGCGGCGGCTACGGCGTCTATGTTTTCCTTGCGGACGGCGAAGTTCTGCCGGTCGATCGCTTCTATAGCACTCGCCCGCGCTTGTTCAGCGCGGATGATTTCATCAATGGAGGATTTACCGGCAGAGGCGATATCGTTATAAGCGGCATTTATCCGCTCCTTTTGCTGTGCCATCTCTTCGGTTGTTTGTATGCCCAGGGTTATAAATGATGACGAAAGGGCGCTAACTGCCGACCTGCCTGCTTCCTTGACAGCGGAATATGCACCTTCGGCGGTCGCCTGGAATTCTGAGAACCCTTGTTTGGATTCGTTTTGGGCTTGGATGTGAACTCTTACGTTAGCCATTTGTAGAGACGCAATTTACATGCGTCTCTTCTCCGGACACTATTAATTTCATTCCATGAGACGCATACCATGCGTCTCTACATTAACCCTTTGACTCTTTACTATTTTTCCTAAATTCTTGCTCTATTATTGCAAGGATTTCTATATCCTCACGGGTGGCGCCATACAAGGCCAGGATTGCTGATGAATCTACCAGCCCGTTCAGGGCACGGAGTCTGGAGTGTATTTCCATGATCCGCACGCCTTCCTCGCAGAGAGAGGGGATGACGCAGGCACGCCCTTCCATCTCGCAATCGGGGACGGCGCCGTCCACCGTCCGCATATCCTCGCAGTTCTCACAACACACACCCGGATAGTCTAGCCTGGCCCGGATGTGTTCGAGGAGTTTTTTGAAAGGGATACCTCCTTTTGCCTTACCAGGCGTTCAAGGTCTCCGCAGGCGTCGTTTACAAATCGTGCAAAATCCGTCCACTGCATCATCAGTAGATCAATGTTTTCCGGGGTGCAGGGGAATTCTTTACCGTCGTCGTCGAACCCTTTCCAGTCTTTTACGGCCTTTCTGCCGAGGAGTTTGTCCGCTTTTACCGGGTCATACTCTTTTACCTCCTGCCCTTTCCTTATAGATATTTTCTGTGCTTCTCTGGCGATCGCCAACAGGTCTTCCCTGCTTGTGTGGGCAATTAATACCTCGGCTCCATCACCAAATGGTAGCCAGACTTCTAATAATTTGGTTTTTAATGGGTTGATATTCATGGTTTTAGTTTCTCCTATAAAAATTATTTGTTTGCTGCAGGTTGTTGTTGTTGTTGTTGTTGGGTTTCACTTCCAGAGTGGGTCAAATGGATAATTTTACGCTATTTTTTATATTTCTTCCCCACTTTGAGGGTGGAAATGTCACAAAATGCAACGAAATCAGGCTAAAATGGGCAATATTTAAGGGTTCTCCCCCACTTTTGGAATAAAAAAGTTCATTTGGCACAGTCTGTTCACTCAACCCAACCTACATTTTTATGCCAGCGGGTCGGTGGTTCTGCGATTTATGCCGCTGATCCAGAACGGGTCGGTTATCCCCGTCATGCCTGCAGGGGCTGTATCGCACCCATGCACAATGAATTCCAGCGGTTCTTTAATGTTGCCCTGGGCGTCTGCAACGTCCACGCTCTTCAACTGTAAATGCGGAAATTGGATTTTAAACTGACGGTAATAAACCCCTTCTATAACTGCGCCGGTAAAGGTTATGTCCATTTTTTTACGGCTGTCAGAAACCAGGTCACCAATGTTCGTGCTGCTTGTATGGCGTGGAAAGGTGAGTTTTAAGGTTATTTCCGGCATACCGTCATTGCAGGGTTCGTCAATAATGTCCTGCACGTTCGGATAATAGGTCTTGTACTGCCCGGTATATTCCCCGCTAAGCTTGCGTTTTGCCGTCAATTCGAATGATGCGGGATAGATTTTATCGCTGTCTGCCAATGCGTTCCCACTTTGATTGTTTATGCGGAAGACGCCATCGGAAAACCGAATTCTGTTCAATTCTTCAAAATTTGTAACAGTAGTAAAGGTGGAGGGGGTATTGCTTTCTGGGATTATTACGCTCGTAGTATTACTGCTATTATTCGTGACAAAAATCCTGTCTGTCGAGGGACAATACGCAACCGCCATCGGGTTTGTGCCGACGGTGATTGTCGCCACCACGGCGGGGGTGGACGGATTTATAACGCT
>CAYJPZ010000229.1:0-5169 GCA_964372185.1 uncultured candidatus Brocadiaceae bacterium
CCCGCTATATCCTGTCGGCCTTTCAGGCCTAACTTTGAATTTCCTATACATTAAATTAGGCCGTCACAGTCTGCCCAATTACAACAAATTGGCTACCATTTGGACGTGGTGTGTTGGAACAAGATTGACATACGACAACGTGGGTAATAAAATGGCACAATGATAAAAAGCTTCAGGGACAAAGAAATCGAAAAAATGAAACCAATTCATCCTGGTGAAATTCTCCTTGAGGAGTTTTTAGAGCCGATGGGGATAAGCCAAAACCTGCTGGCGCGGGAAACCGGAATGTCACCCCGGTGCATTAATGAGATTGTCTTAGGCAAAAGGTCTATAACCGGCGACACCGCCATCCGACTTGGCAGGTTGTTTGGCATTGAGCCTGAATTTTGGATGAATTTGCAATCCCGTTACGATTTGGAGGAGGCCGAAGAGCGATTCCACTCAAAAGTTACCATAGCTGTTGGAAGGTATAAGGATTTAGTTAAGAAATAAATTAGAAATATAAGTGTTACTATGTCAAGTACAGAACCAAATACGGCTTTAAGCTCTGTCTATTCTACCATCAATCAGAATAGCACGATTAAACTTTATGATGGTCCTCTGACCATTGAACAAAATGGTATCAAAATAGCAACGAGTGGCACTGTAAATTTGGAATGGTTACGATATCCAGAAATCAAATTTAACATTACTGAAAGCAATTCTAATACAAGAAAAGATTTGAATCGTTTCACCTTAGAACAGGCATTTTTATATTTGCCAATCTGCCAAGAAGGAGTAAAAGTTCATATTCTTGAAAGGAACGTCAACGTTAATCAACAAAAATCTAATACTAAACTTTCTGGTAAGGCGCTAGAACCGATCCGTGTGGGGAAAGGACATGATTTAACTCACATGCTGGTGCATTTACCTAATTTCTGTAATACCTTAGGTGAGTACATATGTTATTGTGATACCCATTGGATGGGGCGGTTTGTATTGGAAGAAAATGGATGGAAATTAACAGTTGATAAAGTTGATAATTACATCGAACTTTACAATTCACTAGAAGTTTTGGGTGGTTATGCTATTACGCATGTTGCGAAACTTGAGCGGACAAACGGCAACACTTTCAACGCCGAAGAAGCAAGTTCACTATTGGAAGATATGTCTTACTTCTTTTCGTTTACTCGTGGTTTCTGGACATGTCCCGCTATGGAGCTTGGTTTTGACAAAAACGAAAATAAAGTTTGGGAAAAATGGAACAAGCCTATTACAAATTCCTGGCGGTATGTAAATTCTTGGTTTAATAGTCAGAAACCTCAAGTGTTGGCTGACCTATGGCCTGGTTTCTATCAGCGTTTGCACGATACGACTTGGGAAAAGACAATCAAACAAGCAATTCATTGGTATGTAGCAGCTAACACTCTGGCAGGAGGATTAGAAGGTGCGATAATACTTGCGCAAACAGGGCATGAACTTCTTGCTTGGACGCTCTTTGTAGCAGAAGATCCGCTTACCAAAGATAGATTTGATAAACTTCCGGCTTCTGATAAATTACGATCGCTTCTCCTAAGGTTAAAGATATCTCTTACTGTTCCTTCTTCGTTAGTGTGCTTAAGCCAGCTACGCAAAAGTGAAAAATGGGTTGATGGCCCTCATGCAGTGACCGATATTCGTAATAAACTTGTTCATCCCACACCGAAAAATCTTCAAAGGATATCATCACTCTCGTACGATACGTTGCGTGATGCACATACTCTTGGCTTATGGTATTTAGAACTTGTTCTTTTGTATTTGTTTAACTACAAAGGTAATTATGCTAACAGGCTTCCGTATAATCGTTATGCTAGTCAGGACGAGCCAGTCCCGTGGGTGTTACCCTGATTACCATTCATTGTGTGGTGATGAGATTGTATTTTTAGATATCGGCGTTATTTCACTTTCTGAATGTTAATAAGACACATTACTCTCAATGATTGGTTCCCACCCTGCGTTTATGCAATTATTAAAGCCGTTAAGAAATGTTTAATGTTCGGTTGAGGAAAGCACGAAACCCAACAAATTATTGAATGTAATGTATTGGGTTCTACTTGCGTTCCATCCAACCTACTCGACCGGTAATAAAATGACATGACAAACTTTAATCTATTACTCAACGGCATTAAATCCATTCACCTACAGTTGCAGGACAGCGCCGCGAAAGCGGTAAACAAGCTGCTCACCATTCGTAATTGGCTGATTGGCTATTACATAGTTGAATATGAACAAAATGGTGAAGACAGGGCTCAATATGGAGAAAAATTGCTTGAAAATATTGTGTTAAATCTTCCCAATCTAGGATTTTCTAAAACAAATCTTAAACTTTTCAGGCAGTTTTATTTAACCTATTCTCAAATAAGTCAGCCAGTGGCTGGCTTTTTAAAAACACGAATTGGTCAGTCACTGACTGACCAATTGCTAATTATTGAATGTCCATCACTTACAATTGTGCAATCGCCTGCTGCACAATCTTTACCATTGGATTTGATGGTACCCCCCGACAAACTTATCAGCAGGTTATCATTTACCCATATTGTTCAACTGCTTACCATTTCCGACCCTCTCAAACGCACCTTTTACGAAGTAGAATCCATGAAAGGCAATTGGAGTGTGCGAGAGCTGAAACGTCAGATCAACTCCCTGTACTTTGAAAGAATGGGACTTTCGCAAGATAAGGAAAAGCTGTCCCGTTTAGTGAAAGAAACGGTTGAATCACCGGCGCAGCCCGCCGATTTTATCAAAAATATGTACACCTTTGAGTTTTTGGGCTTGCCGCAGAAGGCGTTGGTTGAAGAAACAGATTTGGAACAAGGACTGCTGGACCATTTGCAAGAATTTATTTTGGAAATGGGCAATGGTTTTTGCTTAGAAGGCAGGCAAAAAAGAATACTCATGGGCGATGAATATTTTTTTATAGACCTTGTTTTTTATCATCGCATTTTGAAGTGCCACGTGTTGGTAGAACTGAAAGTCGAAGAATTTAAACACGCCAATATAAGCCAATTAGTAACCTATCTCAATTATTACAAGGCCGGGATAGTGCGGTCTGACGATAACCCTCCCGTAGGAATTTTATTGGTTACAAACAAGAATGATGCCCTGGTTCAATATGCCACAGCAGGAATGGACAACAACTTGTTCGTCTCAAAATATTTGGTCGAACTACCAAGCAAACAACAATTAGAAAATTTTGTAAAACAGGAATTAAAAATATTATAATGAGCGCAACAAACATGAAACAAAAAATACAATCCGCCCTGCAATCGTTTTCGAAAGACAACTTAACGGAAAATGCTTTAAACCTGTTTAAAACCCTGGGCTATAATACGGAAAGACAGTCCCCTTTAAATAAACCAACCTTTGCCGCATTCAAAGCATCTTTCATTGACAATCAATCCACATTCAATGAAGAAAAGGCAAAAGTGGGGGACTGGAAATATGTTGACCTCCTCTTTCAACTTTCAAAGGAAGAGATTTTGAAGCAAATGTCCCTGTTTGATACCAAACAGGTTGACCGCACCATTATTGAAACGTATTTGTTTTTCACCATCGAATTGGCAAACGAACACTACAGCAGAACCGCGCTTTCACACATCACCCGCGAAGTCAATCGCCTGTTTCCCATGCCGGTAATGATCCTGTTCAAACACGGTTCGTTGCTTACCCTTTCGGTTATCAACCGCAGGCTGCACAAACGGGACGACAGCAAAGACGTGCTGGAAAAGGTCACCCTCATTAAAGATATCCGCATATCCCCCACAGGCGGGGGTGTCAGCAGGACGGGGATGGAAATCCCCCTTAACAAAGGGGGCGAGGGGGTTGTCACCCATCGCGCCCACATCGAAATCCTCTTCGACTTATCTTTTGATGAGCTAAAAAACGAACGCGGCTTCACCAATTTCGTTGAACTGCATAATGCCTGGCAGAAGGCATTAGACGCCTCCGAACTCAACAAACGCTTCTTCAGGGAACTCGCCAACTGGTATTTCTGGGCAATGGACAATGTGGAGTTCCCCGACGATTTGGAAAAGAAAACCGACGTTCGCAATGCCACCAATCTTATACGCTTAATTACCAGGCTGGTATTTATTTGGTTTATAAAGGAAAAAGACCTTCTTCCAGACTTATTGTTCCGCAAAAACTACCTGAACACGATACTGAACGGCTTCAATAAAGACAACAGCTCGAATGTATATTATCACGCTATTTTGCAAAACCTTTTCTTTGGTACGCTCAATCAAAAGATGGGTGAACGCGGCTTTGCCAAAGAAGGCTCTTTTCCAGAAAACAAAAACGAATATGGCGTAAAAAATCTGTTCCGCTATGCGGACAAGTTTTCGATAAAAGAGGAAGAGGTTGTTGAGTTGTTCAAGGATATCCCCTTCTTAAATGGTGGTCTTTTTGATTGCCTCGACAAGCCGAATGATGAAGGGAAGGTTGTATATGGAGATGGGTTTTCAAGAAACCCCCAAAAACAGGCAAACGTTCCAGACTTTCTGTTTTTCAGTGACGAATTGGAAGCTGATTTGAATGAAATATTTGGCACCAAAAACAAAAAATATAAAGTAAAAGGGCTTATCAACCTTTTAGACAGCTATAAATTTACCGTTGCCGAAAATACGCCGATTGAAGAAGAAATCGCCCTCGACCCCGAACTTCTTGGTAAGGTATTCGAAAACCTGCTGGCAAGTTACAACCCTGAAACGCAGACAACCGCACGCAAGCAAACAGGTTCTTTCTACACCCCTCGTGAGATTGTAAACTACATGGTAGATGAGTCGCTCCTGGCTTATTTGAAACAAAAATTAGAAGAAACAGGCACAGGCGATTCCGAAACAAGATTAAGGGATTTACTCAGCTACTCAGAAAACCCAAACCCATTCAATGAAAAAGAAACTCAGGCCTTAATTGCGGCCATTGATACCGGTAAAATACTAGACCCTGCCTGCGGCTCCGGCGCCTTTCCTATGGGCATTTTACACAAGCTGGTGCACATCCTGCATAAGCTTGACCAGCGAAATGAACTGTGGAAACAAAAACAGATAGATAAGGCGTCGCAAATTGACGACCCGAACGTAAGGGAACATGCAATACAGGATATTGAAGAAGCCTTTGAGAACAACGAGCTTGACTACGGCCGCAAACTCT
>CAYJPZ010000230.1:0-5153 GCA_964372185.1 uncultured candidatus Brocadiaceae bacterium
GGAGACCGAAGAGACCTCTTCGCTCCACAACCATACGTTTGAACTTCCTAAACATCAAGGAACTTCGAATAATAATGGGGTTTTATATCCCTAATCCGAACGTGTCGGAAGAGACACAATCCAAAACACAAAATTTGTGAGTCAACCCTGTCAGGTTTAACCTTTCAGAAGAGGAAATGCACAACGGTATGCGCCCCCTCAAGAACCGACCAAACGCCCTTGTCGTCCAATCCGCCAACCGGTATAAAATCTCCTGGCGGGCGACAAACTCGGTGCTGGCCAACGACCTGCTCCTGCGCGAAGTACAAAAATCAGTTCCCTATATGCGTGGACGCCTCCTTGATGTCGGCTGCGGCGAGAAGCCATACAAAGACATTCTTTCCCCCCACGTGAATTCTTACGTGGGGATAGATTTGCCGCAGACACTCCACGCGCAATGCGAGATCGACGCCTTTGCCAATGCGCACCACCTGCCGTTTAAAAAAGACGCCTTCGACACGGTGTTGTGCCTTGAAGCCCTCGAACACGTTGAAAGGCCTCCGGACGTGATCAGGGAGATGTATGCCGTTTTGCGAAAAGGTGGCACACTTGTCCTTTCTGCGCCGCAAAACTATTGTCTCCACAACGACCCCGCCGATTTTTACCGGTTTACAAAACAGGGCTTGGCAGAACTCGTAGGTAATCAGGCCGGTTTTACAATACGCCACATCCATTCCCTGGGCGGCACCAGAGAATTCTTGTTTGACGCCCTGTGCAAGTGGCTGTCTTTAAAGGTACATGCGGGCATATTGGGCAGGGTACTGCCGCGGGCATTAAAAAAACTCATTGTCACAGCCCCTCAGATATTATACCTTGCGGTCTTTAAAAACACGGATGTTAATACCCTGTTTTCGCTGGGAAACATTGTGGTTGCGGTGAAATAGGGGGAACGGTTCATGCTTCAGATGGAAATACCGGTTCGCCAATTGGTCAGATGGGTTGGTATGTCCTTGTTTAAGTTCATTGTGCGGGTTGATGTGATTATAAGGTGTGCAGGGGAAAAACCCTTTAAACTCCTGGATATCTTTCACGAATTCCTTTTAAATGCATACATAGCCTTTTTTCCTTTACCCACCTTGAGCGAAAGACTACAATAAATACCAGCAATGAACCGCCCCGTGTCTACGGAAAACCGCTTAAAATCACCCTTATCCCCACACACCTGGTGGGTACCAAAGAGGAAAGAAAAAGGATGCCATGATTACGTTTACGAAAGATGTGAAGAAGACCGAAGAAAAGAAGATTAGGATGAAGACCTCCAGAACGCACAAGCCGGAAGACCTCAGCCTGGAAGAGTGGCAGCGGCTACTGAGAAAGCAATTTGGAGAACAGATGGCGTACCGGCTTGAGAACGTAGGGGATCATCCCCTGTTTTCAGACTATGCGCTTACCAACCCGGAGTCCGGCAGGAAATACAAAATCGCTATCCGGGGAGATAAACCGGGTGACAATTATTGCTCGTGTCCCGACTTCAGCATCAACAACCTGGGGACGTGCAAGCACATTGAGTACACACTGTCACATCTCATGAAGAAAAGCGGCGCAAGGAAGGCATTCCAGGATGGGTACGTGCCGCCTTTTTCCGAGATTTTTCTCCACTACGGACTTAAGCGTGAGGTCAGATTCAAGGCGGGAAAGGGCGCGCCTCCTGAATTGCTTTCCCGTATGAATGAGTGTTTTGACCCACAGGGAACACTCAAAGACAGCCGCATCCTTGAATTCCCACAATTCTTCAACACGATATCGCATATAAACGGACACGAAGTCCGGTGCTACGACGACGTCATGGATTTTATCGCCGGACATCAGGACGCCGAGCACCGGCGTGCCATTATTAGCGAACGGTTAAAGGAGGGTATCGACAGTCCGGTTCTGGCCAACATTTTGAAAACAGAGTTATATCCGTACCAACGGGAAGGGGCATTGTTTGCCGTGAAGGCCGGGCGGTGCCTCATTGGCGACGATATGGGGCTGGGCAAGACGATACAGGCGCTTGCCGCGTCAGAGCTGATGGCCGAGTTGTTCCATATCCGCAAGGTTCTCATCGTTTCTCCCACCTCATTGAAATACCAGTGGCGGTCGGAAATTGAAAAATTCAGCGGACGCCCCGTTCAGGTGGTCGAAGGCGTCAATCATCAACGGCAGGAGTTATACCGCGCCGAGTCCTTCTATAAACTTATCAACTATGAACTGGTACCCAGAGACGTCGGCATGATACTGGCATGGGAGCCGGATCTGATCATCCTTGACGAGGCGCAGAGGATAAAGAACTGGAAGACGCGGACGGCGCAAACGGTGAAAAAGATGGAGTCTCCGTTTGCCATCGTGCTTACCGGCACGCCGATAGAAAACAGGATTGAGGAACTGCATTCCATCATGGAGTTTGTTGACCGCAGGCACCTTGGCCCCTTGTACCGCTTTGTCCAGAACCACAGGGTAGACGACGCGGGGGGAAAGGTCATCGGGTATAAAGACCTGCAATCGGTCAGAAATTCCCTGGGTGGCGTCATGATACGGAGGAAAAAGAATGAAGTCCTCAAGCAGCTTCCGGAACGGATAGACAAGAACTTCTTCGTCCCTATGACGCCGGAACAGCGGGAGATACACGATGAACATTACGATACCGTCGCGCGGTTGGTGGCCAAGTGGCGCCGCCACAAATTTCTGTGCGAGGCAGACCAGCGGCGGCTGCAAATAGCCTTGAACTTTATGCGAATGGCCGCCGACAATACCTACCTCGTAGATAAAAAGACGGTGCACGGACCTAAGATTGAGGAACTGGATATCGTGCTGAAGGAATTAATCATCGAAGGCGGAGAAAAGGTAGTCATCTTCAGCCAGTGGCGTCGCATGGCGGAACTGGTTGAAGGCGTGCTTAACAAGAACGGCATCGGCTACGTGTGCCTGCACGGCGGCGTGCCTTCGAAACAGCGCAAAGACCTGATGTCGAAATTCAAGGACGACCCGGCGTGCAAGGTATTCCTCTCCACGGACGCGGGAGGGGTTGGGTTGAACTTGCAGAGCGGGTCGGTCGTAATCAATATGGATATCCCGTGGAACCCGGCCGTGCTTGAGCAGCGTATCGGGCGGGTACACCGGCTCGGCCAGTCAAAAACGGTGCGGGTCATCAACTTTGTAACCACGGCCTCTATTGAGGAGCGGATACTTGACCTCCTGAAGTTCAAGAAGTCGTTGTCTGCCGGCGTGCTGGATAGCGGCGGGGAAGACGTTGTAATGATGGGCGACTCGCAGCTCAAGCGGTTCATGCAGTCGGTGGAAACGATGACGGACAAGCTTGAGAAGGCCGACCAGGCGCTGGAAAGACAGGAGCGAAAGGAGGCAGAACAGGATGAAACCGCCGCCAGGATTTCAGAGCAGGCGGAAACAAAAGGGGCTGCATCCGCCGCTACTGGCGCGGAAGCGGCCGTCAAAGGATTGGAGCAACTCGGCAACCTTCTGGCCAGCGGAGCGCAATTTTTAACAAACCTCAGCAAAATCATATCGCAGCCCTCCACGCCCCCCGAAGGGTCCATGGGTGGCCTGGTTGCCAGGGATGAAAAGACCGGGAAGAGCTACCTGAAGATACCGCTGCCTGATAAAGACGTAATGCAACAAGCATTCTCTGCCTTGGGGGATTTTTTTGCAAAGGCAATGCAGATGGGGGATACGAAGAATAAGGGCTAAATAACCGTATTCGAAGGTATGACGCTCCCTTTGGGAACGATGACAATGGACTCGCGGATCATGTAGTTATCCGCGTCGAGTTGTTCTGTTTTGTTTTCATTGCATATAGTAACGTTATCCCCGATATGGACGTTCTTGTCAATGATAGCTCCTGTAATGCGGCTATTGCAACCAATGCCCACGTTGGGTATCTTTTTCAATTGATTGGCCTGGAGGTTTGACGCCGTCTCGTAATAATCAGCGCCCATAATGATGGAGTCTTTAATGATGGTATTTTTGCCGATAATGCTCCTGATCCCAACAACGGAGCGCGATATCTCCGCGCCGGCAATGATACAACCGTCGGCAAGGATTGAGTGTTCAAGCTTGCACGCATTAACAACCGACCCCGGCAAAAAAAGCGGGTTTGTATAAATAGCCGCATTTTCGTTAAAAAAGTCGAAGCTGGGGTTAAGGGAGGCAAGATTAAGATTCGCCTCGTAATACGATTTGATCGTTCCAATATCTTCCCAGTAACCATCGTAAAAGTGCGCACAGACCCTCCGCTTCCTGATGATTTCCGGAATGATGTCCTTGCCGAAATCCGGTTTGTTCGATGCTCTCAACACGCTGCCAAGCACGTCCAGATTGAACAGATAAATGCCCATTGAGGCAATCAGAGATCGTCCACCGGCCTTGATGCCGTGCCTTTCAAAGACGGACGGGCTTAGCGAAAATGAGTCGATAATCTGTTCATCTTTCGGTTTTTCAAAGAAGTCAACAATGCGCCCATCTTCACCTACTTTCAGGATGCCGAAATGGTGGGCCGCCTTTCTCTCCACGGGGAGGACGGACACCGTCACTTCCGCATTGTTCCTGATATGTTCCCGAATAAGTTCCTGATAGTCCATCCGATAAAGCTGGTCACCGGAGAGGATCAGCGCAAGATTCACGTTTGGCAGATTGAAAAACCTGAGATTCTGCCGCACGGCATCGGCGGTGCCCTGATACCAATCCGTACTGTCCGTCGTCTGGTTTGCCGCCAGCACTTCAACAAAGCCCTTCGAAAAATTACCGAATTTGTTGTAGGTCCTTGCTATGTGCCGGTGCAGGGAGGTTGAATTAAACTGGGTGAGGATGTAAATTTTGTTAAGCCCGGAGTTCAGGCTGTTACTGATGGGGATGTCGATAATCCTGTATTTACCGGCAAGCGGCACGGCCGGCTTTGACCTTTCTTTCGTCAGGGGATAGAGCCGCGTCCCTCGTCCGCCGCCCAAAATTATGGAGATTACATTATTCACAACCGTATCTTGGCTATCCATAGCTTTTTATATCGCTTTCTCATTCCAATGTTAGTATAGAAGCAGAAAATAGTACCCTATTCTTTAATCACGTAAGGGAAGCAGTATAACACCTGGCGCGGCAACGCCGCACCCATTTTCCCCCGCGTT
>CAYJPZ010000231.1:0-5121 GCA_964372185.1 uncultured candidatus Brocadiaceae bacterium
CGCAGAAAAAACAAGAAGTTGATGGATAGTATTACGAATTTACACGAATAGGCACGGCAATCAGACACAAAATTTTGAAATTCCTATACGTTACATTTTGTTTTAATAGCAGCATAGTTTAGATATGGAGTAAAAGAATTATGGAGAAGGGATTAAAGGGGACAATGCCTTTTAGGATATTATGTCCTTTTATTCAGAATCCTCCGAGTGTGGATTGTTATTGCATAAAATTAGAAAATCTCAGCATGGAAGCAGCCATCAACCAGTGTGTAAAAAATTATGAAGAGTGTGAGGTATATAAATCTCTCTATGGTAATGGGAAAACAAATTAAGGTAAAATAATAAACAACTTAAATAAAATGCAAATTCCTATACAATCAAGTCTGTAGGACATTTAAGGAGAAAAGGTATGAAGTTGACATTAGGGAAGCGAATTGGCAGTAGTTTTATTATATTGGTGCTGATATCGGCCATCAGCGGAGGGCTGATACTGTATTGGCTGTCAGGGTTGACGACAACGAGCCAGTCGGTAATGAGCGTAAGAACCCCATCCATGTTAGGGGCAGAAAGGCTGATGCGATACTATGGACTGGCCATTGGCGGCGTGCGGGGCTTTCTTGCCTCCGGCGATGAGAAATACCTGCAGGATTTTGAAAAGGCGAAGGCCGGGATGCAGGAAAGCTATAAAACCCTTGAAGAGGTGTCGAAAAAGTGGGTATTACAGGAAAACAAGGATTTGTTGAAGGAGATTGAAAGCTGTTTAAATAAATTTTACCCGGCAGCCCATCAGGCATTTGAAAAGAGACGCAGCCCAGATAACGACGTGGCAGCCCATTATTTTAATACTAATATGTCGCCGCTTTTTAAGGCCATAAACGAAAAAATAGATAAAATAATGGAGGAGTTGAGCAAGACGCCAGCGACGGATGCCGTAAGGGATGCCCTCTATGCCGGCGCACAATACAGGGCTGGTACCGCCCGCCTGGGAATGGCAATCCGGGCGTTTATGGAAAACGCCGACGCAAAACACTTAAAGGACTATGAGGCATCGCAGGCAATGCGTTCCAAGGGCTTAACACAATTGCAGTCGCTATCAAAAGACTTGACAGAAAGTATTCAGGGGCATATTGACGGGATTATCAAAGATGAGGCCAACTTTATTTCTCACCCCGAAAAGATTTTTGCAATCCGGCGCGGCAATGATTATCGAATGGATTTAAAGTTCATGAGGGAGGAATTGGCGCCGCTGGTCGCATCCGTCCAGAAGAACGTGGACCAGATTGGCGCAAATGTATCCAAGTTGCTGGATGAAGAAACCGGCAAGACATTACGGCTGCAAAGTTCTGTGTGGCTTATAGCCATGATTGGCGTCGGTATCGGCATAGCGGCAGGCGCATTTATGACGATATTTTTGCCCATGAGGATAACAAACCTCTTCCGGGGAATGATTACCGAGCTCTCCACCGGCGCATCAGAGGTAACGTCTGCGGCGGAGCAGATATCCTCATCCAGCCAGAGCCTTTCGCAGGCAACGTCCGAACAGGCTGCATCTATTGAGGAAACGTCATCGACCATGGAACAAATATCATCCATGACCAATCAGAATGCGGACAACGCCTCCTCAGCCTCGAAATTGGCAAAGGGATGTAACGATACGGTTGAAGAGGGGAATTCTACGGTAGTTGCGATGGATAACGCAATGAAAGACATCACGGAAAGCAGCGGAAAGATCGCCGAAATTATTAAGATTATCGAAGGGATTGCCTTTCAAACCAATTTGCTTGCCTTGAATGCCGCGGTTGAGGCTGCAAGGGCAGGTGAACACGGGCGTGGCTTTGCCGTGGTTGCGGAAGAGGTACGGAACCTTGCGCAGAGAAGTTCCGCAGCGGCAAAAGACATAACGTCGTTAATCACCGATAGTGTGAAAAAATCGGAAAACGGCATGGAACTGGTAAAGAGTACCAAGAAGGTATTTTCAGAGGTTGTCGTGCAGGTAAAAAAGGTTGCCGACCTGGTAAATGAAATAGCTACCGCCTCGGAAGAGCAGAGAAATGGAATAGAGCAAATCACCAAGGGGGTGCAGCAGATGGATCAGGCCATCCAGCAGAATGCCGCCACGTCAGAACAAACAGCGTCTGCCAGCGAGGAACTGGCCGGCCAGGCCCAGCAGCTCAACGACCTCGTTGAACGGATTGCCGATGAAGTGGGCAGGGCGGAAGCCCGCGTTCAGGAGTCGGGGATATCGCATAAACACTCGAAAACATCCGGAGGGAGAGAAGCCACCTTCCCCGCCAAGAGGGTTTTGCCCACGAGTAAAAAGGCAGGAAGCGTTGGCCCAAAGGGTGGAAGAGGCAACGATGCCGGTAGATTAGCGCTTGAAGCCCCTGGCGAAGTTTTACCACAAAAAGACGTGGGACGCCACCGCGACGCGGCAAGCGAGGCCGAACGCTTAATTCCCATGTCCGACGATTTTAAAGGTTTTTAGTAACGGCAAGGCGCGCCTTGCCACTACACGATGAGGTTGATTCCTAATGTCCGATGTTTTCAAGTGTTTTTGGAAAAGGAGATATTGAAGTGAAGATGAGTCTGGGTGCAAAGATTATTTCGTTGTTCGCCCTGGGTGGTTTGATACCCCTGGCTACTATTGGTATAATAAGCTATTACAGCTCGAGCAAGGCGCTTGAGCAACAGTCGCTAAACCAGCTTGTGAGCGTCAGAGACGCAAAAAAAGGTAATATTGAAAGCTGGTTCATTGAAAGAAAAAACAACCTGAATACCCTTGCCGTGAGTCCGCTGGTTATTAATGCGACAAAAGAATTTAAAAAGGCGTTTCACGAATTGGGCGCCGAAAAGGTCAGGGACCTATACATTACAAAAAATCCGTTTCCCGCAGGGAAGAAGCTGGAATATCTTGACGCCCAGGATGGCAGCGAGTACAGCAAGTTCCATGCAAAGGTGCATCCCTTCCTTAAACAATACCTTGAAGAGTATGGCTATTATGACATCTTCCTCGTAGATGCAGACACCGGCGACGTGGTTTACACGGTCTTTAAGGAACTCGATTTCGGGTCTAATTTAGTATCCGGGGTATACAATACAACTAACATTGCACGGTTATTCAAAGCAGCCGGTAATGCCGGCTCCAGCAACGATATTACCTTGGTTGATTTTGAATCGTATGCGCCTTCAAACGGAGATCCTGCTTCGTTTATCGGCTGTCCGTTATTTGACGGGAAAGAAAAGATAGGGGTGCTTATTTTCCAGATGCCAGTTAGTAAAATAGACGCCGTTATGCAGGATCGTTCCGGGTTGGGAGAAACAGGAGAGACATACCTGGTGGGCGCCGACAAACTGATGCGGTCTAACTCACGATTCTCTGAAAAACCGACGATTTTCATACAAAAGGTCGATACGCTGGCCGTAAAGGAGGCGGGAGAAGGGAAGACAGACAGCAAGATCGTTAAGGATTACCGCGGTGTGCCTGTTTTAAGCGCCTACGCGCCGTTTAAGGTACTGGGATTGAATTGGAGTATTTTAGCGGAGATCGATGAGGCTGAGGCATTTGCAGCAATCACTGCGTTACGGAAGTGGATGATAATCATTGGCCTTGCATCGGCAGGTTTTGTGGCGGGATTGGGCGTCCTTGTCGTCAGGATTACCCACACGATATCAAACCTGTTCCTGAATTTACTTTCCGACCTTACGGGCGGCGCCACGCACGTGGCCTCCGCATCGGAGCAGATTTCTGCGTCCAGCCAGAGCCTTTCGCAAGGTGCAACTCAACAGGCGGCATCAATAGAAGAGACCTCTGCTACTATGGAGCAAATATCATCTGTCGTAAAACAAAACTCAGACAATGCCGTAGAGGCCTCAAAACTGTCTAAGGAATGCAACAATACGGCTTCGAGTGGTAACGAGACGGTTATTGAGATGGATGATGCAATGAAGAAGATTTTTGAGAGCAGTGGAAAGATCGCCGACATTATCAAGATTATCGAGGGGATTGCCTTCCAAACAAACCTGCTGGCGTTAAACGCCGCAGTTGAGGCTGCACGGGCGGGAGAGCATGGACGGGGATTCGCCGTGGTTGCCGAAGAGGTGAGAAACCTTGCACAGAGAAGTTCCTCGGCGGCAAAGGACATTACCACCTTGATTACCGATAGCGTCAAAAAGGCGGAGAATGGTACGGAACTGGTAAAGAGGACGAAGGATGTATTTAGCAGTGTCGTTACGCAGGTAAAAAAAGTTACCGACCTGGTAAATGAAATCGCCACTGCCTCAGAGGAGCAAAGCAACGGCATAGACCAAATCAGCAAGGCCATTCAGCAGATGGAGCAGGTCATCCAGCAAAACGCCGCAACTGCGGAAGAGACGGCAGCCGCCAGCGAAGAGCTGACGTCGCAGGCGCAGGCACTCAATGCATTGGTAGACAAGATTTCGGCAAGCGTTGGCTCGAAGAAAGATAATGAGCCTAATACCTACGATCAAAGATCCTATGGTACGGGAAGAAACGCGCCCGTTACCGGTAGAAGACATGAAAACGCGTCTCCGATCAGGAGAGAAGGCGCAACGGTTATGGGTAAGAAGGCGCTGGGGGAAGGAAATGGAAATAAGTCCATTGCGGCAAAGGCGGGCGATGGACGTTCAGCTCACGCATCAGAAGAAAGTGATTTTCACGACTTCTAAAAAGTAGACAACCGTTCACATCGAACTGTTACGGAATAATTAACCGTGCTGCTTCTCACCCAGCGGTTTGAGGAGCAGTTCATGGAAAGCAGGGACCGGTTTCCTCATACCTTTCCGGTCCCTGCTTTTTTTATTTTGTATGGAAGAACTTAACGCCCTTCGGGCGGACGCGGCCTTGCAACTGCAAGGCTGTTTGCCTTTCTTTAAGCCCCAGAGGGGCTATATTCGTCCAAATCCGGCAGTCTTCGGTTTAGCGCTGAGACACAAAATAATTGAATGCGTTGCAAAGTTCCGTCAGGAACGACATATTGGTAGAAAACAAACGCAAAAACAGTCTTAGTTCCGTAGGAACGACATATTCATAGAAAAACCAATGGGTCTTGAATATTTCATGCCTACGGCACTTTATGGTTGTATGCCCTTGCTATTTCTACC
>CAYJPZ010000232.1:0-5085 GCA_964372185.1 uncultured candidatus Brocadiaceae bacterium
AATTCCGGGGACACCATACTTAATTATTGACTCAGTGTTGAAAAACGGTTAAGACTCCCCTACGGTTAGGATTGCTCGTGTGGTAGTCCCAGTCACATGCTATGTCGGTAAAAGCCTAGTCAGAAGGGAACACAAAAGAAAAGTGAAGATTCACAAAATTAAGTATGGTGTCCCCAGAATTTACCGTTACGGTTTCAGGAAAATCTAACGTAGATGTTCCGCCTGGAACACTTAACAGCGTTTTGAAACAGGCGGGTTTAAAGTAGGAGGTATTTTACCATGCGTTATATGGTTGTCGTTGAAGAAGGACCGAGCAGTTTTGGGGCATATGTACCCAATCTGCCAGGCTGCATTGCAGTTGGTGAGTCAAAGCAAGAGGTGTTGCAGCTCATTCAAGAAGCCATAGAATTCCACCTTAAAGGCATCAAAGACGAGGGCGCATCAGTGCCTCAGCCTCACTCCTACAGTGAGTTCGTCGAAGTTCATGCCTAACAAGCCGCTCAAGCCGACCGCAAAAAGCGCGGCGGCTTAGCTTGATAGTTAGGCCGCGTCCACGAATAACAGCAATAAACACAATGCAGTGAAAGACCTCCTGGACTTGACATAATGGGAAGAAAAAGTTATACTCCCAGTATGAGGAATAGTATTGATATATTGCCAACCGTAAAGACCGCCATTTCACTGCAAAAGTCGCTCTTTGAGCAAGTCGAAGCTCTCGCCCAGGAAATGCACATCTCGCGCAGTCGTTTGTGTGTGCTTGCTCTCGAAGACTTTATTCATCGCCGCCAAAGCCAACAATTGCTTGAGAGAATCAATGTAGCTTATGAAGATGTTCCTACTCCGTCAGAGAAGACCCTTCAACAGCGAATGCGCCGTCAGCATAAGCGGCTGGTAGAGGGCGAATGGTAATTGATCAAGGTGACATATTCTGGGTTGATCTCGGTGAGCCTACGGGTTCAGAGCCGGCCTATCGCCATCCGCATGTGGTCATCCAGAATAACGTGTTCAATCGTAGCCGCATCAATACGGTAGTGGTGTGTGCGTTGACTTCTAATCTCAAGCGGGCGAGTGTGCCAGGGAATGTGTTACTTGAGCGTGGGGAGGCGAATCTCCCCAAGCGCAGCGTGGCGAATATCTCGCAGATTTTCACGGTGGACAAGATGCAGTTGGGCGAGAAGATCGGCACGCTCTCAACCAAGCGAGTGCGTGAGATTCTGGACGGCATCAATCTATTATTAGAGCCACGCGAACTGGAAGAATAGCGGTCTCACTTTGGGACACCAGCAATTCCGGGCAGCAATTCCGGGGACACCATACTTAATTATTGACTCAGTGTTGAAAAACGGTTAAGACTCCCCTACGGTTAGGATTGCTCGTGTGGTAGTCCCAGTCACATGCTATGTCGGTAAAAGCCTAGTCAGAAGGGAACACAAAAGAAAAGTGAAGATTCACAAAATTAAGTATGGTGTCCCCAGAATTTACCAATTATGGAGTGATTGATGCCGACAAAAAGACGATATTTCCTATTCCGTTCAGGATAGCGTATCGCGTAAGAAATGCTCCCGCGAAGATAGTACGGACGGAAGTAAAAATAAACCTGGGAGCCCAACAGTTACTCGCTCACACTGAACATAATATTGTCCGATTCCCGGATGAAAGGTCAGAATGGAGCTTTTCAGTTGGCAATGACCAGTTTGAAAAATTAATGGATCGATCAGATGATGATAAAGCCAAATTATCCAGGCTTATATCAATAGAGTACTCTTCTCTTGATGGTGGGAGAAAATATCACTACAAATTACAGCAATCGTTTAGTCCTACTGAGAACCAGTGGAAGGATTCCAACGAAGAGGCAGATTAATGCTAAAGCCAACGAAGCTTAAAAACACAGGAACACATAACATCGGCCTCCCGCGGACGGAAGAAGCACCGCCGCTGAGGCCGGGCGTTAGGTACATAATAAAAATGGAGGGATAAATGAATACTACAAAAGAAGAAGTTCAATCATTGCTCAAAAAACTTCCTGATGATTGTTCTTTGGAAGATGTTCAATACCACCTTTATGTAATAGAAAAAATACAAAGAGGAATTAAAAGAGCAGAACATGAAGGAACTATTTCTCAAAAGGAAGCAGAAAAACGCTTAGGAAAATGGATTACAGAGTAGACAGGTCTCCGGAAGCACTGGAGTATGTTGAGTCCATAGCAGAATATATTAGCAGAGATTCTGAATTTTATGCCAAAGCTGTAGTTACAGCTATTATCAATTTGTCCAGAGGGGTTAACGAATTCCCATTTATGGGCAGAGTAGTACCAGAAATAGGTGATGAAAATATTAGAGAACTTTTCATTTACAGCTATCGAGTAAACTATCGAATTGAAAAAGAAAGAAAGAATACTTATTGTCGCTGTAATTCATGGAAAACGTTTACTTGAACCAATATTCGATAGATTTTAGAAATAAATAAACCTAACAAATCAATTCAGCCGACCGCAAAAAGCGCGGCGGCTGATTTTTGTGTTAGGTGGCGTTACGCGATACTCACATGAAAACACCACGTAATTTTTGGATGACGAGTTTAATTGTTTGGGTAGTGATCTCACTCACAGCACTGTTTCTGGAATTCAAATACGGCATGGGGAGCATTCCCAATTTATTGTAAACCCTCTGCCACGAGGGTGATTTTTAACGATAATCCTCCAGGTTATTTATAAGTCAGGAAGCCGCAATCCATTAATCTGTGGACTATTTTCATCCATCTCCCTGGGACAGAGCATAAATATTTGCAATAAATTAGGAATGCCCCCGTATGAACTGGCGAGGCTGGCCTCTTATAAGTCATGATTTTAATGTGTAGGAAATTCAATACCGTTGTAGGGCGCTCCTTTAGGGTTGCCACCCCTGGTACGTGTTCAAACAGTAGCAAGGCTGAAGCCTTGCCCTACGTATAAAAAAAGTCGCCGAAGGCATAATTTCAGTGATACGTATTCTTCGTGGTTCCTCTCGCTCACAAGCTCCAGAGGAGCGTCCTGCAAAACGCCGAAACAGTATATCGCTCCACAGTGTTTTGATGGATATGCTTTGAATTTTAACTCGTGTTATTTTACCCCTTCGGGGTTATTTTGTTATATCATATATCACAATACTCCACCACAAACAACCTTTCCGCCATGCGCCTGGTTTTGCCCTTATCCTGTATCGTTGAAGGCAAACACGATTCCTTTTCTAAGTCTTTTTTAGTTCGATAAGAAGTTGACTCCATACACTCTTTAAGGTATCTTACACTCTATGGAAAATCAAATGTCTGCCGAAAATAAATTTTCATTGCTTGGCCGCAAACCCATGTCACGTTTCCCCGGATGGCGGGCGGCGCTTGGGCCTGGTATCGTTTGGATGGCGCTTGCACAAGGCAGCGGCGAATTGATATGGTGGCCGTATATTGTCGCCAAATATGGAATAACCTTTCTTTTCCTCCTGATCCCGGCCTGCCTGCTGCAATACCCCATTACCGTGGAGATTGGCCGCTATACACTCCTCACCGGTGAGAGCATTTTTCACGGATTTATCCGCCTGAACCGGCGATTTGGTATCTTTCTCTGGATACTGATGACGCTCTCGTTTCTCTGGTTTGGCGCCTTCGCCTCTGCCGGTGGAACGGCGATGGCGGCGCTGACACATTTCCCTGCCGGATGGAGTCCGCGGGGCCAGACATTGTTCTGGGGTTATGTTTCTATTGCCGTCTTTCTTGTCGCAATCCTTATGAGCCGCGTCGTCTACACCCTGATAGAGTGGTTTATGAAGGTGGTGGCCATGGTGACGGTTGCAGGGCTGTTCTGGGCTTGCCTTCAGCCGGAGGTGTTGCACGCAGCGCCATCTTTTTTGAAAGGATTGCTTGGCCCCGGAACTTCAATGCCGCGTCCGTGGGATACGAACGACGCCTCCAGGCTGCTTACCGCCATTACATTTGCCGGGCTTGGCGGGTTTTGGATACTATTCTATTCTTACTGGATGCGGGAAAAGGGGAATGCTATGGCTCATCATATAGGCCGTATCACGGGACTCATTAAAGGTAAGGCGGAAGTAATTACCTGCGATGGGTGCCTGCCGGACGAATCCCCGGAAAGTCGTAAAAGATGGAATTTATGGCGACGCTATCTTGCCGTCGATTCCATCATCGGCATCAGTGGAAACCTGCTTACTGCCCTTATGACCTGCCTGCTTGCTTATGCGCTGCTGTTTCCTAAAGGGATTTTACCTTCTGAGTACGAACTGGCGGTGGTACAGAGCAGGTTTTTTGAGATAAGCTGGGGGCCTGTAGGGAAGATTATATTTCTTATCATTGCCGCTGCATTTCTGATGGACACCTGGCTTGCCACGGCCGACGCTGTAAGCCGTATGCAGGCCGATATCCTGCATATCCTTTTTCGAAGATGCCGCCGCTATCAATTGCGGCATTGGTATTACGCCATCCTCGGTTTATTGACGGTGGTAACATCCATCACCATGCTCTTTAACGCGCCGGGCGCGCTGATGATCATCAGCGCCGTCATCGGCTTTGTGGGCACCGTGTTGTTTCCCGTTGCGCTTTATTTGCTCAATTACCGGATACTCGCGCCCCATCTTCCGGTATGGGCCCGTCCCCGAAAGATATCGCAATATCTCCTCGCAATATCTTTCGTAGCTTATTTTTCACTTGCAGTTGCGTATCTGTGGGTAATGTTGTTTGGCTGATAAAAGATTTGCATCTTTACTAACTTATTTATTGACGCAGTGTTGAAAAATGGCTAAGATTCCCATATCTCCGGGGGCGTTCGTGTGGTAGTTTCAGGCGCATGCTATGTCGGCAGAAGTCTGACCCGAAGGTATCACAAAGGGAAAGTGAAGATTCCTGAAATTAAGTATGGTGTTCCCGTAATTTCCGAAGCTTTGAGTGATATATTTTCGCTTGCATCGCCATGTAGCCCCTCCCGGGGCGGCGCAGACGGGCGGGACGATGGTTGAGTTCCGGTATTACTTTGCCCAGTGGGAAGACCAACGATTCAAAGGTTGATCTGGGCGTGATTGTCCGCGAGATTGACGAGATTA
>CAYJPZ010000233.1:0-5077 GCA_964372185.1 uncultured candidatus Brocadiaceae bacterium
ATGAATTGCCACTACACTATTAAAAGTTACCGAAGGCCTGATTTAACATGTTTCGCAATTCCCTCGGTTTAATTGCGGCTAAGCCGCGCCATATTTTATCGGTTATATCCTATGAAAAAAATATATTTATTTGTCGTTATCATCTCCGGGGTGTGCCTCGGTGGTTGTTTCTTCAGTAAAAACAATCGAATCAGTGAAAATAACCGCGTTGAAACCCGTCCCACGTATGTCACCGATGTTTTGAGCCAGGAATTTGATTACATGGAAAGAATGGCGGGGGTTTTAAAAAATGCGGTGGAATGTCTTAACAACGGCGATGATCGCGTAACCCGGGAAACATTTACTGAAATAGTGGAGATCATTCGTGATTTTTCCGATAAGCGTCATCAGGAAAAGGAAGATGCCGTGCTGTTTCCCTTTCTTAAAGATATGCACGGGAATGAAAACAAGGACCTTTTGGGGCAATTGCTTATGGAGCATGTATCCTTGCGCGACAAGATAAGGGATTTATCGGTGTCCCTCAATAGTATGTACCTGGGTAAAAAGGCGAAAAAGAAAATTACTAAAATTGCAAACGCCTATATCCATTACACAAAGAAGCACATCCGTATGGAAAACAAGAGACTCTTTCCCTGGATAAATGAAATGTTAAAAAGTGACGAACAAGCCATGCTGATGAAAAAGTTTGAAGATATGAAAAAAGCCGAAATTGATTCGGGGATGTACGAAAAATACACTATCATGATCCAAAGCCTCGAAGGACAGGTAAGGGGCTGTTCAAATTATTAAGGTATTGGAAAAAGATTATTCAAAGTAGGGACACGGGGCCCCGTGTCCCTACGTGCAGCTTGCCGAAGGCCTAATTTGAACAATTAGCGTGGGGTTATTATGGTATTGTAAACGTCCACTATCGTATCGGTGGCAAGGTACTGAGCCGAAAGCGAATATTCGTATTCGTACGGTTGTTTTATGGTAACCATCCCCGATGCGGTATTCACCTTTGTCACACGATACCAGATATGATTATTGGCGTTACAAATGAAGCTGTTAACGGAGATATTGTTACTATTCGATACATTGTAAAGGGTTGAATTGTTATGCATGAAATAAGCGGTGCCGGTGCTTACTGAATAATCTTTGTAAAGGGTAATCTGCTGTCTGAAGAGGTACGTTTCGTCAATGGTGGTTGATGTGCCGTTGGCCGGCGTGTTCATATCTAAAGGCACCAGGGCGGTGGTCCATCCAAAGCGTGGACTACCTGATACGGTAACGGTGCCGGTAGAGGGGTAAAAGTAGCAAACGGGGGTGGTCGTTCCGGAGATAAGTTTTGCGATATCGTAGATATCATAGTCCGCGCCCCCCGTGTTCCCGGCGGGATATTTGTAGGATGCATAAGCAGCGGGGGTTTCTGCGGAAATAGCGCCCGTCGTGGTTTTAACAATTTGATCCGTTTGGTGTATGCCCACGGGAATCAAGGCCATTACGCCAAAAAGCCCTATCGCTAATACAAAGATTGCGATGAGTACTTCAATGAGGGTAAATCCGCGTTCTTTATTATGCGAAGCAAGAGGCATAATTGTTCGCTCCATAAAAATTTTATCTGCAATAAAATGTGTGAAGTTAGGCCTTCGGTGGTTTTTTCATGGAGGGCGAAGAGGCTCTTCGCTCTACAAAAGCCGCTGAATAGCTGGTTTAACAGATAAAAATGTACAAAATCTGAGTAATCTGTGGTTCCAAATGTTTTTATCGTACCGGGGCTTCACATTGCCGGATTTCTTTCTGCATTTGCCATCACTTTTTCATCTGAGAGGTATTGCCGACAATGGTCCGGCTCGTCGTTGTGCCTGTTTTTGTATCCTTCAAAGTAATGGTGATATCCTGTGGAAAGGTAATTCCCGGGTCGGCATGGGTAATGCCATTGGGTTCAAAGTAGATCGTTTTTGTCCCGGAGATAAAAACAGTCGTAGTGCCTGGCGCCTCATAATGCCAGAATCTTATATACTTTGGGAGCCTCACGGTACTCGTTCCATCCGTATATCCCAAAGTTAAGGTACACGGTTCCATTTGGGGGGAAGTATAGTAATTGGCATTCAATGTCAAAGTACACTGAGTTCGCCTTGTTATCGCGGTGCTTTTTGCAGAGAGTACGCTGCTTTGCAAGGTGTTAACTCCCTCGTCCAGCCCGCCATGCAGGAAGACGGGAAGTATCATGGCGGAAAGGACGCCAATGATGGCCATAGTTACGATTAGTTCGACTAGGGTAAAACCATTGTTTTTCACTGGTATACCTCGCATCCCGTTCCATGGAACGGGGGAAAAATGTATCCATTTAGGCATAGTTTCTCTCAAGAATTATCTGATATTTTTAGCCTGGCATGGTTAAAAACATGCCTAAGTTTTCCGATCTTGCTATTTAGCGCCTAAACCCTCCATCAGCTTAATCAGCGGCACAAACATAGCGATTACGATAAAACCAACCGCGCCGCCGAGGAAAACGATCATCATCGGTTCTATAAGGCTAACCATTGCTTCTACGGCCCTGTCTACTTCGTCGTCATAATTATCAGCCACCTTCGTAAGCATCTTGTCCAGTTCACCCGTCTCTTCCCCCACCTCGATCATATTGATGACCAATTCATCGCAAACCTTAGCGGCCCGTAAGGGTTTTGTAATACTTTCCCCGCCACGTATGCTGTCGTGAATATTTTGGATAGCCTTCATCATAGCGGCATTTCCCGTGGCGTCTTTGACGTTGTTAAGCGCCTCCAGGATAGGCACGCCGCTGGAACTCAGGGTTGCCAGGGTGCGCGCAAATTTTGAAATGGTAGATTTGTTTATGATAGCGCCAATGACGGGTATTTTAAATTTCATCCTGTCGATGATTAAGCGGATGCTCTTAATCTTGCCCAGGAGCTTATAGAGGGTAAACGCGCCGATGGGTATGGTGGGAATGAACACCCAATTGCTTTTCAAGGCCGTGCTAAAGGCGATGAGCAGCTTCGTAGGGAGTGGTAATTCCAATTCCAGTTCCGCGAAAATTTTTGCAAAATTGGGGATGATAAAGATCATGAGCCCCATCAAAATGCCCGACGCTGCAAGCATAACAACGCTCGGATAAATCATGGCGCTGACAATTTTCCTTATCAGCCTCTCGATCTTTTCCCGGAAATCTGCCAGACGCTGGAGAATAATGTCCAGGGCGCCGCCAACCTCACCCGCCTTTACCATGTTAACGTATAGTTTATCAAAAACCCTGGGATGTTTTGCAAGCGCCTCGGAGAAGGTGCTTCCACCTTCAACGTCTTCTATAATCGCCAGCAAGGTTTTTTTCAACAATCCCCTTTTTGCCTGTGCCGCAAGTATTTTTAGTCCACGTATGATAGGAAGCCCGGCATCCTGAAGCGTTGAGAGTTGACGGGTAAAGGCGGTGATAACTTTTGATTTAACGCCACCGATGTTAATGGACATCCCTTTGGATTTTTTTTTGGTGGACGCGACTCCGGAAGACGCCTTATCCCCCTTTTGCCGGGTTTTTACTTCTTTTACATGAGAGGGGAAATAGCCCATCCCGCGTATTTTTACCACGGCCTCGTCCGGTGTTGACGCCTCAACCTTGTCTTTTACCGTTTGTCCCTTGTTATTGACCGCACTGTATTGGAAAATGGGCACCTTCAACACCTCTTTTTTAGCAAAAATATTTCCGCTACATTTTTGCACAGGCTGGAAGCTTGTGCCACCAGATACCTTGTTTTATTCTTGTCGGAAACTCAACTGTTTTTTGAAAACATTACGCCAGTATTGTTTCCCTAACAACCTCGTGTATCGTCGTTAAACCATTATATATAGCCGAGAGGCCGCCGTCGCGCAAGGTGTTCATTCCCGCTTTCCTGGCGGCAATTCTTATGACGTTTGTGCTTGCCCCCTCGATAACCAGCCGCCGCAGTTCCTCATTCATCACCATTATTTCAAATATTCCCATACGTCCCTTGTATCCGATATTGCGGCAGCGGTTACAGCCCTTGCCCCAATAAAATTTTTTCCCCCGGATTTCTTCCTGGGTAAGTTCCAGTTCCATTAAAGACTCATGGGTGGGGACGTATTCTTCTTTGCAGAATTCACATATCTTTCTCACCAGTCGCTGGCTAATAACGGCTTCTACCGTGGCGGATATCAGATATGGCTTGACGCCCATATCGATGAGGCGTGTTACCGTAGTGGGCGAATCGTTGGTATGTAGTGTACTAAAAACCAGGTGTCCTGTCAATGCCGCCTGAATAGCTATCCTGGCTGTTTCCTCATCCCGTATTTCGCCTACCAGAATAACGTCAGGGTCCTGCCGCAAGATCGCCCTTAAACAATGTGCGAACGTTACTCCCAGCGATGAATTTATCTGCACCTGGATAATGCCCTCTACGTCGTACTCTACCGGATCCTCCGTGGTAATAATCTTTGTGTAAGTGTCATTCAGACGATTGAGGGCCGCATACAACGTGGTTGTTTTTCCGGAGCCGGTAGGTCCGGTGACAAGGATTATTCCATTGGGCTTGTTCAACAGTTGTAGCATCAGTTTCAAATCCTCGGGGCGAGCAAACAATGTCTCCAAATTGAGCGATACGGCGGATTTGTTCAGCAGACGCATGACGACGCTTTCACCGAATTTTGTCGGAAGCGTGGAGACACGGAGGTCAATCGGCGTGCCGCCGACGTTTAACTGTATGCGGCCATCCTGCGGTAATCTTCGCTCTGAAATATCCATACCCGCCATAACTTTAATCCTTGAAACAATGGGTATACCCAGTTGCCTTGGGGGGGCGATTTTCTCGTAGAGTATGCCGTCTACGCGGTACCTGATTTTAAATCCATCTTCAAACGCCTCAAAGTGGATATCGCTTGCCTTGTCCAGGATAGCGTCCATAAACATGAGGCCGACCCACTTTTTAACGGGCGCGGTATCCGCAATTTTCTTCAGCTCTTCAATGTCTATGTAATCGCCTTTTGCCGTCGCGGCAACCCCTTCGTCTGTAAACTCCAAAAGAAGCTGTTCCACGGATTCATGTTTTTTGGGATAGTCCTTTTC
>CAYJPZ010000234.1:0-5038 GCA_964372185.1 uncultured candidatus Brocadiaceae bacterium
TATTTTTTCGCAAACAATACTAATTGGGTCGGCGTGTCCACAGGCACTACATTCATTTGGCAACAGTGGGGGAGTAGTGGATTCGGGGATGTGGGTAGCAGAATCCGTGTGGGTGATTTTAATGGAGATGGTAAGAGTGACTTGTATTTCCGAACCGGGGATAATAACGACTGGGTTGGCTTGGCAGACCCTTCAGCCATTTCTCAGGTACCCGACCGACTGAACACGGTCTCCAACGGACTGGGAGGGGTTACAACCATCCAGTACAAACCTTCCTCCTCTTACACAAACACCTTGCTCCCCTTTATTACTCAAACCGTCTCCACCATCACCGTCAATGACGGCAATGGAAACGTGTCTACTACCAACTACACCTATTCCGGCGGACTTTATGATATCCCGGATAGAGAATTCAGGGGTTTCCAGTATGTAAAGGCAACCGACCCCGCGGGCACCACTTCAGAGAACAAGTTCCATCAGGACGATGTCTTAAAAGGCCTTCCCTATGAATTGGTTACCAAAGACTCTGCCGGCAACATCTATAATTGGACAGACAACACATTGCAATCAATATCACCATATACCGGTGTAAATTTTCCCTTCTTATTGCAGAAAGATGAATACCTCTATGATGGCACGACAACATGGAAACAGACGTCCACATCATTTACCTATGATGCCTATGGAAACATCACCAGGAAATACTTCTATGGAGATATGGCTGTTTCAGGTGATGAAATGGATGAAAACACAGAATATACCTATGATACTACCAACTGGATACTCTCCTTGCCCACCTATACTTATGTTCGTGATAGCAATAGTGTAAACCAGGCAAAGACATGGTTTACCTACGATATCAGTGGCAATCTCCTGACCGTAAAAAAATGGTTACAAGGAGGTACTAACCCGATTACTACATACACCTATTATAATAATGGCAACCTCAAATCAATCACAGACCCTATGGGCAATCCTCCAACCACCATCACCTATGACAGCACAAAAACCTATCCTAATCAGACCACAAATCCTTTGGGACAGATTACTACGACTGTCTATGACCAAAAATTCGGTAAGATAACCTCGAAGACTGATGTCTATGGTAATACAACAACCTATGAATACGATGTCTTTGGAAGGCCTTCAAAGGTAACCAATCCTTATGACGGCTCATCAAGCTATGGAACAATATCCTACTGGTATCCCGACTTCGGCATCGTGGGCAACCAGAAAATGGTTACCTACCACACCGAGCAGAGCGGAACGGCAAACTACCGATGGGAAGAGGCCTATTTTGATGGTGTAGGAAGGACGATAAAAACAAGAAGAGAAGGCCCTGATGGAAAGGTTATCGTAGGGCAGACAACCTATAACCAGAGGGGGCTTGCAGTAACCAAATACCTTCCCTACTTTGAAGGTATTGAAACCCCGCGGTATGTGACGTTCGAATACGACCCTGTAGGCAGGATTACCCGGGCAACAAATCCTGACAACACCTTCACAAAGACCATCTACCGTAAAGAGAGAACGACCTTTATAGACGCCAATGACCACAAAAAGCTGGAAGAAAAAGACGCCTACGGCAGGCTCGTCAACGTAGAAGAATATACCGGCGCCGGAGGAAACTACACCCTCTACGCAGTCACTACCTATCAATACAACGTACTGGGTAATCTCCTTAAAACGATAGACGCCCTCAACAACCAAACCACGATGGTCTACGATACCCTCGGCAGAAAAACCTCCATGGCGGAGCCTAATATGGGTACATGGACATACTCGTATTGGGCTAATGGGAACCTCAAAACACAGACAGACGCAAAGGGCCAGACCATACAATTCTTTTACGATGGGTTGAATAGAATGACCTTAAAGGACTACCCCACAGGCACAGATGTAACATTCACCTACGATGAGAGCTCATCTCCCGGAACTCTCAGCAGGGTCACCACCATGACCGACGCCTCAGGCGTAACAAAATCCTATTATGACAAACTCGGAAGTATTACAAAGGTGATCCAGACGGTAGATAGTGTTACCTACACAACAGAAACAACCTACGACGCCCTGGGAAGGACCACCAGCATAAAATATCCGGACAACGAGATAGTAGCATACACCTACGACACCGGTGGCAACCTCTCTCAGGTAACAGGCTATGCCACATACACAAACTACAATGCCCTCGGACAGGCGCAGAGTGTGAGTTATGGCAACGGAGTAACGACCACCTATCAGTATTACTCCACAAACAACCGCCTCTCTTCCCTAAATACCAATGGCCCAACACAAGGGCTTATCAATCTAACCTATTCCTATGACAATGCAGGAAACGTTACAGGGATTACAGACTTCGTAAACAACAATAGAACCCGGACATTTGTTTATGACCATCTCAACCGCCTTACCCAGGCATCTTCTGCCGTTTCCGGAACACTTGCATACACCTACAACCAGATAGGCAACATCCTTTCAAAAGAAGGCATAAGCTACGCCTATAGCACAAAACCCCATGCCGTAAGCTCCACGTCAGACGGCAAAACATACACCTACGATGCAAACGGCAACATGATAAATGACACACAAAGGGCAATATTGTACAACTACGACAATATGCCGGCATACGTAAACTACAACGGCACAACCACCCAGTTGGTCTATGACGGCCAGGGGAACAGGGTAAAGAAGATTGCCGGCACAACAAATACCGTCTACATCGGCACATTTTACGAGGTGGTTAATTCAGGGGCAAGTTGTTATAAATACATCTTTGCAGGCGGCACAAGGATAGCCCGAAAGAATGCCTCTGCAACCCACTACTATCATCAGGACCACCTCGGCAGCAGCAGCGTGGTAACCAACTCATCGGGAAATAACGTGGAGGAGGTACATTACCTCCCCTTTGGAAGCGCCTGGTCTGACACAAACACTGCCCTTACAACCCATAAGTTTACCGGCCAGGAGCTTGACGCAGAGACAGGGTTGTACTATTATGGGGCAAGGTATTACAATCCGATACTGGGAAGGTTTCTATCAGCAGATTCCATAGTACCGGACCCGGCAAATCCACAGGCGCTAAACAGATACAGCTACGTCATAAATAATCCCCTGCGATACACCGATCCAACCGGGCACTTCTTCGGAAATGTTATTATTGGAGCCGTGGTTGGCGCTATAATCGGAGGCACAACAGCAGCAGTGACCGGTGGAAATATAAAACAGGGGATAATAACGGGTGCTATCACAGGCGCTTTCATGGGTGTGGGTGGTGGAATTATTGCAGAATCAGGTTCCGTATTATCTTCTATGGCGCAGGCAGGCATATATACGGCTGCAGGAACTATGGCTGGGGCAACCAATGCGTCTATATATGACTCAAATATAGGGCAAGGTGCGTTATTTGGAGGGGCATTTGGTCTTGCCGGATACTGTGTTCCTGCTCCTAACTTCAGGCCATTTGGTGGTAGTTCTTATGCAAGCATAGCAAACAGGGTATTCAATGCAGGATTAACCGGCGCAGCCTTTGGTGCGGCCTATACGGGAATGACGGGAGGAGATGTAGGACAGGGGGCCATGATGGGGGCGCTAGCATGGGCAGCAGGAGAAGGTGTGAATATGGGGATTGGACATGGTATTGGGTATGCAATGTCTGGAAAGGCACCTAGTTTTTCCAACGGAGCATTTTATTATTATTCAGAAGGACAAACCCCCTTTACAGTAGGGGGGGCAATCATTGGAGATCGGCAAAAGATTGAGCGCTTTAACGTAGTGAATAATGAATGGGACTATAATCATACTACTGACCAGCATGAGCGATCACATTTTCCACAGCAAACGGCACTTTCTGTTAGTTACATCCCAACACATTTAATATCGCAAGGTGTAGGTGGTATTGTCGGGATATTCACAGGAGTTGGTTTTGGAGCAGGCACTCACAGATATAACATTTTTGAGAGGGGGTGGATTGATGTTCCCAGCTATTAAAAGGTATATGTATTTTTTTACAGGGTGGTCTTTTGTTTTGCAGGGATGTTTTTTACATTCAGTTATTGGCCCTGGATATGCTGTTGATATTAAGGTAACTTGCAATGAAACACTTAAGATTGAGGATATCAAATTTCTCGAAGATATTGTAACAACTGAGGGTTTCAAAGGGAAACGTGTTACACCATCCGATAAATGGGAATGTGTACACTTTATTAAAGATAAACCTCAAATTCAAGTTGGGTATAGTTATGATAGAGAAAAGCATTTGGTAGATAATGCTCAAGTCATAAGAAATCTTCGAGTAATGGTATCTAACGATTGGAAGGGACAAGAGCCTGCACTTAAGCAAGAGATTGACAGACTTGCAGACATCTTTTATAAGGAGTTATCGAATCGTTTAGGAATAGAAAATATTCATGTAGAAAGGATGAGAACGGGTCCGCCTTTTTGAGTTGATCGAATAGAATGAAAGGGGGTACCCATTAAGAGTCGCCTGTCAAGAGCAAAAGAGTTTGCTAAATTCCGGGTACACCATACTTAAACGTATAGGAATTTCAAACGTACGCGTAGTGGCAAGGCTCGCCTTGCCACTACGCTGTTAAAAGTCTCCAAACGCCTCTTTTTTCTTATTGTGTGATTTTCATTTTTGCTGAAAATAATAGAAAAATAAATTTGCAATCTTCTTGATTTTTGCTATAGTGGCATCCCTATGAAAAAAAGCAATTACCTATCATTTATTAGCGTGGTGCCATAGCCGTGGGTGCGCCTTTATCGCCTTCTGCGCGGCTTGCGTGGATGGACGTTCTGCGCGGTTATGCCATGGTGTTTGTCGTTCTGGGACATGGGCTGATCGGCCTTATTTCAGCAAAAATTCCCGGAGTGGAGGGGTGGGGACGGAGTGGGGTTATTTTCATTTATCTTTTCCACATCCCGCTCCTTTTCTTCGTCTCCGGCTTCGTGTCCCGCGATAGGCAGAAGTCCGTCCGCGTCTTTCTGGTGTACATGGTGAAATGGATCGTCGCGCCATATATCATCTGGTCCATTATTC
>CAYJPZ010000235.1:0-5013 GCA_964372185.1 uncultured candidatus Brocadiaceae bacterium
CCGTTAGAATACTTTCCTATGCGAATAAACATCACAAATCTTTTGATACTTGATACTTGATGCTGGATACCCGATACCAGAATACGAGAATCTAGCATCAAGTATCGAGTATCAGGCATCGAGTATCCAGCATCTTCTCAATCTCCCACCGTCACATAGTTCTATCTACCATTGGGTCTGAGTTTTGAGATGAGCAGTTTTGCCTTTTCATCAACCTCTGTTACAAAGTTCTCTTCCCGGCGCTTTAAAAGTGCGGCTATCAATAAAACTACAATTGTATATCCAAGCGCAAGCAGTGTAGTATTAAAAGCCACGCTCAGCGACGAGGCGAAGTCTTTCAGTGCAAATTTCAAACTTCCAATGCTTCCAGCGGATGCTGCAAGTTCAGGGAATCTAGCCATTCCCTGAGACAAACCAACAACCGTTCCCAAAAAACCAATAGCCGGAATAACCTGGCGTAAGGTGGTTAGAATGATGTGACCCCGTTCTATTTGTTCCAGTTCCCTCCGATAAAGCTCCTGATTCAGACTATATATAGCCTCATTATGGAGGTACCCGTTGAGAAGTTCGCCCATGCGATGAAAACTTATTGCATACCGGTATTTATTCGGGATTGACGCCAATAGTTGCGCAGTCTCTTTAGGTGTGATAATTTGCAGATTCTCAATAGATATTTTCTTATTTAATACCCGTATCTCCTCTTTAAGATATTTATACCGAAATACCACAAAAATAACTGCGACAAAAAAAAGGTATGTTGAACTCGCCTGTATATACAAACCATTAAAAAAGAATTTGTAGAGATTGCTGTCTGAATTATTTTTACAGGAAAAGTAGAGAGGAATAAAAAAGGCGATAGTAGGTAATATGCTAAGGGAAAATAAAATAAACGAATTTTCACGATTTGTTCGATTCATACGCACCTCGCTGAAAAAAATGTGTTAAAATAATTGAAATTTAATTAGCCACTTTTAATTAACCCTTTATCCTTAGCCTTTGCAACTGCTTCTAACATAGATCCTGCATGGAGCTTCTTATATATGTTCTTCAAGTGAGAACGAACGCTTTCGTACTCTATACGCAATTTATTCGCTATTTCTTTTGGAGTAAATCCTTTGGAAAGCATCTCCAGGATTTCCTTTTCGCGCGGAGTAAGAAAAGTATCATTGCCCATTTTTTGCTTTGGAATATTGCTGAATTCTTCAAGGACACGCCTGGCGATCCTTCCTGACATGGGTGCATGTCCCTTGTAAACGTCTTCAATCGCTTTCACTATCTCTGCTGGTGAGGTGTCTTTTAGTAAATAACCCACCGCTCCGGCTTTAAGGGCAGGAAAAAGATGTCCGTCATCATCAAACTGGGTAAACACTAAGATATCAACTTCGGGTAAAAACATCTTTATCCTCTCTATTACCTTGACACCAGGAACGTCGGGGAGTCCAAGGTCAACAATGACAACATCCGGCGGATTATCTGCTATCTCCTCTATTGCCTTCTCTCCCGATTGAAATGCGCCTGTTACCTTGACAATGTTTGTACCATCCAGGAGTATCCTCAGGCACTCGAGGATTCTTTTCTCATCTTCTACGATAGCTACATTAATAGGCATAATGTTTAAGGACGCGGATTTACACCGATAAACACAGATTAACAGCCTTTAGATGCGCGGAAAATCTATATTTATCTGTGTCCGGATTTTCTAAAATTATCAAACACTTTACGTTTGATTTCAGGTTTTGGGCCAAAATTGAGTAATAATCCAACCTCGATATTTGTAGCTTTCAAATAATTTAATAACTGAGCCGCATTTTCTACCACCAAATTCTTCGATGCTTTTATCTCTATAATTACTTTATCTTTATATCCTGGTCCAAATATACCAATTAAAAACAACCCCGTCTATACCCCAATTGGGGTATTTTTCAGATTTTGGTATCACCCAGTGGAATCCTGAAATGAACAAGGGTTCCTTCCCCTATTTTTGAATGGATTTGAAACGTTCCCCCCATTTCTTCCACCCTTTTTTGCATCTTTTTGATGCCGTAATGCCCTTCTTTTAATACATCTTCCGGGACGAAGCCTATGCCATCGTCCTGTAATTTCATCTCCAACTCTTTTTCCGAAAGACTCAAATTTACTGATACGTTTCTTGCCTGGGCATGTTTTAAAATATTTCCCAAGATTTCTTTATAAATACTCAATAGATAGAATTTCACGGAGGAATATGGTTGAGGCGCTTCGCTATCTAATGAGTATTGAAAATCAAATGGTATGTCTCTGGTTTGAAAGAGTTCTGAGCCATATTCTTTAAAATAATTTATAAAATCATTCCAGGTGGGATATTTTGTGTCCGTAGCCCATATAAAATCCCTTAATTGTTTTACACTGTTTTGAGACGTCTCGTTGATAAAGCCTATATTTTCCCGCGCCTTTTGGATATCTCCTGAAAGATTTTTCATGATAACCTCACTACACATCTTTATATGTGATAAATCATTGCCCAGACTATCATGAAGCACGTCCATAATTTTCCCCCTCTCCTTTTGATGCTCCAGCGCTCCTCTTTCTTTTTCAATGTAGAGACTATAATTCTCTGTAACAAAGGAAATGGTGAAAGGAAGCAGAAGGGATATGAGGGCAAAATAGTTGAAGTCCAGCGGAGGCATGCCTATAAACGGCGGCAAGAGGTTCACGAATACAAACACGATACCGCCGACTACCGGCGCTATGAGACCCAAACGTATCTGCTGTTTTAATAAGGGGTCTTTCTCTCGAATCCACGAGTGAAAAAAGGCATATACCATTACCAGTGTCCATACCATCAAAAACGGGAAAAATGCGCCAAAGGCGCAGATGCCTGAAAGATAGAGGATGACGGTAAGAAGGAAATAGGCGTATAAGAAGTAGATGCATTTGGGATGGGATGCGATAAATGATTTTGGCTTCGGGAAGACTAAGGAGAAATGGACGAGGGTTATTAAGCCGCCTGTGCCAACAAACGCGCCTATGAGGAGTGTATGAAATAGCGCCGGTGACAGGGTTAAGTCCCGGCTTGCTATCGGCGCTACGCTTGCCAGATAGAGGGCGCCAAAGCCGGAGAAGAAGGCACAGAGTAGTTTTAATGGTGATGGAGATTTTGGAACATTCCACTCCCCCGATTTGGAACGAAAATGGATCCCCACGTCATTCAGATTCAGGAAGGCAAGTATTCCAATAACCATCCAGAGTAACGAGCTTACATAGACAAGAAGGGTTCGTTTTATAATCTGAGAGAGCGGCGTGCCCTTTTGAATTGTGGTGGTTCCCGTTTCCTTTGCGCCATCATTTCTCACGGTTTCTATCGCAACGACGTTATTTTCCCGAAGCATTCCATAGAATAACCTTTGTTTGTTCCACCATGTTTCTTCCGAAGTTTTCCGAAAAAACTCCGGGAATCTCATGAAATCGACCTTATCCACGGGAATACTTCCGATCTTGACGAGTTTGTCCCCGACGGTGATATTTGATGCGGCAGATGGACTATTGCGGTCTTTGTGGTTTACAATCCATGCGTTATTTTCAATAACAAGCCTGATTCCCGTGTGGGGCGATGCATGAAGGACATAAATACCCAGACAGATTGTCGTAAGGGTAGAAATGTTGAGTAAAATGAATCCGTAATTTAAGAGAAATGTGCTTTTAGTGACTGGTTTTTGAGAGAGGCAAGATAAAGTTTTTGGTTGGAGATCGTCAAGAGAAGGCAGTTCAGAGAAGTTTTGAACAAGACTCATATTTTGCCCTTTTCATTTAGTTTTATGAAAGTACTTGCCCGCATAAAAACGATGAATAGAAGCAAAAATTCTAAATCATTTAATTTTGTTGTCAAGAAAATATTAAAATATTTGATGTGCATTTTTACACAGGAATATTGGCGTTCCCGTTCCCGCGAGGACAGGAATTGTAGAAAATCAAATCTCTGTTTTTTCGTGCAATTGTTCGATAACAAGTTCCACAATTGCTCGAGTAACAAAAAGACTGCTTATTTTATAGAGTAAGGCGGACTGGTTTGTCAAGACCATTTACTTATATTCATGACATACCACTTACAAATTACGACCTAACCCGATACTCTCAGTTTCCTTAAAAATTCAATGAATATTTCCTCCTTGATTCGGTATCCTTTTTCGAGTAATTCAAAAGATAATATTTCAACTTCTGTTTTGTTGATAGTACCGTTCTTATACGAATCCCAAAGTATCCCCAGTGTGCCTTTTGGACAAAGCCCTTTGAACCGGGCAACGGTTCTTGCCTTTTCCTCATCTATAAAAACTTTTTCAATCTTTTCTCTAACAGCAAGGCTTATAACAGCTTTTTCCCCGGCGCCAAGAAAGTTGGGCAGGTTTTTTAAAATTGTGGTTTTGATAGAAATCAAGTTTTTGTGTTCAAGATATTCTATGATTCGCTTTGCGTTTTCTTTTTTTCTTTTAAGACCTTTAAGAATTTCGGATTCTATCTGAGAAGGAATATGGAGGGCATAATTATCAAAAAGGTCAAGCCGTTCTATCTTGGCAAGAAATATTAAAGGCGATGCATTACATACAACGTCTCGCATTTATTTTAAATCCTCTGTTAGACTCTCTGTGGAATAATCTATGTGGATATCGGCCTTTTTCAGCTTCTCTAGCATCTCCCATATATCGAGAGAAAGCGTTTCAGCTGCCTTCTGAAGGGTTATTTTACGATCTCTGTAAAGCCCGATAACATTCCTTTCACTTAGCACTTCGATTCCTTCATTTATTGCCTGCGTGATAAGATCGTTAATCTTTACTCCATGAGTCCTGGATACTCTCTCAGCTTTTTTATATAAATCTTCTTTCAGCTTAACAACCTTCATTGTCTATCTCCTTTTATTCCTTAAGCCCTGAAAGGATTGATAATAGCGACATTTGCTCTTTTTTGACCTTTTCAAGTTCCCCATCTTTTGTAACTATTCAGCAAAAATATTTTAAAATTTGTTTGACAGAAAATTGGGGA
>CAYJPZ010000236.1:0-4845 GCA_964372185.1 uncultured candidatus Brocadiaceae bacterium
CGCTCACGAATATCAATACCGCAACCCATAATAAAATATTTTCAATCGGCATACGAAATTATCTTCTCTTTCGATTATGTCATTACTTTGTTAAAAAGCACACGTGAAAAAATAGATGATAGGAAATTGCTTTTTTCTATTAGGTGGTTAGCTTAGCAAAAACAAGGAAAATTGCAAGATATTTTTATTTTATCTGCCTTATTGAATATCGAAAAAGAGAGAAAGTGAAAAGGACGGCACGAAATGATGGTGACATTAGTAAGAGGATGGGTAATGTGCAGCACATTACCCGATTTTCCACAAGGAATTGATAAAAAATGACAAGACCCTCCCTACATCTTGTAGAAGAGTACAAGGAAAGGTTTAATTTTGCGCCGTACAGGATTCATCATAACCGGGCCAACCGTCTGCCTGTTCGTTGAAGGCAGACAGGTCATCGAAGAATTCATAAACCGGCTCATGGTCTTTAGTGGAGAAATTTGTGCTGGGAGGGTCTCTGGAAGACGTCCGTGTCCAAAGTCCGAGGTGTTTCAGTATCTGCCGTATTACCTGCTGGTCAGTAATAAAGCTGATGATCTTCATCTCCCCGCCACACTTTGGACAGCACAGAGGGTCTGCCTCGTAGATTTTTTTGATACAATCGCGCCACTGCTTTGACGGGATGCGGCGTGGTTTGTATTCAGAGACGTCTATTATCTCAATGGCTTCATCAGTTTCATCAAGCGGTTGACCGTCTGGTATGAGATTGCCCTGTTTTTCGCGTAATCCGCGGGATTTGTTCGAGTACCAGCCATAGTAGCGCACCATTTGAAATGATTTTTCCGGGATGTGCTGGGTAATAGCGGCGATGAACTCCTCCGCCGTATAAATCTGAAAGTTTTTCCTGCTTTTGCCTTGAGACATTTTAGAACGATAAATAACCGTCCCCGCCTCCTGGTTATAGGTCAGCTTCTCAAGGGAGAAGCTGTTACGAATAATATATTGGGCGAGCGCCACCCGTCCTTTTTCATCATCTCTTGCAATTCGCGCCTTATTGTGTACGCTAAAACCGGAATGTCTCCAGTTTGTAAGTTTCTTGATTATGTCATCATCTATTTCCCCTTCTTCTTTGAGCATGTTGAATACTTTTGCGCGAAATATTTCTTCAAGGGGGTTCAGGTCAACGTCCGGCATTACGTAAAAGGCGCCGGTCTTTAGAAAAAGCCCGTCGGAGACTATTGCGTGTATGTGCGGATGGAACTTTTCAGGGTAATCCCCAAAGGTGTGTATAGAAAGAACAACGCCCGGCGCACCATCTTGAAATCCTATGACGTTTTGTAAGAAGATAAGGAGGCTATGATATGCGCATTGGCACAATTTTGTAAGCAAAGCCCTGTCGTGTTTAAAATAGATGCGTAGCATAATGGGAATGCTGAAGACATAGTGCCGGTGGGGGACAGGATAGAGGATTGTCTCATGTAAGGCGTCTCCGAACTGGACAACCTTTTTCGCATGGCATGATGGGCAAAACCACCGGCCTTTGCAACTAAAGGCAAGCAGATATTCCTTGCAGCAATCACCGCAGCGCACCCTGGCAAAGCCATTCTTCAGGTCGCCGCAGGTTAAATAATTCCGGACAACCTCTCCAATGACAGGACGAAAGAAGCCGTACTTCTGCTCAAACCGTTCTTCATAGCATCGTTCGAAGTTTTCATAATGGTTATTAAGCAACCTCCACAACGGGGAGTCGTAAGGCATTCGGGGATGATACACAGATTGTGTGTTAGATATACCTTCCATACATTACAAAAAAAAGTTGTAATTCCCTTCGTTTTTGCTATAATGCATACTTTGTGGGAAGAAGCAATTTCCTATCATCTATCATCCTCCTATCATCCTCAACCAGGAGCAAGCCGATGAAAAGAATTTTGGGCTATGGAGTTGTTTTGTTATTGATGATTGTGTTAACCGCACAAACAGGTATTGCCTTCGAGATAAAGAAAACGGCGATGCCAGACTTAAAGCAATTAGAAGCGGCTGCCTGGCTGGGAGGCACCAAGGCCATGTACGAACTGGGCAAGTGCTATGAAGATGGGGTGGGCGTTACACAGAATTACGTGCAAGCCCATTTGTGGTACAACGTCGCTTCTTCACGCGGATATACGGACGCGCCCAAAGCGCGTGATGCCGTAGCGAAGAAGATGAATGTTAATCAGTTAGAAAAAGCCCAGGAACTTGCCGCTAACTGGAAGCCTTCTAACCACTTATCACCCGAATCAATAGATGCTATGATTAAGTACAATGGTTTTTTTGATGATGTTCATAATAAAACTGCATCTGGTTATTCCAACGCCTATCTTTTGCGTGATAACGGCCACGTGGTGTATGACCTTTCATGCGGCCTTATGTGGGAGCAATCAGGTTCCAAGGAACTGATGAACTATGATATGGCAAAGAAATATGTGGCACAACTCAATCGTGATGGGTTTGCTGGTTATAGTGACTGGCGACTGCCGACCCTTGAGGAGGCCATGACACTGATGGAGCCAGAAAAAATTAAACGTGTGTATATTGATCCTATATTTGATAGCCAACAAAGATTAATATGGACGTTTGACCTTTATAACGATTCCAAAGTCTGGTGTGCCTTTTTCGCATGCGGTACTTACTGCTACACTAGTCCCAACGACTCTTATAATGTATATGTGCGAGCCGTCAGAAGCAATCGTTAAACTGAAAACCCCATAATAATACAGAGTAGCGGGGTAATTCCTGGGACACCATACTTAATTATTACCTAAATTCTGCAATTGATTTTCGCGTAGCGAAAATCAGCCTTCTATAATGCCCTTGCTAGGCAAAAACGATAATAAAATTCAATTTTTGTCGGTTTTCCGGAATTACCCGATGCCATTTAAAACAACAAGAAGAGGATGGTTGTAAGGTATATGTTAAATACCGTATAAATTACGTAGGTCGTGATGGAAGTGTAAGAAGCATAAATTGGACAATGTCAAAAAGTTTAAAAGGTAAAGGGGAAGATGTAACAGTAAAAGTGAGCTTTTGTGATTTTCCGCCAGCCCAAATTATATCTATCGATATTTTAGACACAAGTTGCTACGCCTTTTAACCCGACATTCGTAATTCACTCTAAAAAAAACGGTCGTTTTTAGGCATACTAAATTATGGTGACAGGGCAAAGCTTTATCACCATAATAGGCGAAAGGCGAATGCAAATTTTAAAAAATTAATTAAGGAGCCTGTTATTTAAAAGAACTTAAAATTCATTTGCAATTATTTAGCCAAATTTGTATTATCTACCAATTATCTCGTATATTAAGGTAACAGCAGTGCTTTGTTAAATTTTAACTCTAGAGGAGGAGAGAAATTATGAAAAGTGTACATAGCTTTTTGTTTATAGCAGCAGTATTACTGTCAGGTATGTTGTTTTTCATACAAGACAACGTTATAGCAAAAGCAAAAACGGAGGTTACATACAGATTCATAAACAATGGTGTAGCGCGAGGAGCTCGGGTGCTACAAGTATCGGCTCATACGCGTGGAGGTGGTCAGTGCTGGCCTATTAATATAGTTTATACGGGTGTTGTCGAATGGGGGGATAGTGTCGATGTCGTTGTTGATTACTTTGCTAATGTGTGCTATCGTTCTAAATTCGGTGAGGCAACAACTTACGATTTTCCTGATTCGTGGGTTGGCGTAGGTTATCACGGCGGCAATACGTTGACTGAGGTTTATTTTTAGTGTTTTGGTTGTCAGTCAATTAAATTGGATACACCTGCAGCATTTGTGAATAAGTATTGGTTTTTGGCAAATTGTCAGGTGTACGATGGGTGGTTCTTTGTTTTTGAATAATTTCCAGCCTTTTACGTTTCAGCGCCTGGATGTCCCAACGGGAATCAGAAAAGAAGTACTGTAGCTTTTGATAATCAGAGTGTTTTGCTTTTGCCATTGCATCAAGGGAGTTTCTTTTATACTCCTTAAACAGAGCGTAAATGAGAAGGGTAAATACTGCTAATTGCTTTTTGCTGAAGCAAGTGGAGGATTACTTCAGGAATTTGTTTAACAGAGAAATATTTGTCTGAAAGATGCTCATCCTTTGCTCCGGTGGTGGTATGTTTTGGAATAATACAAGTACAATTAATACCAGGAGTAAAGTAATAAATCAAGGGCAAAAATAAGTCGCAAAGCATTGAAAAGTCATAAGTTGAGTCCGACTCGACTTATGACTCGAAAATATTTACCTGAATTCCAAACGTATTTTATACACTACAAGTTTTTAAGTAATATTCTATCAACACACGCGACAATTTCTTCTTGTTTTTTCGATAGTGTTACCGTACGAGATATTTTGAAATCTTTTTTTGAGTCTCTCATATAAACTTTATACATAGACTCCAATTCCCGTAACGCTTCAACTGGCGATATATCCAGTTTTGTTAAGCGCAACTTTAGGAGCGTTAATAATAGATACGCTATGTAGCAAAGAAAAACATGTGCACTAACCCGATCCGCAAGCCAATGTCTTATTGGTTGAATACCAACAACACCCTTCAAACTGTGAAACGCCTTTTCTACCATGTCTTTATCGAAATACATTTTAACTATTTCTTCTTTGGTAAGTTGCGCTGTGGTAAAAATAACTGAATAACCATTAAATTCCTCAGCTTTTTCAACCTCTGTCAGTAACAGTTTTTTGGTTTTACTATCAAAATATTTTTCCAGACCGGATTTAATAGTCTTTGACTGAGCAAGCAGACGCTGTGCCTCACGGAGATCGTCATAACGAGATTCTCTCAAATCCTTACGTTGTTGTTCATTAAAACAGATAGCAATAGTACCTTTAAC
>CAYJPZ010000237.1:0-4843 GCA_964372185.1 uncultured candidatus Brocadiaceae bacterium
GCATTACCTATTTATTGCGAAAGGACGTAACTAATGGCACTTACCGGACTGGACATTTACAAACTGCTTCCCAAAACAAACTGTAAAAAATGTGGACGCCCCACATGCCTGGCGTTTGCTATGCAGCTTGCCCAGAAAAAGGCGAGTCTCTCTGATTGCCCTGATGCAGGTGACGAGGCAAAGAAGGTTCTAGGGGCTGCCGCTGCCCCGCCCATTAAACTGGTGACCGTCGGCTCCGGCGCCAAAAAGGTGGCAGTTGGTGAAGAAAACGTATTGTTCAGGCACGAGGAGAAGTTTTACCATCCCACGGGCGTGGCCGTTACGATTACGGATAATCTGGACGATGCGGCTTTTAGCGACCGTTTAAAGAAAATCAACAACCTGAAAATCTCCAGGGTTGGCACCGAGATCGAAATCGATCTGGTGGCGATCATTAACAAGAGCAATGATGCAGGGAAGTTTGCGGAAGCGGCAAAAAAAGTGAGCGCCGGCTCCCATCTGAGTATTATTTTGAGCAGTTCCTCCGTAGACTGCATGAAGGCTGCTCTGGCAAACTGCGCGGACAAACGTCCGCTAATACATGGAGCGAACGCTCAGAATTGTGATGCAATGACGGCGTTGGCGAAAGAAAAGAACTGCCCGATTGCCGTTACAGCGGCAACGTTGGAAGAATTTGCCGATTTGGCTGAAAAGGTGAAAAAGGCCGGTGTTGAAGAGATTATGCTCGACGTCAGCGGTAATAACCCAAAAGAAGTTCTCCAAAAACTTACCAAGGTAAGGCGTGCGGCTTTAAAGAAAAATTTCCGTACCATCGGCTTCCCGATGATTACCTTTGTCTGCGATGAAGACCCCTATCAGGAAATCTCGCTGGCAAGCACCTACCTGCTTAAATATGCGGGCATCGTAGCCGTGAATGCCTGTGAGCCGTGGGCGATTATGCCGCTCCTCACCGCAAGGACAAACATATTCACAGACCCGCAAAAACCCATTCAGGTGGAATCGAAACTCTATGCTATAGGCGACGTCAAGGAAGACTCCCCCGTGATGTTTACTACGAACTTTTCGCTTACGTATTATACGGTTGAGGGTGAAGTCGAGAGCAGCCGTATCCCTGCGTACATATTGTCGGTAGATACCGGCGGGACTTCGGTCTTAACGGCGTATTCAGGCGATAAGCTGAATGACAAGGTGGTGGCCAAGGCAATGGCGGATGCAAAGGTTGAGACGAAGGTAAAACACAAGAAACTGATTATACCGGGACTTGTGGCCGTAATGTCCGGAAAACTCCAGGAGACGTTAGGGTGGGAGATACTGGTTGGGCCAAGAGAGGCTTCAGGGCTTCCATCGTACCTGAAAACCGTGTGGCGTCCGTAGGCTAAAATATTTGCCTATATCGAAAAACTGGTAGAACTAAAAAGCATCGGGATACAGCCTAAAGAAAACTTGTCCAAACATTTGGATGAGGGCATATTTGAATTACGAGTAAGTTTTGAGAACAGGATTTCGCGAAGCCTTTATTTTTATGAATCGGGTAAGCAGATAATCTTTACACACGGCTTTGTCAAAAAGGAACAGAAAACCCCTAAAAACGAGATTGAGAAGGCTAAAACTATCAGAAAATTATGGAAAGGTGAAAAATGAATATTGCAGAGAAATACTTTGAAAAGCAGCTTTCTTCTGATGAATTCAGGCGCTCATTTTTGGAAGAAAAGGTTAAGTTGGATATCGAATACAAATTGGAAGAACTCAAAAAGGATATCCAAACACACAAAAGCCATGAGTATCTTATCAAAAAGGTTGATTCAATAGAACAATACGTCATGTCTATATAAGTATTCCAAATTTTCCTTGTATTATCAGGTTTACATCCAAGTAGGGTAGGCATTGCTATTGTGTGTTGAATTTACGCGGATGTGTGTGGGTGAGCGGCGAGGATACCTAAACCTGACAAAGAAACTTTTCATAGAAAGGTGCGGAGTTGTTTTTGAACGGGTATTGCCCGTCGGGCAAATTTACCCCCAATTCCGGGTGCTATAAGCTCGAATTAAGAAAAGACCTGGCTGGCAAGAGCTACTACTATTACAAGACCGATATCGCCCTGAAGGACTGTGTGGTTGAAACGGTGGACGTACAACTTAAGTGTATACCCGATTTTGAGGCTCAAATGGTACCTGTCAAAGGCGGGTGTTTTCAAATGGGGGCAAATGATGGAGACAGCGACGAGAAACCGGTGCATGAGGTGTGCGTATCCGACTTTTATATGGGGAGGTATGAGGTAACGCAGGGGCAATGGAAGATGGTTATGGATGGAAAAAATCCATCCTGTTTTCGAAACTGTGGTGACGACTGTCCTGTGGAGTGTGTGAATTGTAACGACGTGCAGGAGTTTATAGAGAAGTTGAATAGTTTAACGGGAAAGAAATACCGGCTACCGACGGAGGCGGAGTGGGAGTATGCTTGCCGTAGTGGCGGTAAAGAAGAGAAATATAGTGGCACAAGCGATGAGAGTAGGCTGGGGGATTATGCCTGGTACGACAAGAATTTAAAAAGGTTTCATGTTGGGACTTTATTGGGATGATAACGCTTAGTGCGAGTGATGGTGATAGACTGGGCGATAAAACTAACCCTATAAAAGCCAAGTTTGTTTTAGCATGAGGCTAACGAATGAAATATCCGGTAGTGGTGCATGAAAGTGAATATGGATATGATGTGCATTGTCCTATCTTACCTGGATGTCACAGTCATGGCGATACCTTAGAAGAGTCTTTAGAGAACATTAAGGATGCAATCCATACATATTTAGTAATGATTGCTGAGGAGCTACTCTAAATAAATAAAAATGAAAAACTCAAACTATAAAGTCCACTTCTTTCCGGTAGACGTTACCGTAGAAATCGAGCAAGGCAAAACGATCCTGGATGCCGCTTATAAGGGTGACATTTTTGTTAACGCTTTGTGCGGCGGCGATGGCACGTGCGGCAAGTGTAAGGTTATTCACGGCTCCGGCATGATTGAAAGTATGCCCACCACGCACGTCTCGGTGTCGGAGGCGCAAAAAGGATACGTCCTGGCGTGTAGCACCAAGGTGATGGGCGACCTCGAGGTCATCATTCCCGAAGAATCAAAGCTTGATAAAAGCCAGATACTGGTCAGCAGTTTCCCTCAATTTCCCGGTTCCCAGGCGGCGGCTACCTCGAAAGCGAAACACTTCAAGCAAGACCCGCTGGTAAATAAAATATATCTTGAGTTACCTCAGCCTAGTCTGGATGACAGCATGGCCGATTACGAGAGACTCTGCCAGGGCATTATGGTAAAGACCGGCATCCCGCTTGAAAAATTGACGGCGAATATCGCCGTGCTAAAACACCTGCCGAAACTTTTAAGAGAAAGCAAGTGGATGGTGACGGTTACCCTGGGACATCACCACGCTTTCGTTGAAATATTAGAGGTGCAGCCGGGGGACGTGAGTGCCAATAATTACGGGGTTGCGGTGGACGTGGGAACGACGACCGTTGTGGCGCATCTCCTGAATTTGTCAAAGTCTGAAACCGTTGATATCGAAGCCACCTATAACTCGCAAATCAAATACGGAGACGACTATATTCAAAGGATTATCTACGCCGAGCAAAATGACGCCATGGAGGTTATGCAGGAGGTTATCACCGAGGACGTGAACCACCTGATATCCACCCTTATAAAGCGCAACAATCTTAGTATTCATGACGTTAATGCCGTTGTGTGCGCGGGCAATACCGTGATGACCCATTTTCTCCTGGGCTTAGACCCTACGAACATCCGAAAGGAACCCTATCTGTCTTCTGCGAACCGGGTGCCGCCCATGAGGGCAAGCGAGGTGGGTATCAAGATTAACAATCACGGTCTATTGTACACGTTACCCTGTGTGGGCGCTTACGTCGGCGGTGACATTTCTTCCGGGGTGTTGGCGGTCAGGCAGGATGAGGCGGAAGTGCTGTCGCTCCTTGTTGATATTGGCACGAATGGGGAAATCGTGCTTGGCAGTAAGGATTGGATGATGTGCTGTTCCGCGTCGGCCGGACCCTCATTTGAGGGCAGTGGCATCTCTTGCGGTATGCGCGCGGCAAAGGGTGCGATAGAGAAGGTGAGTATTACCAGTACATTTGACGTTACTTGCAAGACTATCGGAGACGCGCCGGCGAGTGGTATATGCGGGTCGGGTCTGCTGGACTGCCTGGCAAACCTGGTACGGAGCGGGGTTATTGACAGAACCGGGAATTTCCAGAAAGGGATAAACACGGAACGTTTAAGAAAGACGGATAATGGGTACGAATTTGTCCTGGTCAGCAAGGATAAGGCCTCTACCAAAAGGGACATTGTAATAACACAGGCGGATATCCAGAACATTATACGCTCAAAAGCGGCTATTTATTCGGGCATTTCCACCCTGGTAGAATCAATGGGCATGGGCATGAATGACATAGAGCAGGTTTTTCTTGCAGGCGGTTTTGGCAATTACCTGGATATCCGGAGCGCCATTACCATCGGCATGCTTCCAGACGTCCCGGTTACAAAGGTGCAATTCGTGGGGAATTCCTCGGTAATTGGGGCAAAGATGTGCCTCTTTTCCAAAGATGCTTATGAAGTTGCAGGGACGATAGCTTCCAAGATGACCTACTTTGACCTTATGAGCAACAACAAGTATATGGAAGAATATGTGTCGGCGAACTTCTTGCCCCACACAGCCATTGAAAAATTTCCTTCAGTAGCAGAGGATTTGCGGGTAAGGAGTTGAAAAATTACAAGATAGGGTGTATTCTCAAATTTTTGTAAATTTGTGTTTTGTCCCGTAGGGACAGATGGAAAC
>CAYJPZ010000238.1:0-4826 GCA_964372185.1 uncultured candidatus Brocadiaceae bacterium
AGGTACTATTTTCACACTGTAACTTTATAGATGACGATAATAACAGCCTCAATGGTGGACATTTTGCCAAAGAGTTTTTTAATTGTGCCAATAAGAACCGTTTTGAAATATTAAATCATTATTTTTGGAAGGGTAATTTTTTAAATGATATTACAACGTTTACGGAAAAAGAGGCCTTTCTTGACCTGGGGTTATATAATCCGTTGTTTTTACAACTTCAGGATTTTGATTTGTGGATGAGGGCATTGTTGAAAGGCTATGAATTTTACATAATTCCTGAAAAGCTTATCAGCTATCGGATCAGAGCAAACAATGCCAATCTCAGCGCCCCTTCCCCGGCGGCTACCATAAGAACAACCCTAGAGTATAGTCTGATTTTAAGAAACTATTTACAAATAAAAACACAGGATGATTTATTAAATATATTTCCAGAGGTTATAAAGCTTAACGATAGAATAGAACCTGATTTTATACCATTCTATCTTGCCCAATTATCGATTTCCGTTCCAAAGTCATGCCATCAACTTTTCGGCGTTGAAACCCTTTTCAACTTATTAAACGACCCTGTCTTGTCGGTACTGTTGAAGGAAAAGGTTGGTTTCGGGCATAAAGAATTTTGTGAAATTACCGGACAACAAGATATCTTTTGCCTTTTCCATAATTGGCTTTCAAAGCTTTACGTTAACACTGGTGATGACTATTCGGAAAAGGAGGTTGTTTCACAACATATTAATTTGGCATTGGGTGTTTTTTCTCTTTCCTTTGACCTATCAAAATACTCAAACATCCAATCGCTTCGTTGGGATCCGATGGAAAACCAATGGTGCAAAGTAACCATTGAAGATATGCGCTACCTTGATAAGGCCGGCAATAAGCATACTATTGACAAACATCTCCTTAGTTCAAATGGCATCCCAGGTAACAATGGAACAATTTTGTTTGAAACGTTTGACCCCAATATTTTTATCCCTTTACAAGGGGATGTAAAATATCTTTCAATTACCGGGAGATGGGAAATTATTAGTTTTGGCAAAATTGAACAATCCTTTAAAGAAAAACATGCGTTACTTAAAAGCATTCATGACTCTTGTGGTTGGAAAGTATTGGCATTTTGCAACAAACTCAGAAAAAGAATATTACCGGCCAACTTGAAAAGATGGGAAATAACCGGATACTTGCTTAATGTTATTTTGAGAAAAAGTGAGCAAACACATCGCATTTACTGTCATTGCGATAATCCTCCTCATAACGGATTGGGATTTTATGGAGATGTTTCTGTAAACGGGTGGGCAGTGGCTACGGCAGGGATTGACAGAGTGGAGATATATTGTGATCACACCTTCCTGGGAAATGCCACGTATGGACTGCCACGTCCTGATGTGCAAAGTCGTTATCCTTCTCTAAGTAACAGCGAAATGTCCGGCTTTCAATTTTTGTCCACAGGAATCAACATTGGTAAGCACACGCTAACCATAAAAATAATTTCAAATAAGGGGTCACCAAAAACAATTAAAAGAAAAATTATTGTTAATGTTCATAATAAATCTCAGGAAGAGAAAAGTTACGTGAATGGTCTCACCTCTTTTTTGCCCTACATACTCGGCGCGGCAAAGGTCTGGTATCGGCAAAAAAGGCGTTTGCCCGCTCTGAGTGAATTACCAATGCTGGTTCGCAAGGCTGTTTATAAATGGCGTAACCAACGATATCTAAATAGTTCACACGGATATACCATTCCGAAACGGCTAGATACCTACGCAGCATGGTTAGCAATAAATTCATGGAATGAAAAAAGGCAGCAGCGATTGCTGAATCGGTTATCTAAAATAACCTCCTCACCACTTTTGAGTGTTGTCATGCCCGTCTATAATACGCCAAGAGCAATTCTTGAGGTTACCATCAAGAGTGTCGTTGACCAGCTTTACGAAAATTGGGAGCTGTGTATAGCCGATGATGCAAGCACAATCGAGGATGTGCGCAACCATTTGAAGGAGTGGGCTAGGAGAGACAAGAGGATTTCCGTTTGTTTTAGAGAAACAAATGGAAACATCAGTCTTTCAACAAACACGGCCGCATCATTGGCAAATGGAGACTATCTCGTGTTTCTCGACCACGATGATGAACTTTCGCCTGACGCCCTGGGTGAAATAGCATTAAAAATTGATGAATCTCCTGATGCTGATATCATCTACTCAGACGACGATAAAATAGATGTTAATGGAAACAGATTTGCGCCACAGTTCAAGCCGGACTGGTCGCCGGAACTATTGCTTTCCTATATGTATTTTAGCCATATATTTGTTGTACGCAGGAGTTTATTCGATGAGCTTGGAGGGATGCGGGTCGGCTTCGAAGGCTCACAAGATTATGATTTTGCATTGAGGGCATCTGAGAAGGCTAGAGGTATTTATCATATTCCGTTAGTCCTGTATCACTGGCGCGTTCTCCCTAATTCAACTGCTTCTTCAGGTAATGCAAAACCCGGCAGCATTGAAGCGGGAAGAAAAGCCGTTCAGGACGCCTTAGACAGACGAAAGATACCTGCCAAAGCATATCAACCTGACTGGGCGCAGAAGGCTCAGGCGGGAATTTTCAGTCATAAATATGTATTGGACAATTGTCCATCGGTGACCGTCATCATTCCGACAAAAAACCAAATGAAAATCTTGAGTCGGTGCATAGATTCATTATTAAGTAAGACGGATTACCCTAACTATGAAATATTGGTTATTGATAATAATAGTGACGACCCGGAAACAATACACTATCTGAAAGAGCTTTCTGGTAAATCCAGGATAAATGTTGTTGCCGTTGGTAATCTACAGGGTAAGTTTAATTACTCATTTATCAACAACAGGGCCGTAGAGAAAGCCAGGTCTGACTATGTTCTTTTTTTGAATAATGATACGGAAGTATTAAAGGAAGATTGGTTAACGCAGATGGTAGGTTGTGCGCAAACTCATGGGGTAGGCGCTATAGGCGCAAGGCTTTTGTACCCTGACAGGAGGATACAGCACGCAGGAGTTATCATTAAATTTTATCGTGGATTGGCCGGACATGCCTTTAATGGTTTGCCTGGCTGGAACGAAGGATACTTAGCTTACGCAAAAGTTTTGAGAAATTACACCGCCGTTACCGCCGCCTGCCTCCTGACGCCTCGTAAGCTTTATCTAGAGATGGGTGGATTGGATGAAAATAATTTTGGGGTTGCTTATAATGATGTGGATTACTGTTGCAGGTTGATTGAAAAAGGGTATAGGGTCGTTTATACCCCTGAAGCAGAATTAATTCATCACGAAGGATTTTCCAGAGGTTTTTGTGATGATATCAAAGAAAATGTAAATTTTAGAAAAAAATATTATAAATCAAAGGATAGATTTTACCCTGTAAGTCTTTCTCTGGAAAACGAGCATTTTGAGATTCAACCACGATGTGTGTTTTCGGGAGAAATGTATAGGTGTGTGAAAGTCCTTATGTGCACGCACAATCTAAACCATGAAGGAGCGCCTTATCACCTGTATGAGTTAGTAATCGGATTAAAGCAGAAGGGAATTATTAAGCCAATCGTTTTTAGTTATACCGATGGTCCGTTAAGGGAACTCTATGAAGCCCAGGGAATAAAAGTTATTGTTAATGAACGTTTGAGTAATGATTTTCAAACTACAAAATACAAAAGCCGGGTAAGTGAATTTGCGTCCTTTGTGGAAGGATTAGGCGTTGACCTGGTTTATGCGAATACGTTATTGAATTTTAATGTTGTTGCAGCGGCCAGGGAATCAGGCATCCCTTCCTTGTGGAACATTCATGAGAGCGAATCATGGCAGTATTACGTTAATTGGTGGGGGAATGAACAGGCTTCTGAAGCCTTAAGGTGTTTCGAATATCCCTACAAGGTAATATTTGTGGCACACGCAACCAAAACCGTGTATAGCGCATTTAACAGTAAACACAATTTCACCGTAATTCATAATGGGCTTAATTTGCAGAGGGTGTATGCTGACGCAGATAAAACTGATAGAAATTCGTTAAGGAATCAATTAGGGGTCGCTGATGATGAGGTAATGGTTTTGCTGCCCGGCACGGTATGTGAAAGAAAAGGGCAGCATGATTTGGCTCTGGCTCTGAGGAAAGTGAATGCCGATTATTTGCGAAAGGGTAAATACTTCATAGTGGGAGACAGGCCTGGCGCTTACAGCAAGAAACTGCATGACATTGTTAATAATTTGCCAGCAGTGACAAAGCAGCTTGTTATTATCATTCCTGAAACAGCAGAAATTCATAAATACTATAAAGCCGCTGATATATTCGTCTGCACGTCAAGGGTTGAAAGTTTTCCGCGGGTAATTTTGGAGGCGATGACGTTTGGTCTCCCCATTATTACCACGCCCGTGTTTGGCGTTGTTGAGCAAGTGCAGGAAGGCGTTAACGCCGCTTTTTATAATCCCGGAGACGTTAATGCGCTGGCAAAATCGTTAGAAAAATTGATAATGGATAATGAACTGAGAAGAAGGTTATCCGGTAATTCAACGCTGGTTCTTCAGCAACTGAACAGTTTTGAAGATATGATTGATTCATACGGCAAAATTATACAGGAGGCATATTTAAGTTATCCGGATAAAAAATATTACACTATTTTCAAACGTGGAAAGGTATCTAATAAAAGCATCGTTAAAAAAGTATCGTTCTTAACAACGTACATCGATGAAAATTCTCAAAGATACAGGGTCTACAATTTAATAGAAGAACTTATTCAGGCGGGTATTGAGTGCGTTGTTTTCAAGGAAGATTGCAGGGATAATCTGGAATATGTTCTTGATTCAGATTTGTTG
>CAYJPZ010000239.1:0-4745 GCA_964372185.1 uncultured candidatus Brocadiaceae bacterium
CTAAATTCCACCGTAGCGTGTTTCAATTCGGAAATCCAGGTCCGGATGATGAGGACGTCGTCGTAAAGCGCAGGCGAGCGGAATTTGCAGTAGGTCTCGGTGACGGGGAAAAATATCTGCGCCTTCTCCATCTCAGAATATGGCATACCCATGTGCCTGAGAAATTCCGTGCGCCCCATCTCAAAGTAGACAAAGAAGTTTGCATAGTAAACGACGCCCATCTGGTCTGTTTCCTGATACCGGACGCGGGTTTTAATTTCATGTGTTTTCAATGGCAGAAATCCTTTCTAATGCCGTAACAATCATATCAACCTCCGCGTCGTCATTATACACGGTGCGCATGTCGAGGCAGACGCGGTCTTGTTCAATCCTGGTAAATATCGGAGGGGTATTATCCCGTAATCGAGCAGCCAATTCAAGGGCAGGTATTTTCTTCGCATGGATTACCACAAGCCTTGTTGGAATCCTTTCGCCCGGAAGTGAGCCGCCGCCCATCTCCGAAAAACCGCCGGTAATTGAGCTATTCAGGCAATCTCTTGCCGGGGCACTCAGCCTGGACACCACCCTCTTACATCTTTCGTCAATAGTATCCAAAGGAGACACAATCATCTTCAGGACGGGTATCTTATTTACGGCGTGGTCTCCATCCAGATAGAGCCGCAACGTTGCCTCCATCGCCGCTATGGTCAATTTCCCCACGCGAAGCGCGCGTAAAAGGGGGTTCTTTTCCATCAGATCGATCCACTTCTTTTTGCCTGCGATAATGCCGCCCTGCGGTCCGCCCAGCAACTTGTCCGTGCTAAAGGTAACGATGTCCGTCCCGTCCCTTATGCTCTCCTGTACCGTTGGCTCGTGCGGCAGTCCATAGCGTTGAAGGTCAATGAGCGCCCCGCTGCCCAGGTCGTACATCACGGGAATATTCACGGCCTGACCCAGCACAGCCAACTCTTTTATATCAACGGTATCCGTAAATCCAACGATCTTGAAATTGCTTTGGTGCACCTTTAAAATAAGACCCGTGCGTTCAGTGACGGCGCGCCGGTAGTCGTCAGGATACGTTTTGTTCGTAGTCCCCACCTCTACCAGTATCGCCCCGCTTTTGGCCATAACGTCCGGCATCCGGAACGATCCGCCAATCTCAACAAGCTGTGAACGCGAAACGATAACCTCCCTGCTCTTAGCCAGGGTATCAAGCGCCAGCATAACGGCGGCGGCATTGTTATTAACGGCGAGCGCGGCCTCGGCGCCGGTGAGCATGCAAACGAGCCGCTCAACGGTATCGTATCGCACGCCCCTTTTGCCCGTATCCTTTTCGATTTCAAGGGTGCAGAATCCTTGCAAGACATTTTGTACCCTTTGCATGGCCTCAATTGCAAGCGGCGCCCTGCCGAGCCCCGTATGAAGGATAATCCCCGTTGCGTTGATGGCGTGTTCGATGCCGGAAAACGTGTGTTGCAGTTTATCCCGCACACGCAAGGAAATGGCCTGCAGGGTCAAATCTATCGATGGTAGCGTCGCCGGTTTTTCATCCTTATTACCGACTCCGGTGGATGCATCCAAACGTTCCGTTTGCCGGCCATTGTTTCTTTCACCAACCAACAATCTTCGAAGGCCATCCAGCACCACCCGAATCGCCTCCACGACGATCGGGCGCGGGTAAGACCCCAAAAATACTGATATTTCCGGCGATTCCAGCAGTTCATTAACCGACGGTATTTTTCTTAAGAAGTCTTGATGCATAATTTAATCGTATAGAAAATTCAATGCCGTTGTAGGGGCGAAGCATTTTGCCCATTCAATGGTGTCAAAACTAACCACGACAGAATTAAATTTTGTAACTTATATCCATCCAATGGTTTTACACTCTTAACAGATAAGTACATGTTTCTCCTCCATTCTCTGCGCCCTCTGCGGTAAAAACGCCTCTATTACCGCCTTCTCAACGTCTTGCTTTTCCCTTTTGAGCCAGTAACCGTTGCTGATTCAGGATTCCAGGTTCCGGTGGTTGTCCCCTTCCCGGTTTCTACCGTTACCGAACCGTCTTCCTTATTGCCCGTTCCACTTACCGTAACGTCATTGCCCTGCGGACCAGATACGGTTCCCGACGCTGATACGCTATCACCTTCTTTCGACGCACTCCCACTGCCTGAGACGGTTTTACCCCCCGGACCCGTTGCCGAGCCAGATGCCGTTACCGTATCGCCTTCTTTGGTAGCCGTGCCGGATAGATTTGTCTGTTTTCCCTGCGGACCGGTTACGGTTGCCTGTCCCGTTGCCGTGTTGCCCTCTACCGTCGAACTACTCGATGCGCTAACGGACCTACCCTGTGAACCGGTAACGGATACCTCGCTGCTAGCCGTATTTCCCTTCACGTCCCTCTCGCCCTTGACCTGGGCTGAACCCTTGCCACCCGGCCCCTGTATGGTTTTGTTAACGGAACCTTCCGGACGCTTCTTCCCCTGCGCATGAACGCACACACAAAACCCCAAAGACACGCACACCATCACGGTAACACAAACACCGGTACTCATTTCCTCCCTCCCTTTCTCCATCGCTAAAATCCGAAATTCGAAACTAGCCCCCCCCCTTTGCATTCCCAATAAACCATTTCATCAACTGCTTGTCTTTCTTGCCGGGTGAAGATTCGACACCGGAGGAGACGTCCACAGCATACGGTTTCACCGTCCGGATGGCGTCTCTGATGTTGCCAGGCGTTAACCCCCCGGACAGGATGATAGCCCCATATTCATGCGCAGCCCTGGCGATATCCCATGTAAAAGGAACTCCCGTTCCCCCCATAACGCCTTTGACGTAACTATCCAGTAAAAAGGCGTGCGGTTGGTAATCACCCAACTGCCTGAGGTCGCCTTCTTCTTTAACCCGAAAGGCCTTGATTATCTTGTATCCTTCCAGATGATTTAAACAAGATGGGGGTTCATTGCCGTGAAGCTGGACGGTTCCGATATGGCAAAAGTCGCATATCTCCCGGATGAATTCTACCCTTTCATCAACAAATACCCCCACAAACGAAACAAAAGGCGGCAATTTTTCTATGATGTCTCTTGCCTGCTCCTTCGTCACCTGTCGCGGGCTTTTGGCAAAGACGAATCCCAGGGCGTCTGCGCCCAACTCAAAGGCGGCTTGCGCGTCTTCGCTGTTCGTAATACCGCACACCTTAACCCTCACTAATCGTCACCTTTGTCAGTGTGTCGCCCTGCCGGATAGCGTTTACAATGTCCTGGCCAACGGTTACCTTGCCAAATACCGTGTGCTTCCCATTCAGGTGTGGTTGTGGCGAGTGGGTGATGAAAAATTGGCTCCCGTTGGTGTTGGGACCTGCGTTGGCCATAGAAAGCACGCACGTGTCGTGGGTCAATGGATTCCCTTTCGTTTCATCCTCAAACCGGTAGCCGGGGCCGCCTCTGCCCGTGCCCGTGGGGTCGCCGCACTGGATCATAAAATTGCTAATTACCCGGTGAAACGTAATGCCATCGTAAAACCCCTCTTTCGCGAGAAAAACAAAGTTGTTGACCGTTTTTGGCGCATACTCCGGACTCATCTTGATGACAATCGAGCCTTTGTTGGTTTCAAGCGTTGCGGTGTATGATTTTGCCGGGTCGATTTGCATTGCGGGGGGGGTACTCCACTGTTTCTGAGACATGAACATAACTCCTAAAATGGTGATTAACGATAAATTTGCTACAAACGACATAACGCGGCAAAACCGCAACCAAAAGGGTTTACACCACGAAAAACACTCCATTTTAACGTCTTCCAATATACTCATATTTTATCAACATTTCTAAGGCATTCAAAGGAATTTTGTTATGATAAACGGGGACGCTTGTCATACCATATAATGGTGTATTGAATTATGAATATCGATATCCTTCGATATTCGATATTGGATTTCTCTGAAAATGCATAGCGTTATCATAACCCAAACGAGCCGGAAGTTTCCCCAATGGTGGACAGTATTAAACTATGTCCTATTCGTGTTAATTCGTGAAATTCGTGTCTAAGCCGCCGAAAGCTCACTCTTGCCCTTCCGGTATCAATGGTTAGAATTCGATACCCTTTTGGGCCTTTATCCCCTTTTTGTACGGATGCTTTATCTCCTTCATTTCTGTGACCAGATCGGCCATCTCGATGATCTTCGGGTGGGCGTTGCGGCCGGTAAGGATTATGCTTAATCTCTTAGGTCTTTCTTTCAATACTGCAATCACCTCTTCAACGTCTATAAGGCCATAATCGATCATATTGTTGATCTCGTCAAGGATTATCATATCGTATACATCCGAAGCGATTTCCTGTTTTGTATGGTTCCAGGACGTCCTGGCATTTTCGAGAACGGCCTCAGACCACGCACCTTTAAGCGGTTTAATAAAGCCCTGTCCAAGCGGGTTAATTTTGAAATCCGGGTGCAGCCGCTTGACGGCATTGAGTTCCCCCGTATGCCACGTCCCCTTGATAAATTGAAGCATCAGCACCTTCATGCCATGCCCCACCGCTCGCAGGCCTATACCAAGCGCCGCCGTAGTTTTTCCTTTTCCATTTCCCGTATGAACAAGTATCAGACTATTTTCCACGTTATTCCTCGTATAAAAAGTTTCAGGTTTCAAGTTTCAAGTTTCTGGTTTTAACGGTAAGTTAAAATACACGAAGCACCCAACATGTTTAAAATCCAATTTGCGTCAGTTTTTTTAAAAGTCCCGTAGGGACAAAATATCGGTAGAAAATTAACT
>CAYJPZ010000240.1:0-4644 GCA_964372185.1 uncultured candidatus Brocadiaceae bacterium
GGCTTCCAGCCTGCTGGTTTTCCAAATGCAGGCTGGAAGCCTGCGCTACTTTATCCTGAGGGCCTTTCAGGCCTAACATTTTAATTGACCGGCTACTTTATGTTTGCAGAGGTAAAAAAATTAAATAAAAAAACGGCTGCCACGCTTGGAATCTGTACAGCGATAGCAATTGCCATCACCGCTGCAACGCTGGTGATTACGGTGGCAGTAAAACCAAAAAACGTCCACGTCTGTTTATCGTGCCATAGCGACGTCGTGTTTAACAATGCCTGTAAAAAAAAAGTGCCCGGCGATATCGCGTGTAGTGAATGTCATGGCCATGAGCATGAGAAACTTTCGGTAATGACGGTGACGATTAGGGACAGCCGGTGCAGTTCCGTGTTGTGCCATCCACCAGGTAAATTATCGGAGAAAGCCATTTCGTATAAGGACACAAAACCATTCCGACACGATACGCACAATAAGAAATTTATTAAAAATCTCACACCAGGATGCGCCACTTGCCACTCAAACACGGGCGACAAAAAGCATTTTGCTCTAGATGGAGAGGTATGCAATGTATGCCACTTTTTCCAATCCCACGATAAGAAACAAATGCATACAGCCGGAAATGACGCCCCGCGTGAAACAACCTCAGAAGCAGGCAAACAACCGCTTCTTACCGGCGATAACAAGCCCATTTCAGCGTGTGTCTTATGCCATGGACATGTTGATAAGAAAATAGAAATATATGGGAAGACCTTTGTGCATGGCGATTATGAAAAAAACAAGAAGGCGGGTTGTAATGACTGCCATTTTAACATTATTCAGGGTACCGGTAAGGTTGTTGAGGAGAGGTGCTATCGTTGTCATACGAAAATAGGCAATGACCCGCCTGACGCGTCAAGCATGCATCGTAAGCACGTCGTCGGCCACAAGGCGGACTGCAGCGCGTGCCACACGCCCATTGTTCACGGATGGGTTGGGAACTGCGGACAGGGTGAAAAAAAGCACCCTGTATCGCGTGTTAGCCCTGCGTATCACGTACAGGACATGCTCATGGCAGGGCGTGGCGGCGTTGGCGTTGCAAATGAACCTGACCCTATGTACCTTGCAACACTGAATTGTGCCGCGTGTCATAAGGATAAGGAGACGTTCGCAAACGTGGACCCGGCGGTGTGCGGTAATTGCCATGAGAAGGGATTCAATAAAATACTGGCAGAACAGATGCGTTTTGTAACGTCAAGGATGAGGACGTTGCAATCATTGCTGGCAAAAGTAAAACGGTCTGCGAATGCCGACAGAAACGTCATTTATCGTGCAGAGGCAAATTATAATCTTATTAAAAACGACGGCAGTCGCGGCGTTCACAATATCAAATACGTTAAAGCATTGTTAGAATACAGTATCTCAAGTCTTGAACAAGTGAGGAAGAAGCAACCATGATGCGTGTCGTTTGTTTATTATGCCTGTTTTTTATGAGCGCCGGTCACACGAGGACAGTGACAGCAGCCAATAATACTGACACAAAAACGGTGGCTGAGTTCATGTCCGCAATAACTGAGGAGGCAGACGCCGGTTGGCTGAAAGGCGATAGGGAATTACCCCCTCTCTCCACTTCTTGCACCGACAGATGCCACGTTAATTACAAGGGCTACCGAACGATTTATCAGGGAAAAATCTTTAGACACAGGTCACATTTACCGGAACAGGGCTTGCAATGCGACCGGTGCCACAGCAGCGATGCCGTAGGCACAGAAACACATGGTCGTATCATTATCGAGAATAAGGATTGTTGTAAATGTCACCACAAAAAGAAGGAGAAAACACCTCTGAGCGCCTCACTTCAAAAGCAAGAGGTAATGACAGCAAGTTCTTTTTCCGATAGTAAGGGTATGAAGGCTGTAAATGGTTCCGACAATGAAATCTGCCTGAAATGCCACGCCGCCGTGAAGGATTATCGGGATGGGATTATGAAAAACAGCAGCGTCAGGAAGGCGCCTGATTGGATGTCCCGGTCGGTTTCCTGTACCGATTGCCATAAAGTGGATGCCGGGAGGAATGCCTTTATGCCGGTGCGTGATTACTGCGTAGAATGCCACAATAGCGATTATGGTTTGTTGTACGATGCGTGGAAGGATTTATTCCAGGAACGAACCGGGCAAACGACCAATGATGGAACAAGTACACCCTTTTATATGAAGCAGATTCAGAAGTACGGCATGCACAATTTCCGCCTTTCAAAGAAAATTCTCAGAACACCGGATGAAATACCAAGCCATGATTGAAGAACGTGTACACTTTTACGCTGACGACCTGAAACTGGAAGGGATAGTAACCTATCAGGAGGATATGCCTGCTGCCCATGCAATCCTCTTATGTTCTCCACACCCCAATCTTGGCGGGGATATGGATAATAACGTTGTAACGGGACTGGCAAAGGTCTCGGCGGATACGGGATTTATGTCACTACGGTTTAATTACCGGGGTGTGGGCAACAGCGATTGCCATGAAAAAGATATTGCCCAAAAATATCAGTATTGGGATGCATCCCTTTCTGATGGTAACTATAGCGACGCCGTCGCCGATACCCGCGCGGCACTTGCATTTCTGTCCGCGCAAACGGACGCAAAGAACGGGGTGTTCATTGCGGGCTATTCGTTTGGCGCCGTAATGGGATCAATCGTTGGTGGTGATACCGGGCGCGTAAATGCCTTCGCGTCAATCTCTATGCCCTTTGGTGTGTACAGCGTAAGGTTCCTGAGCGGTTGCAACAAGGCAAAATTATTTATTTACAGTCAAAAAGATTTTGCGACAACGGTAGATGATACGATAAAAGGTTTTGCGCAGATACCGTCGCCAAAAATCCTCGAATTAATAGAGGACAGTGACCATTTTTACCGGGATCAAGAAACCCTGATTTCCCAAAAGGTCTGCGCGTTTTTCCAGAAGTGTCTACATTATGACTGAAAGGCCGGCAAGAAAAATGCAGCGTTCTGTATGATAAATCTTTGTGCCTTCGTGGCTTTGTGTAAGGAAACAGAAAAACTTTCCCTTCCGACGTCCCTACGCGACAAATGCAAATTTACAAAAATGTGGGAATACCCCCTCTGCTAACTTAGCAGCTATTTAGCCGACTTCCGCCGGTTAAATAGCTGCCCTTGAGGGTTTACCGGTGTGCGCAAATTTACCGGACTAGCTGATCCTGGTGAATTTGGTCTTCGGCGCGGTGCAGACGGGGCATTTGTCCGGTGCATCTTTTTCCGCCGTATGGCCGCAAACCTGGCATACAAAATAATCAACCGTTTCGTTATTACCCAGGTTGTTAAGCGCCTTTTGATAAAGCGCGGCATGTGTCTTTTCCACGTTATTGGCGTTTTCAAAGCTTTGCTGCGCCTGCTTGTTTCCTTCTTTCTTCGCCTCTTCGATCATCTGAGGATACATCTTGGTAAATTCGTAGGTTTCCCCGTTGATAGCATCCTGGAGGTTTTCCTTCGTAGTCTTAACGCTGCCCAGCACCCGCAAATGACTGTGCGCGTGCACGGTTTCCGCTTCCGCAGCAGCGCGAAAGAGCCTGGCCACCTGCTTTAACCCCTCGTCATCCGCCTTTTTGGCAAAGGCCAGATACTTTCTATTTGCCTGCGATTCGCCCGCAAAGGCATTTTTTAAATTATCCACGGTTGACATATTCCTTCTCCTTTCACCTTAAAAACATCCGTTTGTTACCATCTAACGACAATACATAAATTCCGATTCACAAACAATTCCCGCAGCCAATAACCATTGCTTATACTTCGCAACCACCTCTCTTTCACTCCCGGACATATAAAACTTTACACTCGACTTTGCAGAAATGGGGAGCACCTCATGCACTGCGCCGTTAAGCAGGCGCTCATTCTGAAGCACCGTCTTTAAACGTCTGGCCGTTCCATAGTTTCCATCTATGATACGAATTTCTCCGCCAAGCGTCTGCGAAATTTCTTTTTTTATCAGGACATAATGGGTGCAGCCCAATACAACCGCCGAGACGCCCTTTCTATCTATACCGGAAAACACACCGGAAAGATACTCATTAATCGCCCGTGCATCGGTGTAGTCTTTTTCAATAATATCCACCAGCCCTTCACAGGGGAGAAGCTTTATCTCCGCCTGCTGTCTATGACGGCTTACCAGGTCGTTGAATTTCATGCTTTTCAATGTCAGGGGGGTTGCCATAACGAGTATCGTGCCTTTCCCCGCCGATTCTACGGCCAGCTTTACCGCCGGCTCCATTCCAATCACCGGGAAGGGATGCCTCTTTCTCATCTCGCCGATAGCCGCGCTTGTTGCGGTATTGCAGGCAACAACGATTGATTTGGTTCCCTGCGTGAAGAGAAATTCAGCGGCCTTTAGGGAGAGTTCCCTGACGGTGGTTTCCGGCTTGGTTCCATACGGCGCGTGCAGCGTGTCCGCGTAGTAAATAAATTCCTCGTGTGGCAACATCTTGATAAGCTCCGCCAGGACGGATACGCCTCCGATGCCGGAATCAAAGACCCCTATGGGTAATTTTGTTTTTAAGCTTGTCACAGCATCACCTTTGTATTGTGTTGTTTTGTCAAAGTATTCATTTTAAGAAATATTTTACGTTTGAATAGTCCCATCGGGACGATAGAATAAGTTATGCAT
>CAYJPZ010000241.1:0-4634 GCA_964372185.1 uncultured candidatus Brocadiaceae bacterium
AATGTATAGGAATTTCAAAACGGCAACGTAGAGACGCATTGCAATGCGTCTCTACCCCCTCGTGCATATTGAAAAGTCGCCGAAGGCTTAATTTATTGGCAGTGCAATCACAAAGGTTGCGCCCTTTCCTAATTCGCTGTCCGCAAAGATGCTCCCATTGTGCTGATTAACGATGCTGTACGCAATAGACAGACCCAGCCCCCTCTCTTTGCTTTTTTTGTAATCCTTTGCTGAAAAAAACGGTTCGAATATCTTTGAGAGGTATTCCCTCGGTATGCCGGGACCGGTATCCGATATCGTAACCTTAACAAATTCGTTTTGTTTCTCGGTTCTGACCGTCAGACGTCTCTCGGTATTTATCTCCGCCATTGAGACGCAAGCATTCTCGATAATATTTGAAAAAACGCGGCGCATCTGATTCTTGTCCGCGCGGATAATTGGCAGTTGCCCATCCAGGCATTTAATAAAACTGATGTTCGCGTACTCGAATTGGCTCGCCTTCGGTCCGGCGATTTCCTCTATGATTTCGTTTACGCTGAGCGGCTCTTTCGAGAGGGTGTAGTTACCCGTCAAGGTCAGCAGGCTTTTTACAACGGCCTGTATCTGCTCGGATTCCTTTTGTATTCTGCTTAAATGCTTTTTTGTCTTCTCACTAACCGCCGGGTCGCCTAAAACCAGTTCCGTGCAGAGTTGAATGCCCGCAAGGGGGTTATTTAACTCGTGGGCAGCGCCTGCCACTAAATTCTTTGCCGCGTGCAGCCTTTCAGATTTTACGTTCTGCCCCTGCAACTGATTATCGCGGGTAATGTCGCGCATGGTGATAACGATGCCAACAGGCTCATGAGCCGCCATGCCTGCCGCAACGGACGCCGTTACAATAAATTGTTTCTCATTATTCCCAACAGAGTTCATTTTGAGGGAGACGTACCCTTGCTTATTGGCGGATATCTCACGGCACATCTCTTCCAGGCGGATAGCGTTGATGCTGACGATGGCGCCATCGTTCATCCGGTTAGCGCCCAATAAATGCAACGCCTCTTCTCCCGCCTTGTTTATCAAGACAACTTTACCCTTTGAATCCAGAAGCAAGATGCCGCCAACCATGCCATTCACCAGGGAACGGCATCGCGATTCCGACACGGCCAAACGGATGCTTAAGCTGCTTACACCGCATTTATAAACCTGAAGCAGGAGGGCTTCCGGTGAAAAAGGCGCACGAAGGATGCCATCGGCATTTACGGATGCCGCGCGTCGCGACGTCTCGTCCGTCACGGGCGCGTCTGTCAGCAATATAACTGGCAAGCCTTCGCATTTGGCCTTTAAGGTCTTACACAATTGGAAACCGTCCACAGGAGAAAGATTCACGTCCAGGATGGACAGACCGGGGTTTTCTTGCCCGGCACATTGTAATACCTCATCGCTGCCGGTTGCTACCGTTATGCCGGTAAACCCATTTTCTTTCAGGCAATAGGCGATATTTTCGCCCGTTTCACGCTTAACCGTTGCAATCAGTATTTTAACATTTATCATAGTAAATCCTACACTATACGCTAGCTCAGCAATGCTACAAATAAAATTTCACTTTGACAACAATCTGTTCAGGATTTTCTCTTGTTCTTCGGGGGAAAAATCCTGCCCATAATAAAGAAGAAACAGGCATTTCTTAATATCATTTATGCCGGCATTCGGATTATCCTTTTTTATTGATGCTACAGCCTGTCTGCGTGCCATGTCACACATTGAAAAGCCCATCCTTAATCTCTCTTCCCCACTCTTTTTCATCATCATTTCTAAAAAACGGGCTTCTGTTACAGGGTCTGTATCGTTCACGTATCCACCTCATGATATACTTCATCCAGTTTCAGTTCGCGTACCCATTTTTCTATATAACCTCTATCCAGGTTAGGATTGGTTTTAAAGAGATTTTTTACGTCTCTGAGCTGTATTTCCGATAGGCTTTCTCTGGCCCAAAAGAGTTTTGACAGTATGAGGTCTTCCGGCGAGGTAACAAAAATCTCTTGTCCTTCCCAGACGATACATCGTCTGTTTTTAAATTCAAGGTTTCGATAGCTTGTATCTTTCCTGATGATAAAATCTACTTTGACTATGTCCTTACTGTGAATAATATTGAATATTTGTTTATTATGGATAGCATTTTTTATAGCGTGTTTATCTGCGTAAAAGTCGTTTGAAAATAAGGAATATAGCAACTCGGCGTCTTTTTCTTCAACCTCTATAACAATATCAATATCCCTAGTCATCCTCGGAGTCGTATAAAAGTTGGCGGCTATCGAACCGGTAACCATGTAAGGTATACGAGCAGATACTAATCTTTTTACAACCATTTTCAAAATTTCAATCTCGTTAATCAAGAAAAGTCCTTTTAACATAGATGCGTGGAACGCGCTTACTTACGTTGCAGGTAATTTCATAAGGTATGGTGTTCAACTGCCTGGCAACGAATTCCACCGTTATCGTTTCCCGTCCCTGGCTGCCATAGAGAACCACCTCGTCGCCAACCGAGGCGTCCCTTATACCGGAAACGTCTACAAAGCATTGATCCATGCATACCCGTCCAACAATGGGAGCCTTTATGCCCCGTATAATAACCTTGCCCTGATTCGAATGCAAGCGGTTGTATCCGTCATCGTAGCCCATAGGGAGTGTTGCAATGCGGGATGGTTTAGTAATCTGGTGCGTTCTTCCGTAGCCCACAACGTCCCCGGCCTCCATGTCCTTGATATGGATAATCTTTGTCTTAAGGCTCATTACCGGTCTGATACGGATGTTCCTTGATACTTCTTCCGCAGGATACATCCCGTACAAAGACAAACCAGGTCTGACCGCATTAAAATAGGCGTCAGGGTGGCCGATAATCGCGCCGCTGTTTGCCATGTGCCTGAATGGGATATGCAGCTTTATCGCCTCCAAGCCGGCCAACACCTCTTTGAACCTCTTTATTTGCAGGTTTGTGTACGACGGGTCTCTTTCATCCGAACTGGAACAGTGGGTGTATATCCCATCAATGATGATGTTTTGCATCGTCTTTAATGCCTTCACAAACTCCACGGCCTTGTTGTGTTTCACACCAATACTGCCCATGCCCGTATCGACGTATACATGCACCTTCACGTTCCGGTTAAAGTAGCACGCCTTTTTCGATAGCGCCCCGGCAAGCCCTAAGTCGTAAACCGTCGGCATGAGGTTATACCGGATAACCTCATCAATTTGGTCTTCAAAGACGCCACCCAACAGCAACAGGGGCGTCCGTATGCCCTTGGTCCTTAAGTGAATGCCTTCTTCAAGGATTGCAACACCCGTGGTTTCAACGCCCAGGCTTTGTAAGACCTTGCAGACCTCGTAGTCGCCATGTCCGTAAGCGTCGGCCTTGACAATGCCGATGATGCTTACCTGAATGCCTACCCGCTTTTGAATGGCCGCGATATTGTACGTCAGGGCGCTTATATCTATTTCTACCCACGTTGGTCTATGCATAAAGAAAAGATTTGGAATCTTCCGGTATTTGTGTCGCCCCTCCGGGGCTGCGAAATGCTTTAACAACGTTACCCATCGCTTACGCAATGGGCTACGATTGTGTAGCCCCTAACGGGGCATATTTTCAGAACCGAGGACAATATTACGGTAGATCAACTTGGAATGGTAAACCTACCGGTTAAACCGCCATTGGTAAACAATTGTGAAAAGTATCTTATAGGGAAACATAGCGTCTTACAAATACTATTTTGAGGAGCGATATATTATTTAGGCTCCTTACATGCCGCTCCTCACGGAGTTTTTAAGGATTTTTTCGAAAAACGAAAACGTTACCCTTTTCCAGAAACCTGCGTGGCCGATTATCCGACGTCAATGAGTTCCAACCGATCACGAAAGGTTTCCAGCGTTTTTTGCTTTATCTTCCGGTGCGCCTCGCTTGCAAGGCGGGGGTCTTCAGAAACGATGTGAAAGGCATCGTCGCGGGCCTGTTTCAGGATGGCAAAGTCTCTGACAAGGTTACTGATCTTGAGTTCAGGCAACCCATGCTGGCGGGTGCCGAAGAATTCGCCCGGACCTCTCAGCCGGAAATCCATCTCCGCAATCTTGAAGCCGTCGCAGGTCTTTGTCATTATCTTAAGGCGCTCTTGCGATTCAGGCGTCTTCGGATTTCCAAAGAGCAGGCAATATGATTGCTCGCTCCCCCTGCCGATACGCCCGCGAAGCTGGTGGAGCTGTGATAATCCGAATCGTTCGGCATGTTCGACAACCATAACGGTGGCATTTGGCACATCGATGCCCACCTCGATTATCACCGTAGACACCAGGACGTTATACCGCTTTTCCTTGAAATCCATCATAACCTGATCTTTTTCGGCGGATTTCATTTGCCCGTGGAGTAAGCCGACCTTCAAGGCGGCAAATACCCCGGTTTGCAGCCTTTTTGCCTCAGCAACGGCTGATTTCAGGTCGAGTACCTCAGACTCTTCAACAAGGGGGTAAACAATAAACGCCTGCCTGCCCTTGGCGATTTCCTCTAAGATGAATTTATAGGCGTCATCCTCCTTTCCTTTCGGTATCCACAAGGTCTTTATGGGAGGACGACCGGGTGGCATCTCGTCGATGACCGAAACGTCCAGGTC
>CAYJPZ010000242.1:0-4631 GCA_964372185.1 uncultured candidatus Brocadiaceae bacterium
GGGCCGCGCGGTTGTTTTTTTTTAACGCCGGGCGGCAGCCGGCCGCTACAAATGCTGTCGCCATAGGCGACATAATTTAAAATCTGTGTAATTCGCGCAATCTGTGGCGACAAATCCTTTTAATTAATAAATAATCATGTCTGATTCATACAGTTTATTTCGCTCCGCAAGAATTATCAGCATGTGCACCCTGCTCAGCCGCATACTTGGCCTTGTCAGGGACATGATATGCGCAAGCATCTTTGGAACAGGAATGGTTTGGGACGCCTTTACCGTCGCCTTCAAAATCCCCAACCTGTTTCGGCGGCTCTTCGGAGAAGGCGCATTTAGCGCGGCCTTTATTCCCATTTTCACGGAGCATATAGAAAAACGCGGCAGGGCCGAGGCGCTGGCGTTCGCCAATATCATCGCTACCGCGCTGATCATTATCATAGGCAGCATCGTCCTGGTGGGGGAAGGCGCCTTTTTCACCATCCCCAAAATATTTCAAATGCAGGAGAAATGGCAGCTTGTGTTTAAGCTGCTCATTATTATGTTTCCCTACGTCTTCTTCGTCTGCCTCGTCGCTTTTATGGCAGCCGTGCTGAATACGATCCACCACTTTTTGATGCCTGCGCTTGCCCCGATAGCCATGAATGTTTGCTGGATTTTGGGGGCGGTTTTAGCGCCTTACACGGGAAAAACCCTGGAGAAAACGATCTATGCCGTTGCCATATCCACCTTTCTGTCCGGCCTTGTCCAGGTGGTAATCCACCTGCCCGCGTTGCGAAAGCAAGAGATCGTTTACCGTTTCATACCGCAATTTACCCATCCGGATTTTAAGACGGTGATGTCTCGCATGGCGCCCGTCGTCTTTGGGCTGGGTATCGTACAACTGAACGTCCTGATAGACAGCATCACCGCCATCGGATTTTCCGCGCCGCAAGGCGGATGGGACCATTTCACCGTATGGGGAATACCTGTTTACTTTCCTATGAAAGCAGGCGCAGCGTCCGTGCTGTACTATAGTGACCGGTTAATTCAATTTCCCCTCGGTGTGTTTGGCATCGCAATGGCTACGGTAGTGTTTCCCCTCTTTTCAACTCACGTGGTGCGGGAAGATTGGGACAACTTTTACGCCACCTTTAATAAGGCGTTAAAATTTATACTCTTCATCGGCATCCCTGCATCTTTGGGCATGATTATACTCCGGGAACCCATTATAGACCTTCTTTACAGAAGGAACCAGTTTAATGCGGAGTCCGCTTACCGGACGTCGCGCGTTATCCTCTTCTATGCCGTTGGAATATGGGCGTATTGCGGCCTGCACGTCCTTATACGGGCATTCTATTCCATGAAAGACACCATCACACCGGTAAAGGTGGGTGTTGTGTGTGTTGGGATACATATCATTTTGAATCTTTCGCTCATTTGGGTATTGCAGGAGGGCGGACTTGCCCTTTCCACGGCAATAAGCGCCATCATGCAAATTATTATTTTAACGATTATTTTGCAAAAAAGGCTTCGTATAAAAATAGAGAAAACCGTGGTCGCCTCGTTGCTAAAAACGGTAATCGCCTCAACGGTAATGGCAATTACGTGCTGGTTTGTTTTACATAGGTTTTCTCCTATAAATGGCGAAGGAGGACTCTTCTTCAAAGGGGTCAGGCTTTTTGTGCCGATGATTTCTGCTCTGGCATCTTTTGCTGCAACGTCCTACGCCCTCAAATCGGAAGAGTTTAGATACCTGGCAAGTAAGTCATTGAAAAAAGCATAGCGGGGGGTTATGAAATTAGACCTTCGGCGACTTTTAACAGTGTAGCGGCAAGGCGTGCCTTGCCGCTACACGTGCGTTTGAATTTCCTATACATAAATTAGGCCTTAAGCGGCTTATTTGCGTTCACACGTGGGGACACGGGCACCGTGTCCCTACACCAGCTCCGCGTCCCGTTACAACGACCGGTGGGAACGATTGTCATACTTTCAGAATATTGTTTATGCGGTAATACAAAGACACCTCTTCGGGGTGTAACAACTGTAGCCCACTGCGTGAGCGGTGGATAAAGAGAATCACCTATCGTTTTAGCCCCGTAGGGGCGACACAACCCTGATAAGCAGTATAGGCGCGCGTGCAGGCACAGACAAACGGAGAGACGCCCTGCCAGGGCGTCTGTACAGCCCAGGCCACCCACAAAATCGTTTTCTTTTAATGTTATCATTTTTTCCCTTTACTCTTCCGACTCCTTCGGGGTAAGATTTAAGGTCATGTTTTAAGATATGTTTCGATTGGCAAGCAAAAGGAGTTCTCCGTGGCTAGGAAAAAAATAACCGTCATCGGCGCCGGAAACGTTGGCGCTACTACAGCGCAGCGTCTGGCTGAAAAAGAAATGGGAGACGTGGTTTTATTGGATATTGTTCAGGACATGCCGCAGGGAAAGGCGCTGGACATCCTTGAAGCAGGGCCTGTTTACGGCTATAACACCGGCATCACCGGCACAAATGGATATGAAGAGACAAGGGATTCCGATATCGTAATCATTACCTCCGGTGTGGCCAGAAAGCCGGGGATGAGCCGGGATGACCTGCTCAGGATCAATACGGGAATTGTAAAAGGCGTAGCGGAAAACGTAGCAAAAACCTCACCCAACGCCATCCTGATTCTCGTTTCCAATCCGCTGGATGCCATGACCTACGTGGCCTACAAAGCCAGCCGGTTTCCGAAAAACCGCATCATAGGTATGGCAGGAGTGCTTGATGCCGCCCGCTTCAGCGCCTTCATTGCCCTGGAACTGAACGTATCCGTTGAAAATATCCATGCCTTTGTGCTGGGCGGACATGGCGACACGATGGTGCCGTCCACACGATACACCACCGTAGCAGGGGTTCCTATAGAGGATTTGATACCCAGGGCGCGCCTGGAAGCGATCGTAAAACGCACGCGAGAAGGCGGCGCAGAGATTGTCAACCTGCTAAAGACAGGCAGCGCCTTTTACGCCCCGTCAGCGGCCGTTGTGGACATGGTAGAGTCCATCTTAAAGGACAAAAAGAAGATATTGCCCTGTGCGGCCCTGTGCGAAGGGGAATATAACATCGATGGCCTCTTTGTGGGAGTGCCAGTGAAATTGGGATCAAAAGGCATTGAACGAATTTTTGAAATCAAGCTGAGCGCTGATGAATCGTCAGCCCTGAAACGTTCCGCCGATGCGGTCAAAACCCTGTGTGAGCACGTGGATAAATTATTGGCACCGGGCTAGTTTTTGGCGTAACAGTTAAGCCGGTATTAAATGAACTTTGAATAATTCTTACGATAAATGACTATGAGAAATAGAGGTTTTTGGTCGTGGTATCTGCAAAGGATTACAGCCCTGCTGCTGGTTCTGGGGATGGCGGTGCACTTCTTTACCTTTCATTTTAGCCCCGGACGGTATTCTGCCCGCTATTACGACGAAATCGTACACCGGTTCTGTTCGCCCGGCTGGATTGCCTTTCACCTATGCCTCCTTGCCCTCGTCGTCTTTCACGGACTTAATGGGCTTTGGGGCATAGTGATAGATTTTCGCATAAGCAAAAAGGCCGCCTGCTTGCTCAAGGGGTGCCTCTGGATTACAGGAATTATCGTATTCGGCGCCGGGCTTTACGTTTCGATCTGGTTCGCAAGGCAAAACGGTGGTTTTTAATATTTTACAAAATTTTTGATCGAGTAACTATTATGATCGCGCAAAAATTAACAGATGTCTTTAAAAATCTCTTAAGAAACAGATTTGCAGGCATCTATGCCTTCTGGATTCACCGGATAACAGGCATGGTTATTACCCTGTTTTTGTTTTTACATATTTGGACGCTCAGCTCCGTCTTTCGCGGTAAAGACGCCTATGATTACGCCATCAGCAAGTTCGACACGAAGTTCGGATATGCCTTTCAATACGCACTACTCCTCATAGTAGCAGCCCATCTGCTCAACGGTATAAGGATCACGGTAGTTGATCTCTGCCAGGTTACCCGTGCGCAGAAGAAATTGTTGTGGACGGCACTGTTTCTTTTTGCTGTTATCGCATGCGTTGGCGTGTTTACAATGCTGCTGTAGTTTGTAACAAACCCTCTGGTATCTATGTTCGTACTCGTGCGTCATGCATCGTGTATCACGCATCACGCATAAAAACGCTCGAATCATTTGCAAAGGGAAACCACAGACAAAGGTTTTCAAACACGACTAATTGTTGTACCCCTCCTGCCTTCCATTGCCTCTTCAACCCCGTCAAGAGAGGTAATAATAGCCGCGTCTCCGCCCCAACTCAAAAAATTAATGGCAGCCCGCACCTTTGGTTCCATACTTCCCGGCAAGAAATGGCCTTCTTCCAGATACCTCACGGCGTCGCTTACCGTCAATTTGCCCAACACCCGTTCGTTCGGTTTCCGGTAATTGAGATAGGCGTGTTCCACACCGGTAAGCATCACCAGACGATCCGCATTAATACCCCTGGCCAGGACACTGGATGCAAGGTCCTTATCAATCACAACGTCTACCCCATCCAGGTCACCATTTTCCCTCTGAACCACCGGGATGCCTCCGCCACCTGCCGCGATAACGACATCGCCCGCTTCCAGCAATGTTTTTATAGCACGTTCCTCTACAATTTTTAATGGGTTAGGAG
>CAYJPZ010000243.1:0-4478 GCA_964372185.1 uncultured candidatus Brocadiaceae bacterium
AGCCCCTGGTAAAGAAACAAAAGATAACCAGCCCCGAAGGGGCGACAGAAAAGGATGCGCTACATGGCTAGGACGCCTAGTTTTTTCTAAAATTTATTATTGTTTTGATTGTGAAGACAAAACGTTCTGCCTCCCCTTCGGGGCTTGTATTATTTTATTATCTTTACAGGGGGCTTCACCCCCCGCTATATCCTGTCGGCCTTTCAGGCCTAAACTTTGAAATTCCTATACATTAAATGAGGCCTTTCGGCGACTCATTTGTGTTCACACGTAAGGACACGGGCACCGTGTCCCTACTTTGAAATTCCTATACATGGACATGGCGGCTTCTCACCCTGTATATTTTTGAGGAACCATAAACGTATATGCTTGACGGTTTTGATATATCGATATTTGTCCCTAAGTTTGCAGATGAAAACAGGGACAGAATACAAAGTTTAAATCAGTCCATTATCGCTTTTGAAAAAAATCCTTCCAGCGCTGAAGTTCTCAAAGTGATATTGAGAGAGGTGCATACCCTTAAAGGAACGGCGAAGATGATGGGGTTCGCCGATATTGTTACCCTTTCTCATAAAATAGAGGATATTTTTGTAAAGGTCAGAGACGGTGGCTTGCCGCCGACAAAAAGGTTGTGCGACGTGGTGTTTAAGGCGTTGGACAAACTTGCCGATATGGTGGAAGTGAAAAGAAATGACACGAAATCCCCCATCGATATCGAGTCAATATGCAGCCTGATAGAGGCTACCCTGCGCGATGGCGGCTCTGATGGAACGAAGGCCGAATTGACACAATCCGAGGTGGATAAGGTTTTGTCTGCCGTGAAACAAGAGCAAACCCCGGAACCGGAAATACCCACAGAACCGGAAAAAACCGCGCATCAGGCGGTTTCTGCAGAGGGCATGAAAACGATACGGATAGGACTGGATAAGATTGACGCGTTATACAATTATCTGGTGGAGTTGATTATCGCGCAAATGATCTTCCGTCAGCGAGGCGATGACGTGATAAAACTAAACCACTATGCAAAACAACTCAAGGCACTCAAGGCAGAGGTTCATGCAGAGATGAGTACACAGGAACCGGGCGATAAAAAATCACGCGATGATATTGCCGGATACCATAACGTGGAAGAACTTCTTATGAAAGAAATTGCCCGATACACGGAATGCTATGAGACCGACATGGTTAAACTGGACGGCATTATAGAGGGTATCCGCCATCAGGTTATGTTCATGCGTATGCAGCCGATTTCTTCGATATTTGACATGGCCTCCCGTATCGTAAGAGACCTTTCAACACAATTCGGGAAAGAGGTGGAACTGGTAATTTCCGGCGCGGGGGTGGAATTGGACAATAATATTATTGAAATGCTAAAAGACCCCCTTTTGCATTTACTGCGGAATGCGATTGATCACGGTCTGGAAGAACCGTCCGTCCGCATTTCTGCCGGAAAGAAAAAGACGGGAACACTCTCACTACAAGCAAAACAGGAAGGCGGCGACGTCCTTATCGTTATAGAAGACGATGGAAAGGGCATTGATAAAGAATTGGTGAAGGAGTCGGCTATCCGCAAGGGACTCTTGCAGCCGGACAAGGCACACGGACTTTCGGACGAAGCAATTTACGCCTTTATCATGAAACCGGGGTTTTCCACCAGCAAGATTATTACCGATGTCTCCGGACGGGGCGTGGGCATGGACGTGGTGAAAACGGTAATCGATAGACTGAATGGAAATCTGATTATCGACTCGAATAAAGGGATTGGCACCAAATTCATCTTAAAATTGCCCGCAACGATTGCCCTTATTAAGGTGTTGATAATACGGGTTGGGGAGATGACCTTTGCCATACCTACCAGCGGCATTGAGCAGATCAGCCATATTTTCTGGAAAGACGTTAAAACGCTGGAAGGTAGGGTATCTGTTTTTATGGCTGACCAAACGGTGCCAATAATCGACCTGGTAAACGCCTTTAACCTGAGAAAGGAAGACGAGGAGAAACCGGAAACGTCCCCAATTATCATTTCCCATTCCGGCGGGAGAAAGATCGGGTTCATTGTAAGTGAGTTTTTACACGAAAAGGAGGTTGTTTTCCGTGAATTTAAAGGATACTTAAAGAGGCCGCGTTATTTTTCCGGGGTTACTACACTTGGAACCGGCGAGGTTGTCCTGATATTGAATATGCAAGAACTCGTGCTGGCAAGAGATTTGGCGGGCATTATATCAAAAGACGTGACGGCACAAACCGCCAAACGCGGCGACAAAAAGCTTACCATCCTTATTGCTGAAGATTCTCTCATTACGGCGGAACTGGAAAAAAACATCCTGGAAAATAACGGCTACGAGGTCGATTTGGCGGTTGACGGTATGGACGCAATGGACAAGTTGTACACGAGAAAGTATGATTTATTGGTGACGGATATTGATATGCCCAGGATGAACGGATTTGAATTAACGGCAAAAGTGCGCGCCGGAAAGAAGTACAATAACATCCCTATTATTGTGGTTACCGCGCGGGAAAAGGTGGAGGACAAGCGGCGCGGCATCGAGGTCGGAGCCGACGCCTACATCCTGAAGAAAGAATTCGACCAGGGCAATTTGCTAAACACGATAAAAAGATTGATTGGGGAATAGGGTTGAGACATTCTGTTACAATCTTTTATACAGAAAATTAATTCGGTGGCAATTTATGTTAAAGACCATAGACGACGTCGTGAATCGCCTTATTGAGCAGTACAAACCGGATAAGGTCATCCTGTACGGTTCCTGTGGCAAAACAGGACACCGGGAAAAAGGGAGTGACGTGGATTTGCTGGTTGTTAAGGACACAAACAGAAGACTGGTAGACCGGTTGATTGAGGTAGAAAGCCTGCTCCTGGATAGAACGTTGCCCCTGGACATTATGGTTTATACACCCGAAGAAATGAGGCGACTGTTTTCTCTCGGTAGTCCTTTTATTGAAGAAGTTCTGGAAAAAGGGAGGTTGCTTTATATGAGAAAGGCTACGGATAGTGGGATAAAAGAAGCAAAGGACGAATTCGATTCTGCAATTATTCTTTATGAACACGAAAAATATCGCGGCGCTTGTTATCATAGCCAGCAATCTGTTGAAAAGGGACTTAAGGCGCTTATTTTAGAAAAGGGTAAAAAGCCCGAGAGGAGTCACGATATCATTGAACTGCTCAATGAGGTTACAGAGCAGGGATGGGACGTCGATCTTACCGTAGATGATGCTGTTTTTTTGAACAGTGTTTATAAAGGAAGATATCCAACTGAGGAGGGGCTTTTGCCGCATGGTGAGCCATTGCGTGTGGATGCCGAAAGGGCAATCTCGGCTGCTGGAAAATTGGTTAAAAATCTTTCTGATCTTGAAGGCTAAGGCTTCATAATGTCTGAAACGGTTAACGTGCTGATTGTTGATGACTCTGAGATGACAAGAGAAATTCTACGACGTCTGCTGGAGTCAGACCCGGCTATTCGTGTATGTGGAGTAGCAGAAAACGGCAAACAGGCGATTGATCAGGTGCAAAAATTAAAGCCGGACATGGTAATCATGGACGTTAATATGCCCGTTATGGATGGTTTTCAGGCAACGGAGCAGATTATGGCCTATTGTCCAACGCCAATACTCATCCTTTCTTCTGCCTTAAATAAAGGGGGCGCCTACACAACCTTTAATGCGTTAGCCATAGGGGCTGTCGACGTAATGGAAAAGCCTACGATGACGCCAAATGCCTCCTGGTCTGAAATAGGTAGTTCCCTTATAAGAAAAGTGAAGTTGGTATCACAAGCAAAGGTACTAACCCACCTGAAAGGCAAGCTGAGAAAGATATCCCGATTGCCGGATAGCGATTCCATCCGCAATCTGAACAATTGTGAGCTTGTTTGCATAGGAGCATCCACGGGTGGGCCTTCTGTTGTGATGCGGATTTTGAAAGCAATACCGCCAGACTATAATGCAGCGATTTTGGTGGTTCAGCACATGGCGGCTGGTTTTACGGAAAATTTTGTAGAATGGTTGGGAAGCTCTTGCAAGATAAAAATTAAGCTGGCGGAGGAAGGAGAGAAGGTCGAAAAAGGGAAGGTGCTTGTCGCTCCGGATGGATTTCATACGATAGTTAGTAAAAGAAAAACAATCCGGTTGATTACCGGCAATGCGGTTAACAACGTAAAACCATCGGTAGATGTCTTGTTCAACTCCATCGCAGAAGAGTACGGAGGTCATGCCGTTGGGGTTTTATTGACAGGGATGGGGGCAGACGGCGCAGATGGTTTAAAGAGGATTAAGGAGTCTGGCAGCGCTACTATTGCGCAATCAGAGGAATCCTGCACGGTATTCGGCATGCCAAAAGTAGCCATTGAAAGGGAGGCTGCGGTAGAAATTTTATCAGTTGAGGATATTATTAATACCTTGCTCAACGTTCACCCGGTTGTAGAGCGAAGAGCCTCTTCGCTCTACATGGAAGGGTTGCCGAATGC
>CAYJPZ010000244.1:0-4392 GCA_964372185.1 uncultured candidatus Brocadiaceae bacterium
ATTCCCTTTATTTTCGCTTGTTTTACCATTTTCAACGAAAATATTCAATCACTTTACCCAACTATTTCCACCTGCTTTGCCTTGTTTTACGCGGCTTTGGAGTATTTACGTCCAGACACTAGTTAGTTAAAACTTTAATTAAATCTACTCTAAAAGCAAAATCCCCATAGCGCCGTCTGCTCAAAAAACCAGGAAATAATTGAAATTTAGCCAAGTAGCCAAGTAGGGCAGGCATCGCCTGCCGATAAGCAACCTTCAAACGTTATAAAAGGGTGTTTTTAAATGGTGGGCAATGCCCACCCTACTATCACCTCCATCTTTTCAATGGAAAACCTCACAGGCTGCCCCACCTCATAACTCTCGCAGTCGTGCATCTTTATTTTTTCACCGGATGATGAGATGTGGTACCGGTACATTTCATCCACAAACCCACGGTCTATGATTACGCCGTCGCAACAACCTCCCGTCTCAATCTTTACCTGATGCGGACGGAAGAGGAGGAACGCATCCCCGTCCTCGCGGCCTTTGGTATTGCAATCCCACTCGCCCCACGGCATTAATACCTTATTATTGCCGGATATTTTTACGGATATACTATTGGATTCTCCCACAAAATTGGCCGCAAATAACGATTTTGGCGTAGAGTATACCTCATCAGGACTCCCTATTTGTTCCAACGCCCCCGCATTCATCACGGCTACATTATCGGCCAGGAGTTGTCCCTTCTTGACGCCAAAGGAAACACCCCTTAAAACCTCTTTTTTATCGAAGCGTTTGGTTAATTGCTTTACTTCTAAGGTATTCATAAGGTATTTATACCGGAATTACAGAAAACGTTGAAATCACGGATTGTCTAAAAGAAAACAGTCACTGGCAATAAGGTCATACCGACAATGATAATGGACATTGCAGAGACGACGTCTACCGGACTGTTTGCCATGACCGTAAATAATGCGATAGGAAGGGTTTCATGTCCGGGTGGATAAACCAATATCGTTGTGCCCAGTTCTCCAATGCAAAACAGAAACTTGAAATAATTTGCCATAATACGGCTCGATAACGGCAAAAACCTTGCAATATATCCGATAATCACGATCTACAAAGAACCGTAGATGAATTGGCATATACCTTCCGGCCTATTATATAACTTGATCAGTCCCACCCCTATTACCGTTGCAGGAACGGTAAAGAAAAATCCCAATGTCAATTTTTTTTGCATTGAGGCGTTACCATGTAAGGTTTGAGGGTAGATATAGCCAAACAAATCAGGTTTTCGACGCTCAAACCAGCAAATACAAGCGGTTCGTCATGTATTTTTCGAAAAACAGAAGCTTTTGGCTATAGCATCGTATGATAAACTAGTTTGAGAAAAAAAGTGTCTTTACTTCTGCTTAGCCGACGTTGGGCAGGTTTATGTCTTTCCAGGAAGAGACGGTAATTCCCTGATAAAGGGAGCTTTGCTCTCCGCCGTAGATTAAACGAGCGTTTCCGGAGAATTCCCCCGCTATTTTTTGCCATTTCTTCAGTCCTTTGAAAAAGTCGCTGTTTAACGTCTGACCTGCCTTTATCTCTATCGGAAAAAGAGATTCCCCCTTTTCTTCAAGAAGGTCTATTTCGTCACCAAGGTTATTCCTCCAATAAAAAAGATTGGAGGCTAGCCCATGATTAAAACGGTTTTTGAGCATTTCTCCTAAAATAAATCCTTCAAAAAGCGACCCTTTTGAAGGGTGAACTCCAAGATGCTTTGCGTCTTGAATGTTTAACAGCCATGCAGCAAGACCGGTATCGTAAAAATAGAGTTTCGGAGTCTTGACCAAACGTTTTCCGAAATTCCGGTAGTGGGGGCGCAGCAGGTGAATTATGTAACTTGCCTCAAGAACGCTAATCCATGCTTGTGCGGTATTATGGGTAATTCCACAATCGTTTGCCAGAGATGACAAATTCAGCATTTGCCCGTTCCTCGCGGCACACATACGAACAAATAGTTGAAATACCGACAAATCCTTTACATTCAGAATTTGCCTTACGTCCCTTTCAATATAGGTAAGGACATAATTGGAAAACCAGATTTCAGGCGAAATGTTCCGGTCGTAAATTGGCGGGTACAATCCTTTATATAAAAGTTCGTCAAGACTGATATTGACGAAAGAAGATGCGCCTTTATTCATCTCATCACGGATTAATTCCCGGTATGAGAAAGGAAGCAGTTGCACAAGCCCGACCCTTCCGGCAAGCGACTGGCTGATCCTTGAAAGAAGTCCAAATTGTTGAGAACCTGTCAGGACGTAAAGTCCGGTTCTTCCGTCGAGATCTACAATCGATTGAAGGTAGGAAAACAATTCAGGGCAGCGTTGTATCTCATCGATAATCGCCCCGTCTGGGAAACCGGCAAGAAAACCACGCGGATCATTTTCTGCAATCTCAAGGGTATCGGGGGCTTCAAGGGTTATATAGGTTTTTTGGGAAAAGACCGAACGGGCGAGGGTGGTTTTTCCTGACTGCCGTGGTCCCGTAATAGCAACAACCGGGTAACCTTTTGCAATCGCACGAATGGTCTGCTCTGCATCTCTCTTTATCATGAGCGGCATTCTACCCCTGTCTATACAAATTGTCAACAGAATTGACAATTTGTATAGACAGGGTGGCGAGCCAAATAAACGGATGGTTCCACGTAGGGAGCAACAGCCTTCAGGCTATCGGTGATTCCTGGAACACCATACTTAACTAAACTTAACGCCCTTCGTGCGGACTCAGCCTTGCAAGTTCAAGTTGCCACTGCAAAGGTTGTTTTGATTTTCTTTAGCCCCAGAGAAGAGGCCTGTTTGTGGCATTACTCCATTAATAGCCCACCCACTGCTTAAGAAATGGGACGATCTCGTCCAGCTTTACGGCAACATTGTGGTAATTAATGTTCATACCATTTATAGCCGCGATGGTTAACACGTCCGCAGGCGTCGGCACGTAGTGTCGCAGCGGCATTTGTGCGCACATTGCAAACGCCAGGCTTTTTTCAACATCACTGCTGACCAGGTAATCAATCAATTTCTTTGCATTTTCCCGATTAGGGTTGTTTTTTATGAGGCAGACCATGTTGGGCATGATAAGGGTTCCAATACCGGATTCGTCGGGATATACGATTTTTACCGCGCTTCCCTCTCTCACCGCCACGTTTGCGTCATCCGTATCCGTAATACCCACCTTGACCTCTCCCCGTGCCACGAGTCGCCGTACTTCACTATTGGAAGAAACGATCTTCACGCCATTGGCCTTCAAATCATTCAGAAACTTTACGGCCTTTTCATCACCCAAGGTGATAAATAAGGCCGCGATGTGTATTGAGGTGGTGCCAAACAAGGGGTTTGCTATGGCGACCTGACCCCTCCACCGGGGTTTGACAAGGTCGAACAGGGACACCGGCCTTTCGTCCATACTTACCAGACTTGAATTATAAAGGATAACGCGCGCCCGCGCCGAGAAACCGGTCCAGTGACCATCCGCATCCTTGTATATCCCTGGAATATCCGTTGCGGAGCTCGGTATATACGGCATGGTCACGCCCTTGATCTGGAGCAGGACGGGGCACACCGGGTCTCCACTCCAAAACACATCGGCCTGTGAATAATCCTTCTCCGCAATCAAACGATTAACAACCCCCGTACTCTTGGTTTCTTCCGTATCGTAGATAGCCCGCACCTTTATCCCCGTCTTCTTTTCAAATTGCTGAAGAATGGGTTCTGAAAAAATCTTGTCTTCAGAGGTATAAACAACGACCTCGCCCCCTGCAAGACACGCCTTTGCTAACGCAAAGACCGCCAGACATGTAATCATAATAAACTTCATCATTCACCTCACTTTTTCCCGATAATAAATGTAATACCCATTGTCATGTCTCAGTTGCAAAATTGGGCATCCAACCACCACGTTCAGCACGCCACCAAACCTTCTTAAAAAAGCCGACCGTATCGGTAAATTGCTTCTCCTTAATACCCAATTCTCCCGTATATTCGCTGTCAATTAACTCACCGGCTGTTTCCAAAACAAGCTCACTATCCCACGGCAGCCCATAATTGAAGCGAATGTCCGGAACTTCCAACGTCAGTTCATCGGGACCAGGTTGTTTTTGCCTGTGCACTCCAAATAGACCTAATTCGATTTCTACCAAATTGGTTTCAACTACGTCTGCATCAGTTGCTTCTATCACCTTTGCATTATCAAAAACATTCCTTTCTTTCCCCCAGAATTTCTGGATCCGTAACCTTTTGTCCTTGCCGTGCATGGACATAATTTGAAATAGATGAACCTGCCAAACAAACTATAACCGCAATTAAAGTTTTTTTCATCATAATAATCTCATCTCAGTTAACCTGACCTTCGCAATTCGAGGGGTATACG
>CAYJPZ010000245.1:0-4244 GCA_964372185.1 uncultured candidatus Brocadiaceae bacterium
TGCTGGAAGAACTGGCATACCGCGACACCTGGGGCAAGGGCGCCGACAGCTTCATCGCCATGATCTATGAACGCCTCGTGATCATGCGGGATTTGCTGGCTGGGGATGGGAGTATTTATGTGCATTGTGATTGGCGGGTGAATTCTTTCATGAGACTTGTCATGGACGAAGTTTTCGGTACAAGCGTTTATCGAAATGAAATTCGTTGGAAAAGACAACCTCCTCGTGGAGCAAAAGCCATATCGCGCCAGTATGCTCGTTCATCAGATAGTATGCTGTATTACACAAAAAGTGATTCATATACATGGAACGCACAATTTAAAGAATACGACCAAAAATACATTCAGTCGAAATTTAACAAGCAAGATAAGGATGGTCGTTGGTACAGAATAGATAACATTGGTGACTACTCTGAAAAGTCGATAGCGGAGTTCCGTAAACAGGGGCGAATATATGACTATCCATCTGGTAAGGTTGGATTAATTCGTTATCTTTATGAAGCAAAAGGCGAAGCAATTACAGATATATGGCTGGATGTTAATGAGGTCAATTCTCAAGCCCTTGAAGATACGAAGTACGCGACCCAAAAACCCGAAGCCCTGCTCGAACGCATCATCAAAGCCTCTTCCAACGAAAACGACATTGTTGCCGACTTCTTCTGCGGTTCCGGCACCACGCTGGCCGTGGCCGAAAAGCTGGGGCGGAAGTGGATCGGCTCCGACCTCGGCAAGTTCGCCATCCACACCACCCGCAAGCGCATGATCGGCGTACAGCGGCAGCGCAAGGAAGAGGGCAAGGACTTCCGCGCCTTTGAAATCCTCAACCTCGGCAAGTATGAGCGGGCGCATTACATCGGCGTTAACATGAACCTGCGCGAAGAGGAACGGCAGAAGCAACTGGAACAGAAGGAAAAGGACTTTATCGCCCTGATCCTCAAGGCATACAAGGCAGAGGCGGCGGAAAACTTCAGGTGCTTTCACGGCAAGAAGGCCGGGCGCATCGTCGCGGTTGGGCCGGTTAATCTGCCCGTTACCCGTCTCTTTGTCGAAGAGATCATCCTTGAATGCCGTGAGAAGCGCGTGTCACGTGTGGATATCCTCGCCTTCGAGTTTGAGATGGGGCTTTTCCCCAACATTCAGGAAGAAGCAAAGAGTAAAGGTATTGACGTTGCGCTCAAGTACATCCCCCGCGACGTCTTCGACAAGCGCGCCATTGAAAAGAACCAGATCGTCTTCCACGACGTCTCGTACATCGAAGTAAAACCCCATGTAAAGAAGAACAGTATCGCGGTTGAACTGACTGATTTTTCTGTATTCTACAACCAGGACACGATGGACAACGCCGCCGCGTCACTCGGCAACGGCAAGAACAAGATCGTCGTGGAGGCCGGTAAGATTATCAAGGTCGCCAAAGACAAGGACGGTATCGTCACCCGCGAAGTCCTTACCCAAAAATGGACGGACTGGATTGACTACTGGAGCGTGGACTTTAACTTTGAATCCAAACGCGAGATCGTCCGCGCCAAAAACGAGGCCAGCGGAGAAATGGAAGAGGTGTGGACGGGCGACTTTATCTTTGAAAACGAATGGCAATCCTTCCGCACCAGGAAAGACCGCACCCTTGAATTAAAAACGCCGTTCCACGAATGCCGCCCCGGGCGATATAAAGTGGCCGTCAAGGTGGTGGACATCTTCGGGAACGATACGATGAAGATTATTGACGTCGGCGTGGGTGGGAAATAGTTCCCTATGCAATTTTAATTAGGCCTGCGGCAACTGATTTGTATTCACACGCAGGGACACGGGCACCGTGTCCCTACATTGAATTATGGCAAAAATGCCACAATTAAACCTAAGGAACAGAAATACCGTTGAGTTTTTTGGAATCTGGGAAAGGATTTACAACCCAAATTTTAATTATGGCGAATTTGCCATAATTAAAAGTCAGGCAGGTCTTAATAGCTATAAAATCAGCATTAAAATCGCTATTCAACAGATGAAACTTTTAACGGATGACAGCGGTATTAAGAAGCTCAAAGATGGGGTAACCGCTAATAAACGCCAATACACGCGAATCAAAAAACATTAGCGTCCATTTGCGTGTATTAGCGGTTAAATAAGGGGGTAAATGATGGCAAAGATAAATGTAAAAGGAAGAGATATAGTCATATTCAGCCAAAAAGATGAAGATTATATCTGCATTACAGATATCGCACGATATAAAAATTCAGATAGAACTGACGATCTGATTAGAAACTGGCTCAGAAACAGAAATACCATTGAATATTTAGGGGTTTGGGGGCAGTTGAATAATCCTGATTTTAAACCCGTCGAATTCGATGGGTTTAAAAAACAAGCCGGGTTGAACAGCTTTACATTAACACCCCGTCAATGGATTGAGAAAACAAACGCTATAGGCATTATATCGAAATCGGGTCGTTATGGTGGAACCTATGCACATAAAGACATTGCCTTTGAGTTTGCTTCCTGGATTTCTGTTGAGTTCAAACTCTATCTTATCAAAGAATTTCAGAGACTAAAAGACGACGAGCGCAAACAGCTTGGCTGGGATATAAGGCGCAATTTGACAAAAATAAACTACCGGATTCATACTGACGCCATCAAGGAAAACCTAATTCCCGCGGAACTTTCCAAAAAACAGATTAACAATATTTACGCTTCCGAGGCGGACGTACTCAACATGGCGCTGTTCGGGAAAACCGCGAAAGAGTGGCGCGATACGAACCCCGACAAAAAAGGGAATATTCGTGATTATGCCGGTATTTGCCAGCTTGTCTGCCTGTCCAATCTGGAAAATCTGAATGCTCATTTTATCAATGACGGACTTATGCAGGGTAAACGGCTCGTAAATCTGAATAAAATCGCCATCCAGCAGATGAAACTCCTGACCGATGACAGCGGTATTAAGAAACTCAAAGATAATGGAACAGACAATAAAGGTTGATGCGCGCGAATGGAATAATGCGACTTTTCATGGAGAGCGAAGAGCCTCTTCGCTCTACAACAGGCCCGAAGGGCTGAAAGCATATAGCCAGGGGTGAAGCCCCTGGTGAAGAAATAAAAGGATAGCCAGCCCCGAAGGGGCGGCAGAAAAGGAAGCTTAACATGGCCGAAATACTTACCTTTGTGAGAACTTATAATTGTATTGATTACGGAAAACAAAATTCCCTGTCGCCCCTTTGGGGCTTATATTGTTTTATTCAGTTTCAGGGGGCTTCACCCCCCGCTATATCCTGTCGGCCTTTCAGGCCTAATATTGAATTTCCTAAACATTCAGATAAAACATTAGCGCCCATCCGCGTCCATTCGCGGTTAATCCGGGGAGATAATTAATGGCTATTCATCCATCTTTCCCAACCTCCCCCTACGAAATACTTGATCCTGATTACCGCTGGTTTCCGGCGGATGAGGCGTTGCGGGAGAGCAGCTACGAGAAGCTGATGCCGCCGCTTGTTTCTAAGATACGCCGGGAGGTCAAGGCGTGGCGCGATAATGGTTATGAAGGGGCGTCGGCGACGTCGAAAGCACTGCTTTCGTGGTGGTTTCACACGGAGCATATTATTCCCGGTACTGGCCTGTCTGCCGGAGCGGCGCAGACGGGCGGGACGATGGTTGAGTTCCGGTATTACTTTGCCCAGCGGGAGGCCATTGAAACGGTTATTTACCTGTACGAGGTGGTTAAGGTAAAGGACAAGTTTGACCTGATCCGCTACGACTCATCCGGCGCGGTATCAACGGGTATGTTTGACGAGGAATGGCTCCGTCTTGTGATAAAAATGGCTACCGGGAGCGGAAAAACTAAAGTGATGAGCCTGATTATTACCTGGTGCTATTTCCACAAGCTTTACGAAGAGGGTTCCGGGCTTTCCACCAATTTTCTTGTCATTGCCCCCAATATCATCGTACTTGACCGGTTGCGCGCCGATTTTGGCGGCCTGAAAATCTTCTGGAACGACCCGCTCTTGCCCGACAACGGCTACGAGGGGCAACACTGGCAGGACGATTTCCAGATAACTGTGCATATCCAGGACGACGTTTCCATCATTCGCAAATCGGGCAACCTTTTCCTGACCAATATTCACCGCATCTATGCGGGTAACGACATTGTGCCGGGTTTTGATGATGAAAATCTGGAGGATTATTTTCTCGGCAAGCGTCCGTCCGGGAAAACCAACGATTCAAAGGTTGATCTGGGCGTGATTGTCCGCGAGATTGACGAGATTA
>CAYJPZ010000246.1:0-4214 GCA_964372185.1 uncultured candidatus Brocadiaceae bacterium
TAAGAGAGCGAAGAACCTCTTCGCTCAACAATAAGCCCGAAGGGCAGCAAGCACATAGCCAGGGGTGAAGCCCCTGGTTAAAGATATACTATGATAAGCCCTGAAGGGGCGACAGAAAAGGAGGCTTAACATGGTCAGGATACTTATATTTTCTGGAGTTTATTATTGTTTTAATCACGAAAACGAATTACTTCATACCCTGCATCACCTTCACCGTGCTTTTAGAATGAATGATATCCCTTGCGTAACCGCCTAAATTAAATTCACGCGGGCTTTTTTCGGCCAGGGTATTCCAATCACGTTCCTGTATCGGCAACGGCAGATAGGGTTGTTCTTGTATTATACCTAAATATTTGGCGTACATGCCAACGAGAATTTCTACAAGGCTATCATCGTAGTATTGCGCCTCGATCCTGAACACCTTTGCCCCCGTTTGCACAAATGCATGGAGGTAGGGCAGCGTGCATATATCACGCGCGAGCAACAAATGATTACGACAATATTGATCAACCTCAATGGGGCGTATCTCGCCACGTTCGTCCTTAAGGGCGTATCCTAAATAGCGGCACACCTGTCTGCAATGGTCTTTTTTGTGGGATTTCGAGGTGACCATCGCCGGTATGCAATGTTCAAGCGCCATACCGGGAACGGGGCCATGAACAATACATTCCACGGGTAGCGCGTCAGCAAGGGTTAATTGCTCAAGGTGGTGAAGCGAAGATTCAAATGATGCAGTCATACCGCTTGCCCCTAATTCCTGCAGCAGACGCAAGGCCTTCGTATTAAGCACGTTCAGCGAATAATCAGCCAGCGCCGTTAGACCAAATTCCTTAGCCAGCCGCAATGCGCCCAGATTATGGACAAGCACGTAATCAGCCTTCAGCAGTGATGCCTGTTCAAAGAGCCATTTCACGTCCGCCATTTCCTGTTCTGTAGCTATTCGCGGCGTGCAAAACCCAATGGCCTTTCCCGCATCATGTGCCATATTACGAGCGTCGCGATACGACGACTTTGTCCAAAACTGTTGCCGTAACGGCGAGAATTCGCCATGAAGGTAAATGCGGTCGGCGCCGTTGTTCAATGCCGCCTTGAATGCATTCATTGAGCCTACCCTTACCGATAACTGTGGAATGTCTTTATGAGAATTTTCACCGCCATTGTTGTTTGCATCTTCTTTCTCAGCAACCTCCATAGTTTGCAACTCAAAAGGATTATCGTAGAGGTCTTCTATGGTAAGGGATTTTTCCTTTGCTGCCCGGCTTAGAAAGAGGGGCTCACGATTTCCGGAAGCGTCTACCAACGAGGCCGACGCCGGGGCAAATGCCAGGGACGTGGTAAAATCACGTACCCGATGGTTATACAATTGCTCATATTCTGCAAAGTTCGTGTAATAGGCGGAAGGATTGTCGAAGTAAGCTTCTATTGCCTTACGATAGACCCCGACGACCTCTTTCAGGTGATCGGTGTGCCTCATACGGCCTTCTATCTTAAAAGAACAAATACCGGCATAAACAAGATCGGGAATGTTTTTCAGAAGGCACAGATCCTTTATTGCCAAAAAGTGACCCGACGGCAGGTCGCCAATAGGTTGTCCGGAGGAGCTTTCAACGACGGTATAATGCCAGCGGCACGGCTTCATACATTCTCCGCGGTTGGCGCTCTTGCCGAACAATACGCCACTGGCATAGCACTGCCCGCTCTGGCTGATACACAAGTCGCCATGTACAAAATACTCAACCTCCAGTCCGGCCTTTTCATGTATCTCTTTTGCCTGAGCCAGGGAAATATCCCGTGAAGTGACAATGCGCTTCACGCCTAGTTCCTTCAATGTCAGGGCAGATGCCACGTTTTGAACGTTCATCATCGTGCTGATGTGGACGGGTAGAGAGATACCCAACTGTTTGATAAGATGAAGAATCCCCAAATCCTGAACAACAATCGCATCCACACCAATTTCCTGCAAATATTCCAGGAAATAACCGGCTTCTTTCACCTCATCATCGCCGAGCAGGTTATTTACCGTAATGTACAGTTTTACGTTTCGTGCGTGTGCGTATTTAACGGCCTCCAGCATTTGTTCGTCAGTAAAATTAAAGTCAGATCGGTGCATGCGCATATTAAAACGCTTTCCCCCGATGTACACCGCGTCAGCGCCGGCGTCAATTACGGCAGTGAGCGCCTCCCAACGGCCGGCAGGGGCCAGGAGTTCAATATTTTCTCTTGATACATTCATAACGTTCCTTCTTAATTGGAAAATTGTATTGACAACACTTCATCTAAAAATTATGCTCATAAGTATGAATAAGACATTAAGCATTTATGTATTTGCCATTTTCTTTACTCTGCAACGTTCCGTTATTGCCGTGGATGTGGCTCCCCACATTTCCGATAGGGAGATTGTGGAGTCCCTTACGGAGATGCGGGGTGATATAAAAAGGCTGGAAGACAGCCAAAAAAAGTTCGGAGAAGAACTGCAAGCGGTTGAGTGGCGACTCAATAAGCACATGGACGACAAATTTGCCGACTTCCGATCAGAAATGAATGGCAAGTTTACTGACCTCCGGTCTGAGATGAATGGCCGTTTTGACGACATAAATCACCGCTTCGATACCCTCCAGTGGATGTTTGGTCTTTTTGTTACCATAGCCTTGGTGATCCTCGGATTTGTCCTTCGTATGCAATGGCTGATGCACCAGAGGCAAACCCGGATAGAAACCGTTCTTGAAACCCAAAGGGACGAACTTTCCTTTATAAAAGGGATCATCGAAAAACTCCTGCCGCCGAAAGGCATACTGTAATCTGCGTAATTTCCCATACAGTTGTTAATTTCCCTGTATCCTCTGTAGTAATATCATTCCAGATGGATACTCTTTGCCTATTCCATCCTACCTATTTAATGCTTGCACAGGCTGGAGCTTGGGAACGAGGATAATGTATCTGAACTCCATCAATAAATACCAATCTTTGCATTAGTCTCTAGTCCCTTTAATAACGTCGGGTTTCTGACGCCGTCCTGATAAACGCCTAGATACCTGGCTTCCGTTGAAGGCTCAATTCGGATGGCCTCGTCCCGTTCAAACATATTAGGAATGAAAAATGATTCATCAAGACGGTGAAACAACACCTGTCCCTCCTCTCCATAGTCAACCACCTGCGAAAGACGGTTTTTATCCGGTCGGATACCGTCCTTTTTAGAAACTACCTGTACTACCATGCGTGGGCCCGGTGGATAATAGTCCAAATTACCCTCTGCAGACTCCGTGATTTCCATACATAAACCGAATAGCGTGTTTCCATAACCGGCAATGTGAACCGCATTGGGAAAGGATTCTCCTCTCAATCGTTTCAGGAGTTCTTTTTCAACGGCAACCCCCCCATAGTGAATCCCCCTGATCGCCTTTCTTTGTTCCGCATCCATCTCTGCGGCCAACCTCTCCAGTAAGGGTGGCGTTGAGTAGATTACCTCCACGTGCTGCCGCCTGAGGATATCCAATGCCTGTTCAATGACGTGATTCAGGTATCTGTTAAATCCAAGGGAATTGGGGACGAGCTTCTTTATCCATCGTGGGTCCAGATCAATTGAAAACGGGTCCATACCGCCCATTCTTTTTACTACGTGGCCGACCGCCTTCCCTATGATATGCGGGCCGCCGGGGCCTGCCCATAACCAATTAACGCCTACGGGAAACCCCCGGTATGTTGCAACGTATACGAACCATTCCACAAAGGTTATAAGAAATTCATCCCTTAGATAGGCCGTTACTTTGGGAAGACCTGTAGTTCCTGCCGTCTCGCCCAGTACCAGGTCTTCCTTGTTTTTCCGGTAAATCTTCGGAATAAAATGGTCCACCGGATAACGGCGGAGGTCTTCTTCATCCATAGGTCCCAGCAAATGAAGCTCGTTAAACGAAGTTATCTCTTTTATCGCATTAATTCCCAGCATCTTCTCTTTCTGTTGCCAATATGGCGTTCCTATTACCGGGTCAAAGTGGATCGACACGATATAATGCAGCCACTTATCAATCGACATTCCAAGCCACTTCGCGTCATGGAGTATCGGGCTCGCCAGTCCGTGGTTTATAGTGGGGCGTTCGTATCTAAAGGTTATGCTATTCATGGTAATTTACGCTAAAAGGTTTAGTGCTGCGAGGTTTTAGCCTCTTCGCAATACAACAGGCCCGAAGGGCTGAAAGTATATAGCCAGGGGTGAAGCC
>CAYJPZ010000247.1:0-4046 GCA_964372185.1 uncultured candidatus Brocadiaceae bacterium
TTCTAACCCCGAAGGGGTGACATAATTGCGTGATTGACATGGCATTATCCTGTTCCATCGCGTCATGCCGGCGCCAAACATTGCGGTTCAATCCACAAGATTGAACCGGCACAAGTAGCGCGGGCTTCCAGCCTGCATATAAGGAAACCAGCAGGCCGGAAGCCTGCGCTACCTATGCGCTGAACATGGGATGATCCATGAAGCCCGTTAAGGCCAGCCCGCCTCCGGAGTGGATCAGGAGTACGTTTCCTTTGAGCGCCTGGTCGCTAATCGTTTGTCTTGCCGTAAGAAACAGTTTTGAGGAGTATACGGGGTCCGTGAGAATGCCATCCTCTCTGGCAATGCGCCGTATTTCTCCGAATACTGTCTTGTTGGCGCTGCCAAATGATTTTGCGGTTACGGAGTAGTATTTATGATAATCCGGTAATGAACTGAGAGGAACGCCAAGAAACTCCCTGGCATATTGAGTAACCTGCGTCAGTCCCGATTGGAAATCCGCATAAGAACCCGCAAGCACCACGACGTGGAAGAGCGCCTTCATCTCAAGCGCGGCTGCGCCGGCCAGGAGTGACTGCGCAACCATACCCGTACCGGAAGTCTATAAAAATATGGTCGAAACGGACGCCAGCCTCCCGCTCATTACGAAGTATATCAAGAGGTAGGCTTAAAGAACCCGGCAGTGCCAGCCGATGATGCGCCCCTTCGGGCAGCACAAAGGTCTTTACCCCGCCCGACGTCCTCTCTGTTGCGTAGGCGTTTGCAAAATCTTCACAGTGAACCCACTGTGAGCGTGAAAACCAATGGATATCGCAATCGTTAACAAACAGCGAGAGCAGCCTTAAATTCCCCTGTTTTCTGGTTGGTGGTCCGAGGAGGAAGGGGGTTATCCTGATATGGTTTTCCGTCAAGGTTTGTGCCGCCGAAAGGACGTTGTTTGAATTTGCCCCGCCAATGACCACCACCTCCTCAATCCCCTGTTGTTTTAAAAAGGGGATTATGGACGCGTGTTTCCGCAGCTTGGTTCCCGATACGCCGAAGCTCAGCTCGTCGTCCCGTTTGACCCATATATCGGAACGGCCAAACCATCGCAAGCGATGAATGCGACTCTGAAGGCAAAAGGCCTCTGCCGCGTCCAACCGGCAGGCGTCTGCAACCTTCCGATACATTTCGTTTTCCTGGATCATAATGTTTTTAAGAGGTTGGCGCATGCATCGGCGTAGATTCTCTGGTCTTTTTCTACCTCATCAAAGGAGAAATAGGTCGCAAGCCGATCCAAGACCTTAGAGTATACATCTCTCTTGCCCATAAGCTCGGCTAATTCACTCTTCTCCTTTTCTTCACCTTTAACCGGCTCCAAGCCGGTAAGCATCATTTTCTTTTTGTATACACCGCAGGGTTGCAAAGAACGCAACGAAAAATTTACAAAAAAGAATTTCAGGGGGTAGCACTATAAACACTGCACCGGCCAATCCTCGAAGCCGATGACAATCCGTTCAGATACATTCTTTCTCTGCGTCTTCGGCAATCTTTTCCAGACATCTTTAATATCCGTTCATTCCGATTTTCTTAAATGGCAACATTTCCTTGGGAACGCCCTCTTTGCGTTCAGCGGGATACCCAAGACTGATAATGGATTCCACCTTCACGTGTTTCGGGATATTGAAGAGTTTTTGAATATATTCTTCCGAAGTTATGCCTTTGGTATGCATCCTGTTTCGTATCTGAATCCAGCAACTCCCCAGACCAATTGCTTGCGCGGCCATCTGCGCCAGGATGGATGCAATAGAACAGTCCTCAACCCACACGTCCGAACGCCTTTCATCACCGCAGACGACGATCCCCAATGCCGCGTCTTCCAGGAACTCCGAGCCGTGTTCCTTCGCCTTTGATAATTTTTTCAATAACTCTTTATCATCAACAAGGATGAATTCCCATGGATTGATGCCTCTTGAAGACGGCGACCGCACCAAGGCCTCTCTTAGAACCTCAATCTTTTCAGCCTCAATCTTCTTGTTTTCGTATTTCCGTATACTCCTTCTTTTCCTGAGCAAATCTATCATGGCAGTACCCTTCGACATTAAATGGAATGGACATCACGGATTTTTACAGAGACTTATATTCCTTCAGCAATTTCCTGAATTTGTTGACCGTTACTTCGTACACTTTTTTGCCGGTAAGGTCTACTCCGGCGTCCCTCAGGATTTCGAGCGGTTCTTTGTGCGACCCTGCCCCCAGAAATTTCAAATAATCTTCAACGGCACCTTTTCCCCCGGAAATTACCCGCTCAGACAAGGCTATTGCCGCCGACAGGCTGGTGGCATATTTGTAGACGTAAAAGGCCGTGTAAAAATGGGGGATACGCGCCCACTCGTAGTTTAACTGCTCGTCAATCACCATCCCCTTGCCCAGATATGCATCAAGGTTTTTCCGGTAGACGTCGGTGATGCTCTTCGCCATCAGTACCTTGCCGGATTCGGCCATCCCGTGAACGTCCATTTCGAAATTTGCGAACATCGTCTGCCTGAAGAAGGTAGCCTCTATGCGCTTCATGGAGTGGTACAGGAAGAACTTCTTCTCTTCGCCGGATTCGGCGATCTTTGACATGTGGTCAAAGAGTAACGCCTCGTTGAAGGTCGAGGCTATCTCAGCCAAAAATATTGGATTTTGATAATAGATATAGGGTTGGTTTTCAATGGAGTAATCCCGGTGCAGGCAATGGCCGAACTCATGCGCAAAGGTTGAAACGTCAGAGAACTTTTCCGTGTAATTTAAGAAAATTAATCCCCGGCTTGCGTAACTTCCCCACGAGAACGCCCCCGACCTTTTGCCGGGAGATTCAAGCACGTCGATTACCCGTGCGTGAACCGTGGCGTCATACCTCTTGATATAAGCTACGCCGAGGGGCGCTAGCGCTGTACGAACCAGTCCAATCGCCTCTTCGTAGGGAAATCTTTTATCAACGTCTTTAACGAGGGGGACGTAATTGTCATAGAAATGCAGTTCTTCTATTCCAAGCGCTTTCTGTTTCAGTCCATTGAACTCGCTGATGACATCAATGTTTTCCTTTGCAACCTCAACGAGATTGCTGATTACCGTGGCGGACAGGTAATCGGGAAACAAGGCCATCTCCAGCATAGACGTGTAATTGCGCACCTTTGCCAGCTTGATGTTGGCAAGCACGCTTGTGGCGTAGGTATTTGCCAGTACGTCAATGTTCTGCCGGAAAGGCCGGTAGTAGTAATCAAAGGCTTTTTGACGGAGGGCGCGGTCGTGTGATTCCAGGAGTTTCGAATAGGTTGCATGGGAAAGGGGTATTTTTTCGCCATCATGTTCAAACGTATCGAATGAAATGTTGTTGTTATTATATGCCGAAAAAATGTCATCCGGCTTTCCCAGGACGATTTCCAGTTCCGCTAAAACAGTTTCCGTTTCTTCAGAAAGGATATGGGAATGGTACCGGGCATAGCTTTGCAAAAAGAAGCGATACCCCGCCAGTTGAGCATTTTCACGAATCATGGCGTCTATGTCTTCAAGAGATAATGAGGACAACTCTTTTTTGATAAAGACGGTTTCAGCGGAAATCTTTGAAACAAGCAGCTCGATGCGCCCTTTCATCTCTTCGTATACGGCATTTCGGGTGTCCTCATAAAAGCGGGCGTTTGCATACACGTATACATTTTCTTTCGTTACGGAATGGCCGATGTAAACCTGCATGAACTGTCCTAGCTTACGGGCGTCAGCAAGAGAGTCTTTAAATTCAAGGAGCTGTAAGAGTCCCCCTTCCAGCCTCCGGTAGTCTTCTTCCCAATGATTATTTGACGCATACAAAACGGACAAATCCCATTTGTATTTATCTTCTGTTTGATCTCGTGTTTTACCGTTGCTCATATAGGTATTTTAGCGGTTCTCTCCCCGCACCCCTCTGACAAATGCCGAAGATGTAAACGTAACGCCCCAACCCGAACAAGTCGGAAATAGTCAGTTTTGTTTGTTTTTTCAGAAAAAACGAACGCAAACAAACGCCAATGCGGCAAAGACAATTCACC
>CAYJPZ010000248.1:0-4023 GCA_964372185.1 uncultured candidatus Brocadiaceae bacterium
GCAAGACCAGCGACGTGACCAATATCGTTCTGCCTTTTCAGATGATTGAGCAGGTGGACGAACCGCGGAAGTCGAAACCGCTAATGAACGCTAATACACGCGAACCAGGGAATGGTATTCGCGTCCATTCGCGTTTATTCGCGGTTTGAAATAATCCGGACAATTCAGGGGATAGCATACTTGATTATTGACTCAGTGTTGAAAAATGGCTAAGATTCCCATATCTCCAGGGTTGTTCGTGTAGTAGTCCCAGGCGCATGCTATGTCGGTAGAAGTCTGATCCGAAGGTATCACAAAAGAAAAGTGAAGATTCCTGAAATTGAGTATGGTGTCCCCGTAATTATCGTAATTACAAAACCCTGAAAAGCTCCGGTAGGAGCGGTATATTAATAGAAAAGGAATCCACACCCATGTTAAGCTCCAGAGGAGCGGCACCGACGGCGTGTAAATCATATATCGCTCCTCTGGAGCTTTCATATCGTGTTTGGTGTTTTAGCTATTAATATTTCACCCCTCCGGGGTTATTTTTCAAAAAACTAAAGTGTTACGAATAATCTAATTAGTTGGGTTCCGTTTCATACAACCCAATTTACACAACTGTTAATAATATTGTTAGGCCAGTCAAGAAAAGGGAGCACCAGATTGATCACGCTATACCACGGAAGCGGAGCTGGGGATTTCAAGTTAAATGGGGACGCCTTTTACGATCAAGAGAACGAAACCCTCATGCTCAATGCTCGTCAGATACTCCGCGCCCGCGACGAATATCTTGCCGTTGAGTACCTAGAGCGCGCTGCATTTTACGTATGTGAGGGAACAAATCACTTCAACGATGAATTCCACGTATTGGTTGCGTATGTGCCGCTGCAAGAGTATGAGAAATTCCGGATTCTTTCCAGCCAGCCCGAAGCCCAAATGGCATTCCGCCAAATCGCAAAGGTACTAACTGAGATTGGTCCTTATATCCGGTTCATAGCAGTTGACCTCAAGCAGATGTCTCCCAAATCTTGGGATGTCTATATCTGCCACGCGAGCGAGGACAAGGCTATTGTCGCCGAACCTTTGTACAGGCATCTTGACTCGGTCGGAATCAGATGCTGGTATGATCGCGGCGAAATCCTCTGGGGAGACAGCATTGTCGGCAAGATCAACGAAGGCCTTAAATGTTCTCGGTTCGTGATTGTTGTCGTTTCGCCTGCTCTTCTTCGAAAGCCTTGGGCCACGAAAGAGATGAACGCCGCTCTGAGCCAAGAGATCGACTCGGGAATTACCAGGGTCCTTCCGCTCATGGTTGGTTCAGATAAGGAAATCCGGCAGATGACGAATGATCTGGTCATTCAAAGCGACAAGAGATACATCATATGGTCTGGAAACCCGCAGGAATTGGGAGAGGAACTTCGATCACTTATCCGTCGGGAGAACGCATGAGGGATGGCATAACAAACGGCTGATGTGGGCAGCGCACTGCCGCCGCCGTTCCGTTATGAAAAGGAGAAAAATGATAATAGACAATACCTATAAAGAACATCATGTTTTTAAACAGCTATCAGAATATGCTGACTTTTACAAAAGTCTTGCATTCTCTATATTTGGGTTTATAACTCAAGGGACAAATGCTATTTGTAACATTGACTCTTATGTATATTCTTCTATACAAGGGACACTTGAATCAATAAAAGATATTCTGATTAAAGGACGTATAAATGATTCATACGCATTATTGAGAAAATATTATGATTCGACGATAATTAATGTCTATTCCAACTTGTATTTGAATGAGGAGTTTAGCCTTGAAAATTTTGTTGTTAAAAAGATTGATAATTGGTTAAAAGGAAAGGATTCGCTTCCTGAATATCGGGTAATGGCACAGCATATCAGGTCTTCGAAAAAGTTGTCAAAAATTACTGAATTACTGGACAAGGACAAGACGTATAAAGAGATACGAAATCGCTGTAACGATCACACCCACTACAATTTTTACCAGACTGTACTCTTAAACGACAATGAAATATATTTAGAAAATAGATTGGATTCTTTAAATACCTTTTCGAAAGATTTAGAAAGTATCTTTGTATTGCATTTTTCATATCTTTTCTATCTGAACGACCATTATATGGCGTCAAGTGATTACGTTGATAGTTTAGATTGTGGACTAACGCCAGAAGAAGGCTCACAATATTTTGTAGCTCCGTTTGTTCAAAAGATGTTTGATTCTGTGATAAAGAAAAACAGAATGGATTTGGCAGAAGAGATTAAAAGTAAAACATCCATGAAACCTGAGTAAAACCCGTGCATAGCAAATCGTTGCACCTGACATTTTTCCGATCCAACCCAAAATGCAGGTGAACTAGGGTGTTAGCCCTTTGAAATAACCTGTAACCAGACAATTCGGGTTGTTATGGGTAAGAAAGGAAATAAACAAGGGAGTATATAGTGCGTTATTATTTCGAGTGGGACCCCAATAAGGCAAAAACAAACTTAAGAAAGCATAGGGTCGGCTTTGAGCAAGCATCTGCTATCTTTCTTGATCCGAGAATGATAGCGGTCTTTGACAGCAAGCACAGCGAACGTGAAGACCGGTGGGCTACTATTGGAATTGACAGGAATGGTATTTTGTTGGTTGTAGTACACACTTTCCAGCCGTTAGATGCCGACTGTTGCAGAATTAGAATTATTTCGGCCCGCAAGGCAACTCGAAAAGAAGTAAAACAATATCGGGAGGAGAACAAATGAAAAAAGAATACGATTTTTCCAAAGGCGAGAGAGGTAAGTTTTATCGTCCGGATACAGAGTTATATCTGCCGATTTACATTGAGCCGGACATGATGGAGGTGTTAAGGAAATTTTCAAAGGATAAAGGCGTTGAGGTTGAAACTATCGTAAATGAATGGATAAAAAAAGACATATCCATTGTGGAAACTATAACATAATGACACATAATAAACCACTCCACTGGATGCAAAGAAACTACTGCCGAACCTGTGAATTCATGCGTTGTCCCTCGAAAGTACGTGTGTCTGGAAACAAAGGACATTGTAAATGAAACTTACTGATGATGAAAAACGTGAAATTCTGAGGCTTATTGATGCAGGTAAGCCGTTGCCGGATAAATACCGCTTTTTGCTTTTTGATGATAAGCGGGAGGTGGAGTTGATATGGAACGGCAAGACCAGCGACGTGACCAATATCGTTCTGCCTTTTCAGGTGATTGAGCAGGTGGACGAACCGCGTTCGGAGACGGCTAAGAAGAAACATCCATTGTTTGCGGCTGCGGGCATCTACCTTGACAGCAGGGGACGGCAACTGAAGGGCTGGACGAACAAGCTTATGTGGGGCGGTATAAGGTGGCCGTTAAGGTAGTGGACATCAACGAATTCGTTACCTTTAAAAGTCAGGCGGGTTTAAACAGTTTTAATCTAACACCACGCAAATGGATTGAAGCCACAAAGGCTATCGGCATCTTATCCAAGTCAGGACGTTATGGCGGAGGAACTTTTGCCCATCGTGATATTGCGTTTGAATTTGCCTCGTGGATATTGTCTCAATTTAAACTCTATCTTATCAAAGAATTTCAGCGTCTGAAAGACGAGGAACGAAAACAACTTGGCTGGAATATAAGGCGCAATCTGGCAAAAATAAACTACCGGATTCATACCGGCGCCATCAAGGAAAACCTGATACCCGCGGAACTTTCCAAACAGCAGATGAAACTCCTGACTGATGACAGCGGTATTAAGATGCTCAAAGATGGAGGAACCGCTAATGGACGCTAATACACGCGAATCAAGAAAACATTCGTGTCCATTCGCGGTTTAAAATAAGCCCGTCAATTCATGGTATCCCGTACTTGAATGTATCGGAATTTCAATGCCGTTGTAGGGACGTATTGCCATACGCCCCTACGCATGAACGTGAAACGAGTCGCTAAATGTCTAATTTAATGTATAGGAAATCCAACCGGCCTTGTTGTTGGGCGGGGGGCCGGGGCGCCCACCAGGTGGATTTGGGGGTGTGGGAATTTTT
>CAYJPZ010000249.1:0-4011 GCA_964372185.1 uncultured candidatus Brocadiaceae bacterium
TTTTACAGCCCCATAGTTAAAATCACTCGATTACCTACGAACAGCCATGTATCATACACTTGGTAATTTGCTGGAACCTGTACTTACCAACAGATTTTGCGGATGTGGCTGAAATTTCATATTTCGATATTCGAATTTTGAATTTGGTTGCGGCCAGAGGCCGTGCCTGGTAATCTGTGTCTGAAAGAGCCGCCGTTGCCGGCCAAATTCATTGCAATGCGTACGTACTTTCTATAAGTAAAACGTTGATACTTTTATCAAGTGAAGCGCGGTTGAGCACGGCCTTAATTGAATATGCATCCTTGTTTTGTGCAAAGGAAAAAGGGATATCTCTCTTCTCCATATACTGTAACGCCGTTTTCATCTCCACAAAGAGGCTCATCTCTTTTGAATCAAGGATGCAACCCGTCTTATTCCGGAGTTGTATTACCACCTCGGCTTCTCTGTATCCATAGTCTCCCGCGGGGACGCTGTGGGGAATTCCCGTGTTCACAATCTTAAGCACGCCTTTGATTCCATTATCTGAGGAAACGACCTCGTTGAAGGACATTGTCAACAGATTATGCATGGTGATAATCATGGTTTCTACGATAAACAGATGCTGCCTGCCCATCCTTTTGGGGTATATCTTTTGCCAGGGGTCGTCTTGAATTAATTTACGCTCCACCTCGTGCATGTGACATGCCTGACATGTTTTTTGGCCTTTTCTCCGGTTCGACTCCTGCCATGCCCGGAAGATACCTACGTGACATTTCCCGCAAAGTTCGCTCCTCCTAAAAAATGGATTTTTTTCGTCAATCGGGTGCGGTCCGTGCGCCGGTGCTGGGCCACTCATCTTACAGTCGTCAAGGTGGCAAGCTTTGCAGTTTACCCCCTCTGCAAGATTAACGCTTCGGGTCTCGATCTGAGAACCGGTAAAAATGGTTTCAGGGGCATGGCAACCCAGGCAAAAGGTAAACTGATATTCATTGGTTTCTTCCCTAAATGCGGCGCTGGTATAACTATTTGCGTGTGGTGATTGCATCCATTCCTTGTATATAGCCTGATGGCACTCGCCGCACCGTTCCGATTTCGGCGCCTGTATTCCTTTTTCTACCAACTCAGGATAACAAACGCAACCGGCAAACAAAAGCGCTGCGGCAAGGAAAAAAAGGGGGAAAATAATTCGATATGTTTGCATCAAGATATTACCTATGGAAAATAAAACAAAATTAATCAGACGTCTCTCTTACATTTTTTTTGAAAAAAAACACCTGCAATAAATGGCCACAAGACAAAAACCAGGGAACAAATAATTAAAAGAGAAAAAAAGGCGACCTCATTCCGGACAAGCATCTTTACATAATAGGCAGGCAATAAAAACCAGGGGACGTGATGGGGTGTATTAACCGCAGCAACGGGTATCGGCAGGAAGATGACTGCAATCAACTCCACGATAATTAAAAAACAGGAGACGATAATATGCCGAAATAATTCATTGGGAAATAACGGCTCCAATTGATGAACGGTTTTCCCTTTTGTGTAGTCTTTCACGAAGAATCACCAAGTGTAACAAGGAAAGGCCTAAGACCGATAAAAAGCTATAAAACCACTGATTTCACAGATTGCACAGATTTTAAATCACTTCTGCCCGGTTCAATCTACAAGATTGAACTGGCGGGAAGTCATTCATTGTTCGATATTCAACATTTGATTTGTTGGGTTTCGCTTCCAGACTGTGCCAAATGAGCGATTTTGCCCTCTTCCGCGAGGTGTATTCCCCACTTTAAGGGCAAAAATGCCATAAAATATGGGATAAATGGTCTCTATTTAAGGGTTCTTCCCCACTTTTGAATGCAAAAAAGTTCATCTGGCACAGTCTGTTCACTCAACCCAACCTATGGAACTACGGAACTGGAGGATGTATTAATTTAGTATTGACACACTAAAGCAGCTCATGAATCCCTGTATTTCTTATCATAAAAAAGTGCATCCCCATAAACAATGACATAGCCAGCGGTGTGGCCGCTATGTGCAGGATATATACGGGTAGCAAACGCGTAGTTGAATTGCTATAGATATTTTGGACCGATAACAAACTACCCGTATAACACATGATCAACGTCAATATAAGCAAGCATGACCCCGATACCCAATGGAGTTCACGTGGATGCCGGTAGATTTCCTTAAAAAAGATTCTGAGCATGTGACTAAAAACCATGCAAATCATTACGTGTGAACCCGCGGCGTGCAGCCGCAGAACAAGCCATCCATAAGGAACCGTATGGGTAACACGCTGAACACTGGAGATCGCCGATTCCTTTGTAGACGGGCTAAAATAAAACAGGAGAAACGCGCCCGTCGTCAACTGAATAAGAAATGCCAGCAGGGATAATCCCCCCATACATCCGAACCAACTCATCCCTTTGGGAATCAGCCGCCGTGTGACGTTGGTTTCAATGAGTTTCTTTAAAAACCCCTTGCTTTCTGCCCCGGTAGTAATTTGTTCAGAATGGTTGAGATTCATGCTGGGCTGGTATCCTTAATGTCTTAAAAATATATTTTCTCTTGTTCGCAAGCAGGAGCTTGGGAGTGAACGGTGTTTTAATAATTGGTAGGCAATGCCTACCCTACTTGGTTGTTCATCTGCTTTCCACCATGAATAAAATCTTATCCAACGTTTCAACGACATGATCTATATCATTACGGGTAATCACTAACGGTGGCTGGAAGGTTAATACGTTACGCGACATACCGGTCTTTCCAGCCAGTACCCCACGGTTTTTAAATTCTTCAATAATAAAATCTGTTTCCTCAGTGGCAGGTATTTTGCCTTCCTTAACCAATTCAACGCCTATCATAAGCCCCTTCCCCCGAACCTCTCCGATATTCTGATGCCAGGCTTGAAGTTCTGCTAACCTTTCCTTGAAATAACCACCAAGCTCTTTTGCCTTCCAGGTGAGTTGTTGTTTTTCAATAACGTTGATAGTTGCCAACGCCGCAGTCGCCGATATTGGATTGCCGCCCGTTGTAGAAGCGCCGGGTCTTGTATAAGACGAAGCTATGGCGTCTCCGGTCGTAAATACCCCTAACGGTGTGCCATTTGCGATCCCTTTTGCCATAGTCATAATATCAGGGACAACGTCCCAATGATCGATCGCAAACATCCTGCCGGTCCTTCCAAACCCCGTCTGCACCTCGTCTGTTATTAAAAGGGTGCCGTATTTGCCGAGAATCTCGCGGATACGGTTAAAGTAGCCATGAGGCGGTGTAATAATGCCCCCATTACCCTGGATTGGTTCGATAATAAAAGCGGCATAGTCGCCGCTTTTCACGATGTCCTCAAGCTGCTGCGCGCATTTCAAGTCACAGGCCGGATAGCTCAGTCCATAAGCGCAGCGATAACAATATGCGGCAGGTACGTGCGCCACGTCGTTTGATGGATACATATCCGTCCGCCACATAGGAATCCCCGTGAGGTTCATGGTAAACCGGGTGCGTCCGTGCAGTCCCTGCTGGACGGCAACGTATTTCTGCCTTTTCGTATGGAGTTGCGCCAGAAGAGCCGCCCCGTCGTTGGCTTCGGAGCCGCTGGCGCAAAAGAATGACCGCTTAAGATGACCCGGTGTGATATGAGCAAGTTTTTCAGCAAGATCGACAATCGGTTGTGTAAGATAAATGGTGGTGGTGTGTTGAAGCGTTCTCATCTGTTCGCAAACTTTTTCCACGATTTCTTCGTTGCAGTGTCCTGCATTCATCACGGATACCCCGCCATAGAAATCGAGGTATTGCTTGCCGGTATGGTCGTAGAGATACTGCATCTTCCCCCTGACGATCTGCATCGGTTTTTTATAAAAATGAAAAACGCAAGGGATGAGATACTCCTGCTTCTTTTGAAGGATGGCGTCCGGGCCGATATAGTTTGTCATATTAACTTACGTTAAATGTGAAAATGAGGTAATTTGAAATTCCAAGTTATTGAGTTATTAAATGATGCCTTCGGCAACTTCCGCTTGTAGAACGAAGTGGTAC
>CAYJPZ010000250.1:0-4003 GCA_964372185.1 uncultured candidatus Brocadiaceae bacterium
TGACACTGGGTAAGTGGTTGCTTGGCGCGAAAGTAGTAGAGAAACTTACCGGTAACAATCCTGGTTTTTGGCGAATGCTCCTACGCGAAACCATTGGTAAAGGTATAAGTGGATTAGTATTTGGTCTTGGTTATTTTTGGGCTATTTGGGATAAGGATGGCCAGGCATGGCACGACAAAATCGCAGGTACGGTTGTTGTAAAAGAACAAAAACAATAACCATTCTCAAATCATGAATTTTCTTGTCCGCAGCCATTATTTCTTCTTTGTTGCGGCCTTATTGACGTTGTCTAAGAATTTCTTAGCGCGGTTTTCGATGAATGGCTTGTTTTCTGGCTTAAGGGAGCCGTCCTTATCTGCGTAATAGCGGAACAATTTGAAGCTAAGTTTACTCGTTACATCACCGCTTCGCTCCAACACGATGAAGTATTGGTCGTATGAGTTACCCCCTAGCCCGAAATGCGCGGTTGATTCGGTGATTAGCAGTCCGTTTTCTTTGTCTGACCAACGTAATGTTTCCCTTTGGTCTTTGAGTGCCTTTTCCACCGCGTTCCAAGCGGCATCATAATTCATTTGTAGGTCTTTGGTTCGATTTTCGAACAGGTCTGCGTCTCTGGTGTTAGCGGTCAGTTTATCGAGCGAAACTGCCGTTAGTTCCTTGAATTTTGGCAGATGTTTGAAGTTGTCTGGGACATCCGTGTCTTTGCGCAATTCATATGTCGTGGGTGCGCCGTTCTTAACTGCCGTTTCCAATGCGGCCACCGCAGCATTCGTTTCGCCCTTTCTGGCATAGACCAAAAACATCGCCAAATAGGTAGAATAGTCGGCTGGCATCAACTGGATGGCTTTCGAAAGGTGTTTTTCGGCGAGTTCGAATTTGTCCAAGCGCGCATAGGCGTTACCTAACATCGAAAGAGCGTAGTGATTTTCCGGGTCGATAGACAAAACCTTTTCGCAATTGGCAGCAGTTTCAGCCCAGCGATGGTCTTTCTGCTTGGCTTGAGCATCCAGAAAAAGATCGCGTAACTGTCGCTTGATAGAATCGTCAAATCCATTGACGCGTTCTTGCTCCGCGTGCATGGCTTCAGCCAATGTTGTGCGTTGAGGCGGCAACTGGCTGGGCAAAGAGGGGGCCACGACCGGCCGCTGGGTGGGTAAAGAAGGGTCCGTACTCTTGGCTTCCGATTCTGCCGCGTGAAATTCGATTAACGACAAATACGGCTGGAACGTATCACTAAAGAGACGAACGACCGCGACAAGTGCGAATCTTTCTTGATTAAACATAAGGTACGTCTCGCCCTTCGTTGATAAACTCCGAATTCGGTCGCGTCCGGCTGCAGTTGCTGCACAGTTCGTATACCATGTGTCAAAATAAACATACATTGAAGGTCCCCGTTGCATTGCCCCTTGCAAATCCTCCAAATTGAAATCCTTGTATTTGGGTTGGTACAACTGCTTAACTACAAACGTTTTTCGGTCACCGATTTGAACATCTCCAATTCTTCCAAATACAATTACTTTCTGACCGTTAAACTTCTCTGGATTCTGTTGGATTTCAGTTAGAGAGACTGACGTAGCCGACTTGGCTAGCTCAGACCATTGTACGTCATCCATGTTTCCAGGAGTTTGTGCAAATCCGGAGAATGGGGCTGCAACCAGAGCGGAAAAAAAGAGGAAGAGTATTTTTAGTTTCATTTTAGACCTTTTTTGATTTGTGGAACTTTACTGTCGTCAAAATTATTGCTCGTGGAAGCGCAACCGACAAGCAAAACTACGCCTTTCGCAACAAGGATTAGGAAATTGCTTTCTTCAATTAGACGGTCAGTTTAGCAAAAAAAAAGAAAATTACAAGTATTTTTATTTTACCAGCCCTACTGAACACCAAAGAAGAGAAATTATAGGGATATCACAAGAGGATGGTTAATTCATTACTAACACTGAATTTTCAACCATTCAATAAATCACCATTTGTGAACCGGTGAAGTATATATTGACGTGTATTAATGAAATTGGTATTATTCCTGTGTAAGCGTTTATGAACAGGTAAAACAAGCATTACAAGATGTCGTAGCCCCTGAGTTAAAATCAATACAGGTAGAAATCAGGCGATTGGATCGCCAGAATTGATTCTTTGAAATCAGAGTTAACCACAGAAATTAAACGGCTAAATGTAATTCTATAAATCGATAAGTATGGGTAACTGTCTTTCCATAAACAATTTTATTTGTCATTGCAGGTTTAACCAAAGTGGGCTTTGCCCACAACCCAACAGAAAAATCATGCATAAAATCCCCCTTAGAAAAGGGGGCTGGGGGGTTGTAAAAATGCCAGGAAAATACACAACCCCCTAAATCCCCCTTTATTAAGGGGGACTTAATAAGACTAACTTGTTTTTTATTGCAGTTTTGAATCTGTAAGGTACTAAAGGAGTGTTTGTGATGTTCACACAACAAAAAAGGCTTTTGTTCTTGTTGTTTTTGGTGCTCTTTTTTGAAGGTTGCGCAACAAGATATCCTCTTGGCCTGAAAGAAGAACAATGGCAAGCCTTGAGCCCACAACAGCAGGTGGAATACACCACAAAGCAATATCAGATAGATGAAGAAAGAAGAAAAAGACAGGAAGAATACGGGAGACAGAAGGAAAGAGAAGAGGCTGAGGCGATAAGATTAGAAAAAGAACGCCTTTTACAGCTTTACAGGAATGCGCGTTACGGCGATATTATTCAGGTAAACATATCTGACGGCAGCATTGCCTTTATCGGAGAAAGAAAAGATTATGAACCCTTGTCCCTTGATCTGGTAAGAGGCGAGAGGAAGATGATTCCATTCTACCACCACGGTAAACACATAACACACTCAACAGCCATCTGGGTCGCATACAATAGCAATGCCTTTTATTTTGACGTTGGAAAAAATCCAGACTATGAACATAATACCGATAAGATAGTTATTTTGGATAATGGACGCTGGAATGAAGGAGAGACATATCATCCAAAAACACTCGGTAAGGCCACAGATAGCCAGGCACAGGATATAAAGATTTTTATTAAATATAAACCATTACCCGGCATGCAACGGGAAGCGCCATATCATTACTGCCCGCCTCAATGAAATGGAGAAATTATTTACAACATGAGCGGTTCTGGTTACAAACCTGCACGGGAAAGGATTATTGTTGGTTATTATTAATAAAATCAGAGGGAAAATTACAAGATGTGAATACGAGTTTACTGTGCCACACTTCTTTGAAGAAATGGCAAATGACAATCTTACTTTTTCTGATATAGAAATGGCTATTGCCCATGGTAGGGTAAGACGTAAGTTTACACGAGACCCCAGGGGGGATACGTTACGAGGTTGTCGGGACTGCAACAGATGGAAGAGAAATTGGGATTATTTGCAGGATTAAAAGTACGGGCAAGCTATTATTAATTACCACATACGCAGTGGAGGAATTAAGATGAAATCAACGAGTTATAATTATGGGGAGTGTGAAATTTGTAATACCCCTTTGCAAGAAAAACTAATCAAACAAGATTTTTGGATACGAGACGAGCTTATTATTATCGAGGATATACCTGCCGGAGTGTGTCCTCAATGTGGAGAAAAAATTGTTAAAGCGGAAGTTGGAAGATGGGTTACAGAATTGATAAAAAATTCTGACAGGATTGCCAAAGCGCCAAGAGTCTCTGTTCCTACAATTAAATTTGAAAAGGCGTCTATTATTTAACTGAAGAAAAGGATTCCATTCTACCACTACGACAAACACATAACATACTCAACAGACATCTGGGTAGCGTATGATAATAATGCCTTTTATTTTGATGTTGGAGATGACCAGAAATATGAACATAGTACAGATAAGATAGTTATTTTGGATAATGGACGCTGGGATGAAGGGAAGACATATCATCCAAAAACACTCGATAAGAGCACCTATAGTCAGGCGCAGGGCATAAAGGTCTTTATCAAATATAAGCCATTGCCTGGTATGCAACGGAAAGA
>CAYJPZ010000251.1:0-3985 GCA_964372185.1 uncultured candidatus Brocadiaceae bacterium
TGACGGCCTTTTTACATGACCCCTTGTATTTGCTGGCTTAGCGGATCGTATACCCCTCGAATTGCGAAGGTCGGGCTAACCCAACCTTATATGTTAGCATTTAATCAAAAAAAACGATTGGGAGGCAAGTATGAACTTTACGGAATTAAACCGAATAACGATTGATCCTGCTGTTATGGGTGGGAAACCGTGTATTCGGGGAGGTAGGGATGATTACAGGATTGGTTGCTTCAGTGGCCTCTTTCCAGGAAATCCTTGAATCGTATCCCTACCTTGAGGATGAAGATATAAGAGTCGCCTTGGCCTATGCATCGTGGCGATCAGAAGAATATGACCTGCCATTACAAATCACATGAATGAAACAAGGCAAAGTCTGAAATCAACCTTAAACCCTAACCAGTTTCATTAATGGTTCAAAAGAATATAATGCCGGTCTTCTGCCTGAGGCTTCTTCCAACGTGAGGAGCAGGTTTTTTTCTAATAGTACCCGTGTGAATCTAGCCGCACTTGCTGTAGGGATGCCACTGTTCGTTGTGAATTTGTTGTTTCTAAACACGGGATTTGTAAATACAAAGTCCAATGCATTAACACTCCACTTAGAAGACAGAATTTCTGCGAATACCGTTTTCATCTCCTCGTACAGCGCCCTTATATTTTCTGCAACAATGAGGTTTCTGATTGCTTGCTGTTCAACAGCTTTCAGAAAAAAAGAACACCAACCTTCCCACTCTCCACACTCGGAGACCTTCCTCATGGTGTCAATATAAAGGTCTTTATTATCTTCCAGGTACCCACTTATGTAAAAGTGCGGCGCTGATAGTGTTCCTGAAGCCCACAACATCAAGGTGATCAACATACGCCCAATACGCCCATTACCATCTTTAAATGGGTGCAATGCTTCAAATTCAATATGAGTAATGGCTGTTTTAACTAACGCTGGATGTGTACTTTGGTTTATGTATTGAAAAAGATTATCCAATCCTTCCTGTAGTTTTTCAGGGCTAATGGGAATGAATAATATTTTGTTCCTTAGCTTATCAGCCAGGTAGTTTTGTTCATTCTTAAAGGCGCCTGGAGATTTTGAAGCCCCACGTCCAAAAGACAGCAACCGTTGATGGATGCCCTTAATCAGCGATTGGGATAAAGGATAACCATCTTTCATTGCTTTTTGCGCAGCCATCAACGCCCGTTGATAAAGAATTGTTTCGATAACTTCAGATCTTATATTTACGGCTTCACCTGTTTCAGCGCCATGGTCTGCCTCATATTTAAGAATTTCATCCATGGTGCTTACCGTGCCTTCCATTCTTGAAGATATAACGGCCTCTTGGTTGCGTAGAGGAGCCAACAGTATTTCGCTATTGTGCATACTTTTTAACATTTGGTCATAACGAGCCACAGCATCAACTGCTTTTACTAACGTTTCAACAAATTGCCCATAATCCAGACTCTTTGGTGGGAATTTATCGTAATGGTAGTTTACAGCATTTTCTAAATCGAGCGCCATATTTTAGTACCCCAGTGTAGTTGGAGTTAATATTTGTAAATATATTGACACCAAATGCGTTTGGTGTCAGTATTTACTGATATTTGACATACAAATAAGATTGTTCTTAAAATATTCAGATCAAAGTTGTTTGTTTCTCGTTTTTCTGCTTTTCTGAGAGACAAGCTTGGCGGGAGATTCTCTGGTAGTAGCCAAACGGTTTGTATTAGCGGCGGCTGTTAACCTGTTTTTTAATCCTGAAGGGATGTGATTATTATAGCATTATAACGCTTTCTCCCGTTTTCCTCGATTCCAATTGAAGCATAATACCCATAAATTGTCAATCGCGTTGCTACCACCTTGTGATTAATTTGTCTTCGTTTTTCTTCATGCTTTATATATGCTTGTAGTAGCTGATAGAAATCAAACTCACCCGTTGAACCGGCGTCCATATTATTTGCTTTCAAAAAAGCAATAACCCCAGAGTTGATTTGTTCGATACTTAAAGTGTGGTATTGACAACCGTATATTTTTTGATGATTCATTCAATTTCTCTATTAGTCAGGATGCGTTATAACATTAAGTAGATGTATCCGCATAATATTCAGAATACAGGTTTATTGTCAATATAACATACCTTTGATACGGCAAATACCCTCTTGACAAGCGTTTCAGACACTGCCACTTATGTCTCTTTGCACTTTTTATCATGCTGCAAGATAACAAATGGGGCTATTTAAGTCAAACAGAAAGAAACACTCCTCTTTAAAAAACCTGGTCTGGGAATTGGATAATGACTTTGCACGAACGGAATTCCTACATAACCAGCTCATTTCACGTCAATATCTTAAACAAAATCACATCAGATGATTTTGCTCCCATGACGACGTCGTCGCCTACCTGTAAGCCGAGTCCGTCGATTTCTTCACGGTCGATCAGGGCCTTAAAGAATTGGTCTGCGTGCAGTATGGTTACGGTGGACATGATGACGTCATGTTCTATACCGACGACCTTTCCTACCACCTGGATGCGGGTGCTGAGACGCTTGCCCAGGAAGACGTCCTCCGGTGTGCCTTGTTTTACTACCTTTCCCGACTCAAGGACGATTACGTAATCGGCGAGTTTGTACACTTCTGAGACGTCGTGGGTTACGTAGAGCGCCGTGGATTGGAAGCGGTGTATGATCTGCTTTACGTCCGTTTGCAGCCGCGCGCGGGTTTCCCAGTCGAGCGCGGAAAGGGGTTCGTCGAGGAGGAGGAGGTCGGGGTTTCTTGCCATGGCCCTGACGAGGGCTACCCGCTGCTTTTGCCCGCCTGATAACTGCGTTGGATAGCAGTGTTCGTAGCCGGACAGGCCGATGAGTGATATCAGTTCTTTTACGGTTTTTGCGGACTCCTTGCCCTTCACGCCGTACGCCACGTTTTTTTCCACCGTTAAATGGGGGAACAGGGCATAGTCCTGAAATACAAAGCCTATGGAGCGTTGCTGAGGGGTAACGTCAATCCTGCGCATATCGTCAAACCAGACCTCCTCGCCGTGCAAAATCTTGCCGCTATCGGCAATTTCCAGCCCGGCAATGAGCCGCAGTACCGTTGATTTCCCGGCACCGGAAGGGCCGAACAAGACGGTGATCTTGCCGCGTGGGATCTCGAAGGAGACGTCTAGTCCAAAACCTTTCCACTGTTTTTTCAGATGAACCTGCAGCATGGAACCACCTTTATGGTCAGAGCGCTCGCACAAAGCGCCTGTTAACAAAATAAACAAGGGTGAGTATTGCAAAGGAGAGTAATAATAAGCACGCGGCATACGCGTTTGCCGTTCCGTAGTTGAGCGATTGCACTTCATCGTAGATCGCAACGGACGCCACCTTTGTTACTCCGGGAATATTGCCGCCGATCATGAGGACAACGCCGAATTCGCCCAGGGTATGCGCAAAGGAAAGGACGCAGCCGGTGATGATGCCTTGCCGTGAGAGGGGCAGGATGACGGCGAAAAAGGTGTACAGACGGGAACGTCCCAACGACCAGGAGGCCTCGATCAGCCGTTTGTCAACGGCGGTAAATGAGGCTTGAAAGGGTTGCACGGCAAACGGCAGGCTATAGAAGAACGAGCCTACAACAAGCCCCTGGAAAGAGAATGCTAGCGTCTTGTTAAATACGTCCTCGTACCAGCGTCCGATAAAGCTGCCACCCCCAATGGCCATCAGGAGGTAAAAGCCCAAAACGGTGGGCGGGAGGACGAGCGGCAATGCTATTACGGATTCCAGGATAAACTTCATGCGCAGCCTTGTGAAGGCAAGCCAGTAGGCAAAAGGGATGCCGACAATAAACAGCAAGACGGTGGTTATGAAGGAAAGTTTCAGGGTTAAGATAAGCGGCGCGGCAAAGTTCATGGCATTCCCTAGCGCGGCTATGCCGCAACCAAAACAAATTTAACCACAAAACCATAATGCCCCGATAGGGGCAACACAATCGTAGCCCACTGCGTAAGCGGTGGGAA
>CAYJPZ010000252.1:0-3974 GCA_964372185.1 uncultured candidatus Brocadiaceae bacterium
AACTTGTATCCGGAAATATGCCAATGAAAAATCACACCCTTTATCCGGTAGAGACCAAAATCCTTAACATATTGGTGTGACTGTGTGCTGACACCGCAAACAAGCAGATCGCGATAAGGCGGCATTTCCCGCAGGAAAATCGCAGGTCTTTCCTTTGGTTCTCCATTAGCTTGGGGAACTGGTGTAAGAATCACATCACCTTCCTTCATAGTCTGGATTCACCTCTTTGAGCAAGTTTTTAGAATATTCAGGTTCGTTTTTTCCGTATGCGTCTTCTAGTCTCTGGCCTGATAAATGCAACCAAGCTTTGTACTCATTATCAGATTCTTGCCCCGGTAGAATCGTGATAATCAGTTTCGCATTCGGTGCCAGGTCAAATGGCTCATCCAAGCAAATTTGCTTACCATCAAAATGAGCGGGCACAGTTATCATTGGCATAATCAATTCCTCCTGTACATACCATAAGTTTTGTGGCGTTTAAGCCTTCCATGTAATATAGCCGAGTAGGTTGAGTTGGGCAAGGGCATTTTACGATTACCACAAAGAGAGAGACAAAAGCCATTGTACCATCCTGCGAAACCTCGGTAAAAAATGGACCAAAATCCTTTTCGCTGTCTGGTCACAGGGAACTTCTTACGATGAAGCACTGCATATTCAAAACCTCAAAGCAAGAAATGTCCCTTGTGCTATGGCTTTGTAATCCCTGATTTTTACAGGCTTTTTGGCTCTTTTTTTCTAAAAGAAAAAAAAGAGCTTGACATAGAATGTCTACTCGGCTGATGCCCCCACTCTCCCTCACAAGCGGTCATATTTGGGCGGTTCAATCTTTGCCACTTTTGCCATTGCTTTATCAAACTTTGCTTTACTAGCACGTCTAGTGTCTAATTGCATAAATTGTTGATAGTATTTCTCTCTAAAAATCCCTTTATTCTATGGGTATTCGAGGCAACAAGATATCTTGTGTACTATTGCAATTAAACACTAGCACGCTCTTCAAGGTAATCTTCAGCGCCCAATGCCGAAAGTTTTTCTGCCAATGCCACAATAACGAGTTGATTAATGGAAATATTTTCCTTCTTTGCCAACGCGCAAGCAGATTTGTGTAAAGATTCAGGTAGTTTCAGGCTTAATGTACTCATAGTTCACCAATCATTTTTAAAAACCCTTTGGGAGTGATTACTTCAATGTTGAATTTTTCTATTCCTTTGAAATCATTGATGTTATAGGTGACGATATAATTACAATTGGCTGTTACCGCCAGCTCTAATACCATATCATCACCAGGGTCATTTAGTTGCGGTCGCCAAAGATAATAAATTTGCCAACGGTTTGACTTGCTAATGACAAAGTCAAGGACGTCATCAATTTCTTGCACACTTAATTCAATCTTGCCAACCATTCTTTTTGCGACGGATTCGTATTCAAGCGTCAAAGGAACAGATAGATTTAGTTGGAATTTCCCTTTGTTGATGAGCGATAAAAGTTTGTAAGATGCGCCAAATTGTGAACGCAGAGCGATGACAAAAACATTGGTGTCAGCAACAATCTGGTGCTTGTTCATTGGGGTATTGTATGTAATACCTCATACTCTGTCAATCCCCGAGTTTAGATTCGTTTTCTGTATCAAAGAGGCAAAACATCTTTGCCGCAGATGAACCCTCCAGCCTTCCCGGCAGTTTACGCGATGGATGAATTCGGGTGTAACGAAGACCAGGTAAAAACGAGGGGATGTAAAGATAACAAAGCGCGGGCATCTCGCCAGAGACCTTAGCGGGGTGTCATGCAAGGACATTCCACGACTGGGCATTTACCAGTATCAACTGCTCTCCCTGGGCAAGGGCATATTACGATTACCACAAAAAGAGAAACCAAAAACACAACACCATCCTGAGCAATCTCGGCAAAAAATGGATCAAGATACTTTTTGCTCTTTGGTCCCAGAGAACAACATATAATGAAACGTTGCATATTCAAAACCTCAAAGCAAGAGATGTCACATGGGCTATGGCTTTGTAATCCTTGATTTTCAAGGTCTTTTTAATTCTTTTTTTCTAAAAGAAAAAAAGAGCTTGACATAGAATGTCTACCCGGCTTAGGCAAAGCGATGAACTCGACATGACTTGGAGATGCTTCCAAGCTTGAACAGGCGTTCCGGGTAAGCAGTGACCCTTTTTGCCCTACGAGCTCCGGGCGCAACTAAACGAAGGCGTGTGTTCTCAACATCGAATGCGCCACTGACTGAGAAAGCGATGCGGTATTCCTGCTGCGGACGGAAGGGCTCAAGCTTTGACATCGCAATCCTCTCCGGCAACGCCCAATCAACTATTGGTGGTTCGTGGGGTTCGTAGTACCTGACTTCGCCGTGCACGAGCATCTTGTTCTTGATCGATGGGCGCCGAGATAAGGCACCTCTAATCTTCGAGATAAACAGTGCAGGATTCTGAATTTCGACACAGACATTCGTCTTGAATTGCGTAGCCAACTCTTGGCTGAGGACGGTGCTGACGCAGAAAACGAAGATATCGTCTTCGTGCGCCGAGGATTCGAATGAATGGGGAAGCACAACTTTCTCTTGCGTTTCGACAAGCGTAACTTCGAGTCCATTCGTTGGTCGATACAACTTTGTTCCCTCAAATTCGTCGCCACGGACCTGGGCGTCCTCATAGTCCCGGAAGTAAGACAAGGTGCGAAAGATCACCGCGCCTTCACGGAGCAGAGGGCCGACGAATTGCTCTGGCAGGTACTTGTACAGGCTCGTCACGAGGGGGCCCAACGCTTAGGGTAACTTGCCGCACCAAGAACGGTGCAGAAAAATCGCCGAGCTTCACGCGGTCAAGTTTACCCTATTGTTCGGCGTAGCTGTTTATGCAGTTAAATTTATCTTGATGATATCCTTGATTAATTGGAAATGATTATCCAGCGTGTAAATTTCACAATCATTTTGTTTTGCATTTTGAGCAATTATTAAATCAGGTATTCCCACGCCGTTTAACCCTCTCTCTAAACACTTATATTGAAATTCAATTATTTGTTCCCAATGTATGTTTATTGGTAACTTCTTGATATGATGCAAAAGGGATATTATTTTACTCTGGTTTCTTGCTTTCAGAAAAGGAACCAATTCAGCAAGTATAAGGTCGTTTGTGACTACGAGGTTTTCACCTATTATGAAATCGAGTTTTTCGAGGTTTTTGCCATGTCTGAAGTATTCTACCCAAACCGAGGTATCGACTAATACCGACATTGCCGCCCCCGAATGGTGGGTAAGTCAATGTCTAAGTCTATTTTCCCTTTAAATTTTTTTAATTCAGATATTTTTGTTTTTCTTATTAATTCCTCTAAGGCCATTATTATAACTTTAGTTTTAGTTTCTAAATGAGTGGCCTTCATAGCCTTTTCAAGTAAATCATTGGGTAAATCTAATGTTGTTCTCATATTTCTACCTCCTGTATGCACATGATAAACATTTTATCCATACTGTGTCAACTTTTTCTGCCGAACAATGATTATACAGTCTGTATAAACCGGTCTACAGGCCGCCGATGGGACTTCTAACGCCGTGACCGCCTTTGTGTAAGACGCTGTAGAACGTCTCATGGTATGATACCGTCCTTCTGAAATGCCACCCTTATCAGCGCTACGTTTGTTTCGTGACACAGAATCTTATTCCGCCGATACGTCACAACCGTAAAAAAGAAGGTTGCGCCCGGTGTTTTTGATCTGCGATATTGCATGGCTTCCCTGGCAATTTTATGAGATTAAAGGAATTATTGTAGGTTGGGTTGAACGGTAGTGAAACCCAACACCAACCATTCGTGGTATTCGAAAAAAGTTGGGTTTCGTTTCACTCAACCCAACCTTACCTGGCTAGCTTTTTATAGAACGATAGTCTTTACCTCTATGTTCAATCTCGTAAATCTTTGGTAGAGTAGAAAAAGAGAGACCTGAGTAAAGAAAACGCCCTCCAGTTATGG
>CAYJPZ010000253.1:0-3957 GCA_964372185.1 uncultured candidatus Brocadiaceae bacterium
CTCTACAACAGGCCCGAAGGGCTGAAAGTATATAGCCAGGGGTGAAGCCCCTGGTAAAAGAAATAGTATAACAAGCCCCGAAGGGGCGACAGAAAGGGACGCTTAACATGGCTGGGACACGTATCTTTCCCATTGTTTTGTTCCTGAAAACAAAATGAAGCTGGAGCTTGGGAACGAGAGTACGTCCTGCCCCCCCGCGGGGCGTGTACCGGCGTCCGGAATGTTTTCAAATCTCCTGCACAATTTTACCCCATTCTTTAGGAACGCCGATATGATAGCCCTGCGCATAGTCAACGCCATATTCCTTCAGAAGCTGCAACGTTTTTTCATCACTGACGAATTCAGCCGTGACTTGCTTTCCCAGTTCGTGGGCCATGACAACCATTGCCTTGACCAACTGCCGGTCAACCATGTCATGTGCAAGATTGCTGATAAAACTGCCGTCGATCTTGAGATACTCGACCGGCAGGCATTTAAGGTATTCAAAGGATGAAAACCCTTTGCCAAAATCATCCAGCGCAAAGTGGCATCCCATGGATTCCAACGTGGAGATAAAATGCTGCGCCTCTCTGATGTTGGTAATCACCGAGGTCTCGGTAATCTCAAAAACCAGTTTCCTGGGGTCAATAGCGCTTGTTAATAAAGCCTCTTTAATAAAAGAGAGCAGGCCTTCGTCGGCAAAAGACCTGCCCGACAAGTTAATCTCCAGGTGCTTATCGGTAAACACCGCTTTTTGCTCTGCAATGAGAGAAATGGCGTGCCTGACAACCCATCGATCGATATCGTGTATAATGACGGAACGTTCCGCAATGCCGAGAAAGTCCATGGGCGGAATTATCTTGCCGTCCGTATCCACCATTCGCAGCAGTGCCTCATATCCGGAGATGGAATTTTTCCTCAAATCGAGAATCGGCTGTAAATACAAAACGAAGCTATTGCGAATAAGAGCGAAGTGGATGTGCTCTTCCCAGCTCAATCTGTTTTTGATGTTTGTCGTATGTTCTTCCCGATAAACGCAAAAACAATTTTTCCCCTTTTCTTTTGCCTGATACATTGCAAGGTCCGCTGCGGCAAGCAGCGTGGCTATCGCTTCGCCGTGATCGGGGAACAATGCTATTCCAATACTTAGCGTGACGTTTTGATACAGTTCGCTCAACAGTATCACTTCATCCCGCGTCTGCTCTAAAAGCTGCGCGGCAACGGACGTTGCCTGGTGTGCGTCCACGTTCGGGAGATAAATGGCAAATTCGTCTCCGCCGAGCCTCCCCAGTATATCGGTGTCCCGCAGTCGTTTTTGTAAAAAGGCAGACAGTTTCACGAGGAGTTTGTCACCTTCCGAATGTCCCAGCGTGTCGTTGATAAACTTAAAATTATCAAGATCCAGAAAGAGAAGGGCGCCGCGTTTGTCATACCGCTTCGCGTACCCGATGTGGTCCTCCAGTTTTTCATGGAAATACCGGCGGTTGATAAGGTTTGTAAGGGGATCATGATTCGCGAGGAACACAAGCTGCGACTCAAATTGCCTGCGCCGGGTAATGTCTTCCTTCACCGCAACAAAGTGGGTGATGTTTCCATCGCGATCTTTAACGGGGGCCACCGACGCGTATTCCCAATATAACTCACCGTTCTTTTTTTTATTACAAAGCTCTCCCCGCCATTCCTTTCCTGAGGTAATATTATCCCACAGGGATTTATATATTCCAGGGTCATGTTCACCCGATTTTAAGATCCGTGGGGTCATCCCCGTAACTTCTTCTACGCTGTAGCCTGTTACCTGGGTAAACCTCGGATTGACGTATTCGATAATACCTTCCACGTCGGTAATTACAATGCTGCTCGAACTCTGTTCAACGGCGTGCGATAGTTTTTGAAGCTGCTCCTCTGCCTGCTTGCGTTTGATAAATTGGCCGATTTGCTTGCCGGTTGCGCCCAGCATGTTAAGCAGATCGTTATCCGGCGTTTGTATCTCATGACTTAAAAACTCAACCACGCCAAGCACCTCTTTGCCGCTGCTAATGGAAAAAGCACATGCGCTATACAAACCCTCTTTTGCGGCAGCATTCAATCGTGGAAAATTCGTATCTTTTGTGATATCCTCTATCCACACAGGCATTGCGCTTGACCACACGCGGCCAGGCAACCCAACGCCAGGCGGAAACGGCGTCTCCAGGGTAATCGTTTTGAATTCCGCTATCTCCACGAGGGGAACATGCCACATCTCTACGCACCGCAATACCTCGTCCCGCCGGTTAACAAGCCATACGCCTCCACAATCCCACCCCAGCGCCTCGCATATTACCTGGATAATTCCGGAAAAGGCATCCTCTTGTGTAGCTGCATCTGAAAGCACCTTCGCTACCATATACTGGGCTTTCATCCGCCTTTCTGTTCGCACGCGGGCAGTGGCATCCCGAATAATTGCCATACCGCCAACAATCTTTTCACTTGCATCAAATACGGGGAAATGGGAGCTGTCAAAATATCCGTGTTTCCCGGTTTGAGGCACATTGTAAGGCATTGCCATCCGCGACGAGGCCTTGCCTTCTACGGCATTCCTGAAACACACTCCCTCGCCGACCCTATCCAGGAATGGAAACAATTCGAAGGCGTGTTTGCCAAGCGCCGCTTTCCTTGAAATGCCGGATATTTGCTCCATAGCGCTGTTCCAGATGATATAACAAAACTCCTTGTTGTATGCAATAATGCCGTCCCTGCTGGACTCTATCAACATGCGGAACCGCTCCCTGCTTTCCTTCAGCCAATCCATCGTCTGCTTCAATGCCGTAATGTCTTCTTTAATCGCAATGAAATGCGTGATCTCGCCCTGCGGATTCCTGATAGCCGAAAGGGATGCGGATTCCCAATAGAACGTGCCATCCTTCTTTTTATTATAAAATTCCCCCCGCCACTCGCCCCCCGTTGTAATAGTTTCCCACAACTGCTGATACTCTTCCGGTGACGTCATGCCTGATTTCAAGATGTGCGGGGTTTTCCCCACGACCTCTTCCCTCGTATAGCCCGTTAACTGAACAAATTTGGGATTAACGTACTCGATACGGCCTTTTATATCGGTAATAATGACCGTCATCGGGCTTTGCTCTACAATAGAACGAATGCGCGACTCACTTGTTATTATTTTGGAGGTGGCATGGTTGATACGGCGAACCATAGGTTTAAAAACATACAGTACTTCCAGCAGCAGGACAAACAAGGTAAAGCCCAGCACCCCGGTTTTTACCCTTTGCAGACGAGCGTTGCGTTCATAATATTCATTCTCATACTGTTTTACCAATGTATTGAGAGATTCGATAAGTTTTGTAGTTGATGTCGTGATGATATACCGGTAATGTGGATTATTACCGGTAAGCTTGCTCTTTGGCTGACGGGCTAAAATAGTAACTTGCGCAACGCAGGCGAGGATGTTTTTCCCAAGAGACATGGGTGGTTCAAAAATAATTGCCTGTACTTGTGATGATGGATTACCCGGCAGGTTCAGTTCCTGGCTGCCGTTCAGCAGCCCGTGGTAAATATTTTCCATGCGGCTGGCTATCGACAATAATTCATGACGGTGCTTTTCTCTTTTATCCGTATCGTTGCAATTTACCAGAAGTGCTGAATGCGCCGCAGCGCGCTGTGATAACCATCGGAGGCTACCGCTGACGTTAATCTCAGCGCCGCTCGTTTTCTGGTATACGACGATCCTGTTCAGCACAAAGTAGGCCGTTATGCTGAGCGCGGCAATGATGCCAAGCGCAAGCGTGTATCGCGCCGTTATATTTTTTGTAAAGTCTTTATTCATAGTGCAGCAAAGCAGGAGATAAAAGGGGTTAACCGCAAAGGGCGTGGCTAAAAACAGTGTCTTGACGTATAAGAAATTCAATGTTTTGTGGAGACACATTGCGTGCGTCTTGTGTAATGCAATTAATGGTGTACAGAGAAGAGACGCATGCAATGCGT
>CAYJPZ010000254.1:0-3949 GCA_964372185.1 uncultured candidatus Brocadiaceae bacterium
ACTTTTAAAAGGTAGGACAAGCGTCCTCGCCTGACATTATAATGACAAGCGGGGACGCTTGTCCTACCTTGTCATAACAAAATTCCTTATTCAAGCGCCTGCAATGCCTCGCCTGCCACGTATGCGGAACCGGTGATACAAATCAAATCATCTGGTGAGGCAATTTCCCTGGCCAGCGTCACGGCGTCCTGCGCGTTATTGGCTATCTTCGGTTGTTTATTGCAGAGTTTTTCTATCCGGTGAGACAAATCTTCCGGCGGCGCGGCGCGGGGATTCTTGCTTCTGGTTACAATGATGGAATGGCCTGCCGGAACGATCTCCTTCAAAATATTGTCCAGGTCCTTGTCCTGCGAGAATCCAAGGATCAGGATCAATTTATGAAAGGTGAAGTTTTCCGACAAGGCGTTTTTCAACGACCTCATAGACGCTACGGTGTGGGCATAATCCAGGATGATGAAGGGATTTTGCCCGACAAGCTCAACACGGGCAGGGCATTGGACACGGCTCATGGCTTTGTAGATAATTTTATCACTGACTGAAATCAGCCCCTGCTCTTTCAGCGTCTCCAAGACGCCCAGCACCAAAGCGCAGTTCTTTGCCTGATGTGCGCCTACAAGGGGGAGGAAGACGTTGTCGTAAGTATGCCGCCAGGTTTTTATTTTACACAACAAACCCCTGCCTGGTGGAACGGAGAAAGGGGCGTGCGGGATGCCGGCGCTTGTCGTTTTCCCGCCCTCTGCGCTTCCCTTTTTCAGGAATCCTTGCAAGCCGGTTTGCCCTGGTTGGTAAAGGTTACGTTGAGAGATAGCGTTTTCATCAACTCCCTGCGCCTTCTCAATCAAAATATCCCATCCAAGCAGGTACAGCCTTGCGTTTTTTTCCCTGCACGTCTTCTCTATTACAGAAAGCGCCCCGGCTTCATCGACGGCGGACACAACGGCTACCCCCTGTTTAATAATGCCGGCCTTCTCGTAGGCTATACTTGCGAGGGTATTACCCAGGATGGCCGTATGGTCAAAACCGATGTTGGTTATGACCGACACCCTGGGTATCACGACGTTCGTGGAGTCCAGGCGACCCCCCAACCCTACTTCCAGCACGGCTATATCTACGCATTTTTGCTTAAAATAGAGCATTGCCATAGCCGTGAGTGTCTCAAAGAACGTGGGGGATGCGGCTCTATCCGTTTCGCGCAGACGCTGGATGTAAGGCCAAAGCGCTCTTGCGGCGGCCACAAAATCACCTTCGGATATCATCTCATGGTTTATTTGGATGCGCTCTCTTAGATCAAGGAGGTGCGGCGAGGTAAAAAGCCCCGTTCGAAGACCGGCCTGTTCCAGAACGGTTGACATCATGATAGAGGTGGAACCCTTGCCCTTTGTGCCGGTGATATGGATGGAGGGAAAGTCCTTGTGAGGATTTCCCACGTAGTCGAGCATCTTAACCATCCTGTCCAGGCTGAACGTGGATGCGTTATACTGGTAGCTGATTAACTTTTCATAATCAATTGCCGTGTAAAGAAACTGTAACGTTTCGTGGTATGATGGAAAACCGGTTTTGTGCTTTGACATGAAACAAGTATAGGGAATTATGTGCCCTATTGCAAGTCTTTGTGCTTTGTGCCTTTTTCAGGACTCCGGCAACCGCGAATGAACGCCAATAAACGCGAATAAAAGATAGTAAGGACGACCCGGCGGGGCGTCTCTGCTATTAGCGTCAATTAGCGTTCATTTGCGGTTGATGAAAGGAGTAGTGGCAGCAATACGCCCTTACCATATTCGTAATTCAACAAGTCCCATAAATGATTAATCGCTTTTTGCTGTTTTTGTCTGCCGTCTTTTACCTTCCTTCCGAACCTCTTCGCATGAACGTCGTACAACAGGATAATTCCCGGAAATGAATATAAAGAGTGAATCTACCATTCGGGGACGTGTGATGTAATAACAACGAAGCGCTCCATCCTCGTAGAAATCTATAACCTTGAGCTTGCGAAGCACTGAAAGATGTTGGGAGAGGTTAGATTGCTCAATTTCAAGTAAATCCTTGATGTCAGTTACACACTTAGCTCCTTTAGCAAGCCCTTCTAAGATCAATAGTCGGGTTGGATGTCCCAGGAGCTTTAGAACCTCTGCTTTGTCTCTTATGTCTGATTTGTTCATTTGTTATTCCCTTTTTTAGAAATTTATTTGATTATTATATTATAATATTATAATATAAACAAGCATATTTTTACGTGAAGGAGCAGCCAAGTGAAGGTTACTAACATCATTCGCATTATCGTGTTCGTCTTTCTGATAGCCGGCATTGCAACTGCGATTACCTACCGCAAGCAACTCGACGTCACCACACTTGAGAGTTGGCTTGCAGATGCAGGGATTATGGCTCCGCTCTTGTTCATGGGTATTTATGCGATATCAACGGTGTTGTTTCTGCCGGGGTCGGTTCTGACAATTGCGGGCGGTGTGCTATTCGGACCTGTTTGGGGAACGTTCTACAATCTAACAGGCGCAACTACCGGCGCCACAATGGCATTCCTTATTGCCCGCTATCTTGCATCTGATTTAGCATCGCGCAAGACTGGTGGTCGGTTAAGGCAATTGGTTGAGGGTGTAGAAGCCGAAGGTTGGTGTTTTGTTGCCTTCGTTCGTCTGGTGCCACTATTCCCATTTAGCTTGCTAAACTATGCCCTGGGACTTACGCGTATACGCCTGTTTCATTACGTGGTTACGTCATTCGTTTGCATGCTGCCCGGCGCTGTAGCTTACACTTACCTCGGATATGCCGGACGTAATGCAGTGGCAGGTGGTGAGGGCATGATCAAGAAAGCACTTCTGGGCTTAGGATTGCTCGCCCTTGCGGCGTTTCTACCGCGACTCATCAAACGCTTGCGCAAGAAACCTGCGCACATGCTCAGTGCTGCTGAACTCAAGCAGCGATTGGACAAGGGAGAAGATATCCTGGTGATAGATGTGCGAAGTTCAGATGAGTACGTGGGAGACTTAGGACACATCGGGGGTTCCAGAAATATCACAATTGAAGACCTGCCACGCTACTTGGACGAATTGAAGGCATACCAGCAGTATCCCATTGTTATTGTTTGTCGTACCGACCGTCGTTCAATGAAGGCTGCACAGATGCTAACCAAGGCAGGATTCAGCGATGTCACTGTTCTGCAGGGTGGCATGGTACGGTGGAATCGCATTGGTCTGCCAGTTGACCGGTAGAAGGCATATGTGATATAAACTTATAACTTGTATTTAGAGGAGGGATTTAAATGGATGTAAAAAAGGACTCATATAAGGTAAAAGATATATCAGCTAAACAGGCAAAGGAATTGATAGATAATGAAAAAGATGTGATCGTAGTAGATGTCAGAACTAAAGAAAAATATAACGAAGTACATATTAAAGGCGCTAATCTCATTCCAGTTCAAGAGCTTGAACAGAATATCCATAAGATTCCCAAGGATAAAAAAGTAATTATTCACTGTGGAAGCGGAAATAGCAGTTCCAAGGCGTGCGAGATATTAAAAGGTAAAGGATTAAAGAATCTGTACCACTTGAAAGGCGGTATTCGTGAATGGCAGGCTGAGGGTTATCAAGTAGAAAAAATATGATTTATCATGTTAATCGCAAACCAAAAGAAATGGAAATTTTATCAATGCGTTTGAAGGGTAGTTAACAAAAAATTAACATCACAGGAGGAAAAGTGTGCAATTAAAATCAATAGGTTATATTAAGAGTCCTGTAAAGCAGCCCAAATTTGGCGGTTGGCAGGATTTGATTACAGAAATAGTTGTTGATACTAACTACTCAGATGGTCTGGAAGGGATCGATGAATACTCACATCTTATCATTCTTTACTGGCTTGACAAAGTGGATAAGGTCAAGCTTAAAATGAGACCGCAGGGGAAGAAAGACGTACCGGAGGTTGGTATATTTGCCTGCCG
>CAYJPZ010000255.1:0-3934 GCA_964372185.1 uncultured candidatus Brocadiaceae bacterium
CGTGTTTCAATATAGCAAGAATGATGACCATAATTGGGATACCGATGTTGATTGCAAAGTTGAATGGCATGTAATAGAGCAAGGAAACGGTACTGAAAGGCGCTGAAATGGCATAAAATAGCCGATTGAAAGAATATTTTGGACAGTAATAGAAAAAACTACTGATAAAAATGGTATTTTATACCTTTTCACTGAACAAAGGTTGTCCACGTAAACTCCATTTGGCACAGTCTGCTTGCACAACCCAAACTACACACCTGGTTATGCCTTTTTTGATTGTTTTACATACTAACCACTTCAACTTCCACACGCCTTTGTAACAAAACGCTGGCGTCTCGTGGCGTGGCTGCTTAAAATCATGCCACCGATAAATCGGTGGGCTATTTCCATCTGTCCCTACGGGACAAAACACACATTTACAAAAATTTGGGAATGCACCCGTTACTCGGACGCAACCCGCAGCAATTCGTCCAACGTCGTTTCACCTTTCCGAACCGAATCGAGTCCGTCCTCCCACAAAACCTTTGTACCTCGTCTTACCGCCTCTTTCGTGATCTCGCCGGAATCCTTGTGGGACAGGATAAGCTTCTTTATGGCGTCGTCAACGACTAAAAATTCGGCGATACATTTTCTGCCTCTGAATCCCGTGTTGCTGCAGTCGTCGCAACCTTTGGACATATAGAGGTATTCGCCCCCGTTTAATCTGGCCGTCTGACGCAGATCCGGAGGAGGCAGGTATGTTTCACGGCACTTGTCGCACAGTTTTCGTACCAGCCGCTGGGCAAGGACGCCGATGATGCAGGATGAGATAAGATAGTCCTCCATCCCCATATCCATAAGGCGGGTAAAGGCGGATGCGGCGTCGTTCGTGTGGAGTGTGGAAAAAACGAGGTGTCCGGTCAATGATGCCTGTATAGCAATCGACGCGGTGTCCCGGTCACGGATTTCACCAATAAGAATGACGTCCGGGTCGTGTCGTAATATGGAGCGGAGGCCGGAGGAGAAGGTCAAGTCGATCTGTGGGTTTACCTGTATTTGGTTTACGCCTTCCATGTTGTATTCCACCGGGTCTTCAACCGTTATTATTTTTAGTTCGGGAGAGATGATTTCTTTAAGTACGGCGTAGAGTGTAGTGGTTTTCCCGCTGCCTGTCGGCCCGGTCACCAGCAGCATGCCTTCCGGCTTGTTTATCATGCGGCGGAATTTTGTCAGAAATTCGGGTGAAAACCCCAATTTTTCAAGATCGAGTGCTACGGCGCTCCTATCCAAAATTCTCATGACAACTCCTTCGCCGTGGCTCATGGGGATAATCGACACGCGCAAATCCACTTCCTTTCCGGCTACCTTCATCATGATTCTTCCATCCTGTGGTAACCGCTTTTCGGCGATATTCAATTTTGCCATGATTTTGATACGGGAGATTATGGCATGGTACATCTCCTTCGGCGGTGGCGCAAGCTCCTGTAAAACGCCGTCCACGCGATATCGCAGCCGCGCGTTTTTCTCGAATACTTCCAGATGCACGTCGCTTGCGCCCAATTCGATAGCCTTTGTCAGCGTGCTGTTCACCAGACGGATTACGGGGGCTTCCGAGGCCATGTCGCGCAAGTGTTCCACGTCTTCCATGACCTCTATGGCGGAGGTCTCAACCGCTTCTTCTTTGACTTCTCCTTCAAAAAGTGCAGAGAGAGAGGCGGTGATATCCTTTTCGCAACCTGCAAATACCTGAATCTGCTTCTGTGTGGCTAAGGAAATAGCCTCCCTGAGCAGTAAATCCGACGGGTCTGCAATGGCAACGTCTATGGCGCCGTTGTGAACTCGCAAGGGAAGGATACGGTTGGCAACCAGGAATACCTTTGGCAGGTTTTCCACGAGGGGGTACTGGTCATCCTTTTTCTTTTCCCAAATGGGGATTTGCAATAATTTACTGTAGGCAAGGCGCAGGTCTTCTTCAGAAATGGTTCCCAGGTCGATCAGGATACGCCCCAGCTTTTGCCCCGTCTGCCTTTGCACCTCGTTGGCGCGGTCCAGGTCTACCCGGCTGACCTTCTCGAGTTCAAGCAGCACGTCGCCAACATTGTTAATTAAAACCTGGTCCATATTCGTTTGGTAGTAACAGTTTAGTCTTTTTAAAAAATTGGTTGTGCTTTTTAAGTCCCGACAGGGACGTGAGGTAATAGGCAGGCAATTTATTGCCTGTATTTTTACCAAACAAAAATAAAGTCCCATAGGAACGATTGAACACGATCAACCGTCATTCGCCCCTACAGGGCTGATTTTATCCGGATATAACCATCTTCCTCACCAACCTCACGCTTTAATACTTGAAAGGAAGAAACAACATAACTTACAACAAGATCATGGACTATGCCATCAAGACAGTTTTCAAGCATCTATTTTTTACCTTCAAGTTCAACCTTTTTTTCCAGAAGACGATTATGTATCTGATACAAGGATGACCATTCGATAAAATCCATATCATCGCCGAGCCGGCCTTCACTGAATTTCTTTAAAAAAACAGATGACTTCATTCCGTAAGTACGTTCAAACGTCTTTAACTCTTTATCCAATCTCTTTATCTCTGCTTCATAATGCTTAATTTTATAGTCCAGCATTTTTGATATACTTTGTGAAATAAATGGGTCTTCTCCATGCTTTTCGATAAATTTCTCCAGATTTTTCACCTTTGACAAGGTTTGCTTCATTGTATATCCACCTCCAATTGGACTTCCTATCTCCGTAACACGCATTTTACATAAAAAACTTTGTTTCAATATTTTTGTTTTCCCTTCAAATATTATCTGGCATGAATACCTAAAATACAATGTAAATAGCAGGCAAAGTCACCGATTATTTTACTGTCATCACCGGGCATCTTTCTCCAGGCTATATCTTCATCGTTATCTGCTGTATTTCTACTTAAAATATTTTCTGCAATTTTGTATTCCATAGGAATCCTTTTATTTCTCCAACAAACCTTTACGGTTCAATCACCTTCCGGAGCAGGACAGAGACCCCATAAAGGTGCTATTTTTATGGGTGTCCCTTGAATTATAAATTTACATAAAAATATAGGTGGTTTTACAAAATACAAATTGCTTTAGTATAAACTAAGTACTTAAAACACAACCGCTTACCTAGTTTATGCGCCTGCTCTATTGTTTGCTCATTTATTTAACTTTAGCCAGTCTTGGATTTGTAAGCCTTCTATCCTTTTAAAGTGATCTGTATTGTTCGTTACTAAAATGAAGTTATTAGCAATGGCTATGCTGGCAATTAAAATATCGAAGTCGTCAATAATTAAACCTTTAATAAATGAACACAGGTATTTGTATCTAAAAGGTATTTCAAAATACATCCTCCGTTTTCGTGGATGATTTTCTACTTGAATAAATGTCTTTTATCTGTTCTTCAACGCTTCTATCGTCTTCCCAGGTTCCGCATAGAGAAAGAAATTCCTCTGTTGCACGTTTTTCGTTCATTTCAGGGTGGATAAACTCCTTTTTAAGGAAATGCAGCGTTTTTGCAAGCTTTTCCTGGATGGGTTCAGGCAGATCTTGTATGTCTTTTAAAATTTCTTCTTCATATACTGTTTTAGTTTTCATAAGGGCCTCTTTCTTATCAAGTGTTTTTGGGCGATATGTCTCTCCTTCGTCCCAGCGTCCGTTATCCAAAATAACTATTTTATCGGTACTATTTTCATATTCCGGATTTTTTCCAACGTCAAAATAAAAAGCATTGTTGTTGTATGCGACCCAGATGGCTGTTGAGTGTGTTATGTGTTTACCGTGGTGGTAGAATGGAATCATCTTCCTCTGTTAAATAATGGACGCCATTTCAAATTTAATTGTAGGAACAGAGACCCTTGGCGCTTTGGCTATCCTGTCAGAATTTTTTATCAATTCTGTAACCCATCTTCCAACTTCCGCTTTAA
>CAYJPZ010000256.1:0-3800 GCA_964372185.1 uncultured candidatus Brocadiaceae bacterium
GCCCGTGTCCTTGCGTGTGAATACAAATCAGTTGCCGAAGGCTTAATTTTGCATTTCTTAAGGAAGTTGTGAGCAGCTAAGGCTTGTGCGCCTTCTTAAGCAAGCTTTTTTATGCCATATTGCTTTTATAGGAGTATTCTTTTCATGGATAATCTGTTGCATATCGTTTCTCATTTAGGGTCGCCAAAAATTATGGTGGTTGGCGACATGATGCTGGATAAGTATGTGTGGGGAGAGGTAAAACGGATATCGCCGGAAGCCCCCATACCGATTGTTAGCGTATCCTCGGAAGACGTCCGCCCCGGCGGGGCGGGCAGCGTCGTCAATAATCTCCAGACACTGGGCGCCCGGGTGTTTGCTTGCGGGGTTATCGGTGACGACGCCCATGGCCGCACCACGATGAATATTTTTCATGACATGCAAGTTGATACGACGGGAATAATTGTTGATAATAGCCGTCCCACCATTATGAAAATGCGCCTCATGGGGCATTTACAGACCGCCGGGAAGGGCGTGCAGCAGCTCCTGCGGGTTGACTATGAAAAAACCCATCCCCTCTCTGCGGAGACGGAAGGACGCATTGCTGATTATTTAAATAAAACGATTCCCTTCTGCGATATCGTGCTGGTTTCCGATATGAACAAGGGATTGCTTACACACACGCTTTTGCAGACGATTGTGACGCTCTGCAAGACGCATAAAAAAATCGCTATCGTCGACCCCAAGCTGGTGAATGATTATAGCTGTTACCGTGGCTTTACCGCCATAACCCCCAATAGAAACGAGACGGAGGCCGCCACCGATATCAAAATTACCAACCATGAAAGCCTGAACAATGCAGCCAAAAAGCTGATTTCCAGCCTTTCGCTGGACCACTGCGTCATTACCCTCGATAGGGACGGTATGTTTCTCTATCACAAGAATGGCTCAGGGAAGATTGTTCCCACCATGCCGCGCAGTGTGTCTGACGTAACGGGGGCCGGTGATATGGTGCTCAGTATTTTTGGAATGACCGTGGGCTGCGGCTACGATTTTGAGGATGCCGCTTTCCTGGCCAACGTTGCGGCAGGAATAGAGGTTGGAAAGATTGGCGCAACCCCCGTTAGTAAGGCGGAAATTCTCCATGAGCTTATGGGTGGAAGAAGCCGGTTAACGGGTAAGATTAAAGACGTCGACACGCTGGTGGGCATTCTCAAGGAACACAGAAAGAAGCACGACACCGTTGTTTTCACAAACGGATGTTTTGACATATTACACGTCGGCCACGTCGATTACCTTGCGTTTGCCAGAAAACAAGGTGATCTGCTTGTGGTGGGTCTGAACACCGACTATTCTGTAAGGTCTCTCAAAGGGCATTCCCGCCCCTATATCCCCGAATCGGAGCGCGCCCAAATGCTTGCTGCCCTGGAAGGCGTGTCCTATGTGGTTCTTTTTGACGACCTGACTCCCCTGGAACTTATTAAGGCGCTCCAGCCTGACGTGTTGGTAAAGGGGGAGGACTGGAAGGATGCCGGTATTATAGGGAAGGAAATTGTTGAGTCCTACGGGGGAAAAGTAGTTTATGCGCCATTGGTAAAAGGTGTTTCAACCACTACGATTGTTTCCAGGATAATTGCGAGGCACACAGAGCCGCAACGGTGAGAAGGCTCAGTGTCAATTAGCCTTCATTCGTGGTTGATGATATCGGATAAGAAAACTTCATAATTCGAAAATTCCTTTAAAAGAAAAAATATTTCTTGACAAAATTAAGGCATAGAGTATAATTTTACTTTATGAGAATGAGTCTCATACACTGGCACTGCTATAGCAAACGTATCAGATCGTTAGTTCCTACCGCCGAGTTTGTTGTTGCCGTCCGTAGCGAAATAATCGTAAGTAATTGATGTAATAGAGAATATATCGTTGCTACGTTTCGTGAAATACTGATTGCTGCTGGTATTTTTTTAGGGACGCTCTACATTGGGCGGCTTTTTATTTTATTCTATATTGAGAATGAGTCTTATTCAATTAGTTGGAGGATTCCGTATGCGTTATGTGATGCTTATTGTCGTTCCTTTACTCTTGGCGCTTGTGGCTGTAGATGGCTTTGCACAGTCTTCCGAGTCGACAGACCTGAAAAGCAAGGTTGAGACGCTCGAAAAGGAGTTATCGGAGATAAAGGGACTGCTTAAACAGCAAGTGGAAAACGACGTTCGTAAAGACACAGAACTGGCTGTATTGAAAGAAGAAGTCCAGAAAAAGGGAAAAACAGAAACTGCAAAAGAAACACCGCAAAAAGAGATTGCCGCGCTGAAAGAAGAGGTAAAGAAGGAAATCGCCTCGATAAAAGAGGAAGTGCAGAAAAATGAGCAGAGGTATGCCTCTGAAGGGGTTTCTGGTGAAGCCCCGTACCTCGCCAAAAAAAGCGCTGAATTTGCGGACAAAAAGCTTGCCCCTGCCTTTGGCGGCGTCTATACAAAACCATTTTTGAGGAGATATGGCAGGAATACCTATCTTGGCGGTTATATGGACTTCCAATTCAGACAAGATGAAAAGGATAGTGGAAATCAGGGTTTTGATCAAACAAGATTTATACCCTTCATATACTCAGACGTTTCAGATCGCGTAAAACTTGCCGCAGAAATTGAATTAGAGCATGGCGGAGTAGGTGGCGGCAGGGATGGGGAGGTAATCATTGAATTTGCTACCGTAGATTTTTTGATAACAGACTGGATCAACTGGAGAGGAGGTTTTATTCTTACCCCTTTGGGAAAGTTTAATTTAGTTCATGATTCTCCATTACAAGATCTTACTGACCGCCCATTGGTAAATCAATTTATTATTCCAACAACCCTTACCGATGTGGGAATGGGCTTTTTTGGTAGTACCTATCCTTCCGAATTGAGTAAATTGGATTATGAGGTTTATGTCACTAATGGCGTATTTCATGGCCTGGATGAAACAGGGAAAAAGAACTTCGGCTTAAGCAGTGGCATAAGAAAGTCGAGAGGTGGTTTTGAGTTCGACAATGAGAATCAAAGTCCTGCCGTTGTTGGGCGCGTTGCCTTTAGCCCGTTTATTGGCTTAGAATTCGGTGGCTCTGCTTATACACAACGGTATGATGATAACAACGAGAATCAATTAACTATTTCTGCATTGGATTTCGCATATCAAAAGGGACCTTTTGAACTTGTCGGCGAAGGCGCCTATGCGTTTATCGAGACGGACGAATTGGCCAGGTCTGCTGGTATTGCTGATTCCATGTGGGGTTATTATGTAGAAGGAAGGTATCATTTTATGCCCACGTGCCTAAAAACCTTGGCGCCTAAGTTTTTTACCGATAATTCAACGTTTACCGGTGTTCTGAGGTGGGACCAGGTGCAAACGTCTGAAATTGCCAGCGGTGATAGGGTTAATTGGCTAAGAAACAGCATTACACCAGGCCTTAACTACCGGTATACAGAGGATACCGTATTTAAGCTGGATTATCAGATTAATATGGAGGATAAGGATATGGTGGATGTAGCAAACAACGCATTCCTGTTCTCCGTGGCCACCTATTTCTAATGGGTATATCCGGAATGTAAAACAACAAAGACGTGGGGCGAGGCTTTAGCCTTGCCTTTGGAATGGGTGATCTGGTGTAAACTGGCACATGTTAATGTTTAGGGATTTCAAGGTAGGGACACGGGGACCCGTGTCCCTACTACGTGTGAATATAAAAAAATCGCCGAAGGTCTAATTTAATGTTTAGGAATTTCAAAGCTGTGTTTGTAGAGCGAAAAGGCCTCTTCGCTCTCCATAAAAAAGCAAACATATTA
>CAYJPZ010000257.1:0-3797 GCA_964372185.1 uncultured candidatus Brocadiaceae bacterium
GCGTAAGCGGTGGGAAAGCTATTGCAAGACGTTTTCAAGCCCCGGAGGGGCGACACAAACATCAAAACATTCAAATATTCTTTTGTACAACACTAAAAATAGCGGGTTTTCATCTTGTATCATAACCCGAACGAGCCGGATAAGGTGGGCGTTGCCCACCCTACATATTACGCACGCAGTATATCCGAATGTTGTCATTGTTTTCCATGATAATTTTATTCAAATTGCCTTCAACGTAAAAAAAAATGTATTGTCTTTTACAATAATCTTGAAATTTAATGGATTATACTATATTTTTAACACTTGTAGCAATTTCCAATGAATTTGCAGAATTATTGTTTGTAAGGCTTACAATAGAAATATGCTAAAACAGTTTTAAATGTTGATATACCATAATCTTTGTGTTTTGGTGGTTTTGTGTGAGAAAAAGGTAGTGTATGATAAAAAAATATACCTGGTGTCTTAGTTTTCTGATTTTTGTTATCTGTGTAGCTGGACTAAAAGGCGCGGCATTAGCCGGGGACGTCTATTTAACGGCAACGGTTGATCGCAACGTTGTAACCATGAATGACAAGTTACAGTTGACACTCACCGTGTATGGCACTCAGGATACACCGGTGCCGTCATTTCCCATCATTGAAGGGTTTACTTTGTTATACGGACCGAAAATTTCGGCGGAAACGCGTATTATCAACGGCAACGTCTCGGTAAGCAAGGGGTACACGTACACCCTGCAGCCTACGGCAAAAGGGAAAGGAACCATCGGGTCATCAAGGTTGGAATACCGGGGAAACACTTATACCTCCAAGCCGGTGACCGTAGACGTGGTTGATGTAAAACCCCAACAGACAAAACAATCCGTAGACCTTGAAAAATTCGTATTTGTGCAATTGTCGGTTAATAAATGCGAGGTATACGTGTACGAGCAGGTCATCTTATCGTTTAAACTGTATTTTCAGAGAGGGCTGCCGCTCAGTGACATTGATTATGTGCCTCCTACCATAAAAAACTTTATGGAGGAAAAGCTAGGCGATCAGCGCCAGTATGAAGAGATTAAGGATGGGATTATCTACAACGTGCTGGAATTGCGCACGGCCGTTTTTCCCATTATTTCCGGAGACCTTATCATATCTCAGGCAAAACTGAAGTGCGACCTCATTATTCCCCGTCAACGGGAATCCCTTTTCGGGGATGCTTTTTTTGATGATTTCTTTGGCAGGGAACAAAGACGGTTCCCCATTGAAAGGGCAACAGAGTCCGTCATCATTAAAGCAAAGCCATTGCCTGAACAAGGCAAACCTATTGATTTCAAGGGTGCCGTGGGATCTTACAACATGGAGGTCTCCACAAAGGCGCAACAGGTAAAGGTGGGGGATCCTATTACGCTTTCTATCTCAGTGTATGGCGAAGGAAACATTCAAACGGTTAGTGAACCATTGCTGTTGTGTAAAAAGGAAACCGACTTTAAACTCTATCCTGCTGAAGTAACCACCCAAATCACCAACCGCGATGAAATCGTACGGGGGCGAAAGGTCTTCAGCAAGGTCATCGAGCCACAGAAGGCGGATATCAAAAGCATTCCCGCAATTATATTCAGCTATTTCGATCCATCCATCGGGCAATATAAGACAATCGCCAAAGATCCCATGCCCATTACCGTAGAGACCGGACAACAGGAAATGCCCATTCAATTGACCATTTCCGGGGACAACTCGCCGTCGAACAAACAGCACGCCCGGATATTAACACAAGATATTTTGCCGCTTATGACAAACGTGCCGTCACTGAGGAATCAAGGCGCCCCCCTCTATAAAAATCCTTTTATTTTAGGATGTTTAGCTATTCCGGCGCTTGTTGTGATAGCATCCGTAGTTATAACGCGGCATAAGGAAAAGCTGCAAACGGATATCGGGTACGCCAGAAATAAACGCGCATACCTGATGGTTAAAAAGAGGTTGGCCTCAGCGCAGCCACTGCTCTCACAAAATAATCCCGATAATTTCTATTCGACCCTTTCCCGGTCGGTTACCGATTATCTGGCGGACAAATTCAACATCTCTGCTGCAAGCGCCGCCCACGATTCGGTGGTTGATCTGCTCAGGCAGCGGGGAATCGAAGATGCGATTGCAGAGGAGGTGTCCCGTTGTTTGGTTGACCTGGATTATCGTCGTTTTTCAAAGGCAGGCGGGACAAAGGAAGAGATGGACGTCTCATTAAAGCTCGCGGAACAACTTATCTTAAAACTGGAGAGACAATTATCATGAGGTTACGTTTACTTTTGTTGATGCTATTGACTATCCTTTCCTTGAATTACGGTATGCGCGTCGCCCATTGCGGATCGGAATGGTTAGAGTTGGGGGGCGTAAAACCAAACGTATCAAAGGAGGTTGCCATAGGGCTGTTTACCGATGCAAATGAGAAGTATACGCAGGCCGCAAAGCTGGCAGCGGCCAAAAGCAACCTGGAGGCAGCGCAATTACTACAAGAGGCGGCGTTGCAGTACGAAACGATACTGGCAGGCGGATTCAGGCACGGCCAAATCTATTACAATCTGGGAAACGTGTATTACCGTCAGGGGAAGCTGGGAAAATCAATCCTCAATTACCGGCATGCGCAACGGCTTATGCCGAGAAATGCCGACGTTGACGCCAATCTGAACTTGGTAAAAACGACTACGGAAGATAAGGAATTATCTCCGGAAATTCCCCCTGTAGTGCAAAAGATGTTATTTTGGTTTTTTATGCTGAACCAGAATGAACTAACCATCGTGGCAATCTCCCTGTACGTTGCGCTGACGATCCTGATTGCCCTCTTCATTTTCTTCAAATTTTCGTGGTGCAGAGGGGTTATTATAGGCTTTTCAGCAGGTTTGCTTATAGCGCTGGTCTCTCTCGGCATCAAGATATATCGTGAAGAATGGGTAACTTGCGGGGTGGTTGTAACGAAGTGCCAGGTGCGGTACGGGCCGGGCGGAGAATATGAACCCAAGTTTGAAATACACGATGGCGCCGAATGCGTTATTGAGGGAGAGAAAAACGACTGGTACCGGGTATATGTAAACGTGGGAGTTAAGGAGATGGCCGGCTCAAAAATCAGCGGCGAGGAGAAGGCAAACAGCAAGGAAGTAAGAAGTGGGTGGCTGCTCAAGGAAGAGGTGGATAAAATATAAATTCTTTGATAATTATGCTAGCGAAGGTGCCAGTCACCTTACCATCCCGTATATCGAAGCTGATGCATTGTCCTGCCGGATATTTATTTCTTTTTCTCTTTCATTGTGTAGATAATGTTTGACGGGATATAGCCGTGGGTTTGCATGAATTGAAGTAGTTTCTTGTTTGCGGTCTGTTCATGAGAATAGTCAGGCATCCAGAATTTTGTGGTATCAATTCCACTGACCGTTTTATTATTAGTATTTATGATGCAGGTTTTTTGCGCTGCATTAGCACCCTGGTATTTGACAAGAATAATACCGTCATTGTAATCGAAATCAATTTCAATGCGCATACCCTCATCGTCATATATCTTGCTTATATGCTTTACGATGTTAACCAACTCGTCTAATTTATCATCGTTCGCCATAATCCAATGCCTCGCCATTGTGATAATACAACCATTTTTTGCCTGGGGTAACCTTTTCCAACTTTATCCGGCTCAGACACCGGTAGGAGTGAAATCGTCCTTTTTTTCAGATAAACGCTCAGCAGGCGGTGATGGTTAAATTTAGCCACGAATGGACACGAATTTACCTGGCGCGGCCTCTGGCCGCAACCAAAAGGTGAAATTTGTTCTATTATAAG
>CAYJPZ010000258.1:0-3796 GCA_964372185.1 uncultured candidatus Brocadiaceae bacterium
TACTTTTCCCGTTTATTTTCTTTTAGACACTCCACTACTTGGGGAATCGTGTCCAATCTCTCATCAGTTGGACGAGCAGCCGAACGCCAATACCTGCCGCGCCTTTTGGGGTATAGGGGGTGTTTTTTTCACACCACGCCGTACCGGCAATGTCAAGGTGCACCCAGGGATATTTTTCGGTAAACTTGCTTAAAAAACACGCAGCAGTTATTGCGCCGGCATGGGGGCCGCCTATATTTTTGATGTCGGCAATATCGCTCTTGATTTGTTCCTGGTACTCCTCCCAAAGGGGAAGCTCCCAAACCCTTTCCCATGATTTTTCTCCAGCCGCTTTTACCAGTTTTTTTAACTCATCGTTGTTCCCCAACATACCGGAAACTACGGTACCCAGCGCAACAACGCAAGAACCGGTAAGGGTGGCAAGGTCTATCACTACGGTTGGCTTGTATTTTTCCGCGTAACCTAACGCATCGGCAAGTATCAGGCGGCCTTCGGCGTCCGTGTTGGCTACCTCAGCCGTTTTCCCGGAATAGCATTTGATGACGTCGCCCGGTTTTATTGCCGTGCCGCTCGGCATGTTTTCGGTGCAAGGGATGAGTCCGACAACGTGCAGGGGTAATCCCATTTGGGATATGGCCTTAAACGTCCCTATTACGGCAGCGCCTCCTGACATGTCTGTTTTCATCAGGTCCATGTCTTTCGACTGTTTCAGGCATATACCGCCTGAGTCAAAGGTAATTCCCTTTCCAACCAACACAACGGTGTCCTGGTTTTTGGCGCGCGCGTTATACTCAAGCACAATGAATTGAGGCGGCTGGTTACTTCCCTGCGCAACACCTAGCAATCCGCCCATCCCCAGTTTTTTCAATTCCGGCGTGGATAGCGCCTTGCATTGGAAGCCATGGCTTTTTGCCATCCTTTTCGCGGTATCGGCCAGAGCGGAAGGGGTTTTGTCCTGCGCGGGCGTGTTAATCAGGTCACGGGCAAAACAAACGGATTCTGCAATAATGTGCGCGTGTTTAACGGCATCCCGGGCAGGGTTTATGGCCTCTTTGCCGGAGAAGAGAAGCGTCATTACCTTAAGTTCCTTCTGTTCCTCTTGCGGAACTTTTTTATATCGTACAAAGTTATACCCGGCAAGCAGGCATCCCTCTCCATACGCCTGCGTCCATTCACCGAATGCGGGTGAAGGCATCTCGATTGAATCCAGCACGGCGACAACCTCGCTGACGCCCATATCACGGGCTACGGAGGCGGTTGTGCCTGCCGCCTGCCTTACCTTATCGGAAGTAACGTCTTTTTTCTTCCCCAGCCCCACCAGCATGATGCGGTTTGCCGGAATTTTTCCGTAAGTAAAGAGGGCCACACTTTTGTTGAGTTTACCAACAAATTCCTTTTTCTTTATTAGTTCAGCAATAACGTTGTTCAGTTCACTATTGCACGAAGCAAGCGAACCACCAATGATAGCGGCGTCTTCGTATACGTAAAAAGCCAGCATCTCCGCCGGCTCTTTTTCAGCAGTTCCAGTTTTGACATTAATGTTCATAACAATATCTTTTAGATTAAAATTATACGTGTCTTGCTTGATATAAAATAGCGTTGTACGAGGCAATGCCTTAAACCGATAAAAAATGGGGTTTATATTCCAGGCTTTTTTAACACCGGATGAACCGTTACAGGATTTTCTCGGCAAAAGTACGGTGGGATATGATACGGCGCACGTTCTCAGTTGTCAAGTTATTCTTTTTCGTTGGTTTGACAAAAAATATATGGCCTCTGTATTGAACAGAGGCCATACATACACGAAAGAGACGGCTTTCGGGGGGGGACAACATTTAAGGAGTATTGAGTGGAGATGGCTTAACTTTCCTTACATTGAAGGCCTATTATATACTGTACGTAGTCATCCAGTATCTTTGTTTGCTCTTCTTTTGGCAACGAGCGGTACTGTACAACCGCGTCATTTACCCAGAAGCAGGTATTTTTGATTATCATGCTAAGATGAAGTATCCGTCCCAGGTGTTCCACAGGATATTTTGTTATGTCTATTCCGCTCATGCCAACAGATTCCAGGAACTTTTTACGCATGGTAGCCCTTCCTCACTATTAATTATAATAATATTGTTATGTAAGTAAAATCACATAGTTAATTCCAAGTATCGGCATGTTTGAATAATTAATTTAGTAAAAAATAGGGAACATTTTATTTTTTTGAAAAATTACCATAAATCCTTTGCTTCCACCGTAACTATATTGGCTATTTTTCAAAAAACCGCATTGTTATCAAAATTTAAAATTTGTCTTAAAGAAATGTTAAGTCACTGCCGATAATGTTAGCGTTAGAGAGATGGACACGATGATTTTAATTTACCCTATGAGTTGAAACGCTGTCAAAAATGAAGGATTTTTGCTCTGGCATTCTGGTTGAATATTCTGTATAATTTTGAGTGTTCGATAGCTACCACATCGCAAGCAAATCCCCTTTGGTGTTTTAACAACCGTTTGGAAGGAGCTAAATGTCTATGATTCCCGGAAAAAAGATTGGCAATGCTTATTTAGAACAAGAAGTTATGACGTTAAATCCCATTCAGCTCATAATCAAGGCTTACGATGCGGGGATAGCAGCCTGCAACCGCAGGGACGAAAACAAAACCTGTGACGTTCTTGTTGAGTTAATTGATTCTCTCAATTTTGATCATGCCGAGATCGCAGGCGCCTTATTCAGGTTGTATGATTTTTGCTTGCGGGATGTAAAGCAGGGTAAATTTGACACAACCTTGAAAATCTTAAAAGAGCTGCGAGACACCTGGATACTGGCTCAAGCCAACGTTCCGGCAAACACACAACAATTATGCAATGTGTAAAACCTCCAGCTTATGAGGAAAAGACGTCTCCTTCGGTATCTCTAGAGACACCGGTAAAACCACAGTAAAAACGTTTCGCCTTAACGGATATTCCTTCCGGGTTTACATTTGAACGGGTTAAACGGACCAAAGCCCGCCTACATTACCAGAATTTAAAAAGACTAAACGGTTACAAGGCTTTATCGTATGGATATAGGTAAACTACCGTGGTTGTATTCTTTAATGGCAATAGCCCTATTATGGCCGTTTTCCCCCCTCATTACCCTACGAAACAGTGAGGCCGAAACCGCGGTTATTTCCGAAGTAGCACCGGCAATATTCAGCGCACCTGTTCCAGAAAACAACCACCACTCCCACTCACGCGAAGGCCTATTTTTTAACAAAGAAAATAAACGCTGTCCGGAGAAAGACCCCTGTTTCGCGCAGGCCCGTTATTACACAGAACGCGGACTAGTCGACCTGGCCATCCCTGATTTAAAAAAAACAATTGAACGTTATCCCAATGACAGCAAAGCGCACGCCTATCTGGGATATATTTATAGCCAAAAGGGGTTAATAGCCGATGCGGTAAACGAATTTCAAAAGGCAATAGGCATAAACCCCACCCTGCAAAAAGACACCTTCGACTTTCCGATGGCAAAAAGCAGCCCACCTTTACTAAAAGATTTTACCATACATTTTAAGGACATTATACCTATCATTGACACATTTCCAGCCGCACATGAAATACTGGGGGCTTGCTATACAATAGAAGGGAGATTAGGCGACGCCCTAAACGAATATGAAAAGGTATTGAAATTAGACCCCGATTACGGCGGGCGAGATTCAAAAATCAGTGAAAAGAGGACATTTGGCGCAATCGATCAAGCCATAATGGAATACGAAGAGGCGATAAACCTACGACCGGATTATTTAAACGCCTACATCCAATT
>CAYJPZ010000259.1:0-3507 GCA_964372185.1 uncultured candidatus Brocadiaceae bacterium
GTGGGTAAGGAGAAATCCCCATTGTTTTAGCCCTGTAGGGGCGACACAACCCGGATAAGGTGTATAGACAAGGTGTCGTCTGTTTTTGTCCGTTTCGCTGTTTAAATAATAATCCTCTTCACATCCCCCAGCGTTGCCTTTGTCAGCTCCTCCATAAGGTCGTTTAGCCTTGTAACCATGGTCATGGGTTCAAAGACGATTCCATCCTGCATGAGCGCATTGTCGCATAATTGGTTCACTATTTTTTCGACCAGCGGCTGGTGCATAGTGTTATCGTTCATCTTGGCAAGGTTTTTGATTATCTGGTGCTTTCTGTTCACTTCCATAATCTTCTTGGTTGTCTTGTACTCCTTGTCCATCATTTGTATGAGCTTCTGGACGTGTACGCTGGGCATACCGTCCGGGTTTACCAGGCAGCACGGGCTATCCACCAGCCGGTGCGATTCCTTTACGTCAGCCACCCTCTCGGCCAACGCTAAACGCATGGACTTTAACAGGTGCTTAAATGTTTCCTCATATCCCTGCGGCTCTTCCGTCGTATCCACAATCTTTTTATCAGCGTCTTTCAGCAAATCAAGGCTCGCCTGATCCGCGGAACGTATGGGTTTTTTCTCGAATTCCATAATCCCGGAAAGGATGAATTCGTCGTGCGGGTCGGTTAAATACAATACCTCAACGTCCTTCTTCTTGAATATTTCCAGATAGGGACTCTTCTCGATGGCCTCACGGCTTGCAGCGGTAATATAATAGATTTCTTTCTGCTCCGGCTTCATACGGTCCGCATATTCCTTGAGGGATATCAAATCATCCGCCTTTGAACACTTCGACGAATTGAACCGCAGTAATTGCGACAGGATTTCTTTGTTCTCGAAATCAAGATGCGCGCCTTCCTTGAAAATCCTTCCATGTTGACGCCAGAAGGTTTCATATTTTTCTTTCTCGTTTTTTGCCATCTCCTGCAACAGCTTAAGGATCTGTTTAACCAGGATGTTTTTCATCGTGTGGATGATCCGATTATCCTGAAAGGTCTCCCTTGAAATGTTCAGAGGAATGTCGGCGGAGTCCACCACACCGTGCAAGAATCTCAGATATTCAGGAAGAAGCATCTTGCAATCGGACTGGATGAGGATTTTGTTTGAATAGAGTTGTATGCCGTGTTCCAGCTTCTTATAGCCGTACATTTCATGATTTGTGGCGGGACAGTACAGTATACTGGAAAACTGAATGGGCGCCTCGGCCGAGGTGTGGTGGCGGAAGAGGGGCGTTTCTTCGACGTTGGTGATGAATTTGTAAAATTCGTTATACTGCTCTTCTTTTATGTCCTTCTTCGGCTCTTTCCAGATGGCGGTAATCTGGTTCGCCCTCTCTCCACTGACGAGTATGGGAAAGCTGACAAAGTTAGAGTATTTTTTGATAATGGACTGTATCTTAAATGTATCGGTATACTCTTTTTCCTCCTCTTTCAAATGGATAATAATGTCGGTGCCGCGTTTCTCCTTGTCGATTTCCGTTAAAAAGTATTTCCCCGATCCATCCGAGCGCCATTCGAACGCCTGCGCGTCATTCTGGTAAGACTTCGTTCTGATCCTGACCTCATCGGCTACCATAAACACGGAGTAAAAGCCAACGCCGAATTGACCGATAATGTTTGAATTCTTCCGGGCTTCCTCCGATAAATTGGCGATAAATTCCAGGGAGCCGGATTTAGCTATAGTTCCAACGTTCTGAACAATTTCGTCCCTGGTCATTCCGATGCCCGTGTCGCTGATAGTAACCGTCTTGTTTTTTTCATCAAGATTGATATTTATTTCAAGCGGAAGTTCCTTCCCTTCATAATCAGGGTGTGTCAGCGCATGGTAACGCACCTTGGTCAGCGCGTCAGACGCGTTAGAGATAAGTTCCCGTAAGAAGACCTCTTTATGGGTATAAAGAGAGTGGGAAAGGATGTTTAACAACTTCTTGATTTCAGCTTGAAACTCAAAACCTTCTTCTTTTTTATTTTCACTCATGTATTGCTCCTTTACTAAATTGCATTCTCGCCTCTTTCACCGGTACGAATACGAACCACGTCTTCAATAGAGCTGATAAAAATCTTGCCGTCTCCAATATTGCCCGTCTGTGCCTCTTTTACAATACAGTGAACAATTTTTTCAACTTCATCATCAGGCGCCACTATTTCCATTTGTGTTTTTTTAATGTAATCCGTCTTATAAGTCCTGCCACGCCAATGCTCGGTGGATCCCTTTTGATTGCCATGTCCTTTTACCTCTGTCACCGTCATTCCCGGATATCCTATGTCTGATAAAGCGTCCTTTATCACAGAAAACCGGTCTTCCCTCACAATTGCCAAAACCTTTTTCATATTTATCCCCCTTTCTTATTCAATATCTCCGTCGTCCAAGCGAAATGGAGCGCTTATAACGGGACGGGAAACCAATCTACCCGTATAAGTAATCAAGCTCCCCTCACGTAAATTCACCACCTTATCAAACATCGTCCAGTCGAAAAGCACCTCTACGTCGGCATTTTTTTTGCGTTTACTGCTTATCCCTACGCGGTTCCAGTCAACGCGTCCCATGCCCTTGTACGCTATATAGCCCTGCCATCGAACGTATTTGCCCTTGTATTTTTTCCACAGTTCGTTTTTCTTAGAGCGCGGGAAAGTACTCTTCTTTCCTACCTGAGTATCCAACTCCTCCTGGGAAATACCGGCAAATACCTTTGGAGGTTTCTCTTTAACGGGTTTTTCCGGTTTCTTATCATCGGGTTCATCATCTTCGATATCCTCCTGAACAACCTGTTTAGCGCCGGTGGAAACGGCAGTCTTCTCCTGCTTAACTTCCGCTTGAATGACGGCCAAAGGCACGGCTTCCGCTTTCGCAAATAACTGGTAAAACGTATCTTTGTGTGCCTGGATATTTGCATGACTATAATGGAACAGGATATCATTACCAATAGTCCTCCTGCGATAAGCCAGCCAGTTGTATACACCCGTTACCAAAACCCTGTCATCAAACACGATGAAACCGCAAATAGACTCGTCACCTGCCTTCAGGTTCATAATCCTGACGTCAAATCCTTTGAGCATGAGCGCCTTTGCAAGCGCGCCGAACGCATCACCATTGTCGTGCCGCAAAATTACGGCGCGCAACCTGACCCCCCTGCTTCTCGCGCCCTCCAAGGCATTTTCAATATTCAAGGCTGCAAAACTATGGGCGCAGAAATCGATGCTCTGTTGGGTATTTTCAATTCCTTCCCGCAACCTATCTTCCATCGCACCGGAAGGGGCATAAGACAGGTTATTATCCGCTGCGCACAAGGAACCGGCAATACCACATAAAAAAGTGAAGATTAATACCGTTTTCATCGTAACGTATCCGCAATAGATTAGTTTTTTGGCAAATTAAAATGGCGGTGTAAAATTAGGCATTCGGCGACTTTTAACAGCGTAGTGGAAATTTATGAATTGCCACTGAATGTCGAATATTGAACAAGGAATTTCGAATT
>CAYJPZ010000260.1:0-3496 GCA_964372185.1 uncultured candidatus Brocadiaceae bacterium
GGTCCGGTGGAATGATGGGTTAGCCATTTGACCGAAGCTCCGCAATGGCTTTTGAAACAATAGCGCTGCGCATTTCCGTAAGTTCTTCGGTTCCCAATATTGCTCGAAGCCGTCGAATCATCATTGAAACGGCGAGATCGTCGGTGAGTTGCTCGCCTTGCCACTCTTCGAATCCCATGACCTCGGCAAATGTTCGATACATCGCGTTGAGCCTTTGCTGTCGATCCTCGGCGCTCGGCGCATCGCGGACATAGCCAGCGTTTGCGCCTATGCGCCTGAGGGCTGACTCAAAAGTTTCCAGTTCCGTTTCCACCTTTGAGGTAAGCCACACGGCATACTTCTGTTGGAGCGTGTATAGGGCGCCTGTGTGTTGAAGAACTTCGGGCGTTGGGCCTTCTCTGAACAGAGTGGTCAGCGCTTTGTGTACTTCTTCGGCGTACTCCTCGCTGAATTGCACATGTTTGTCAAAGGCAACATTTGCCATATGAGAGCTTGCCCCTAGTGAAAAGCGATTCTGTTCAGCAAGAATGAGCATTGCTCTTTCATGAGCCGCCTGGTCACGGAGGATTTGAACCAAGGCTGCGACAAGCGACGCAACAAGTGGAATACCCGCCAGAAATTGAATAGCCGCACTGCCCGGATTCCAGTAATAGAAGGCCAGCGAGGCAATGAATATTGCGGCAATGGCGGAATAGACTCTTTGCGTTCGCGACACGGACGCTCCCCAAATGGCTAACTTTATAATTAGGCTGCCCAACTATCACATTATTTTATGTCATTTTTGAGATATAATATTTATACATTGCACAATATTTGCCACAGTTTATACCTTTTTGAGAATATACTCAACATAATTTTCTTATTATGCGACTTACTTGCACTATAATACAAAACCACTTAGTTTTTGAAACTATTTTTAACCGCTCAACCCATTTTGAAATACGAGGCGTAGAAATGGATGGAAATAATAACCAACATACTCAAGGCGCAACAAAACCTAAATTGCTGGATCAGGTTCCCAATACCATTCACCTAAAGCGCTATAGCATACGCACTGAACAATCCTATATACAATGGATTAAGCGATTTATCATTTTTCACAACAAGAGACACCCCAAGTATATGGGAGAAAAAGAGATTCTTTTGAGGCTGGAAGGCACGAAATGGCTCATGGCAAGCCTTCTCTATGGAACGGGGCTTCGGTTGATGGAGTGCGTCAGACTCAGGGTAAAAGACGTGGATTTTTCTTACAATCATATTGTTGTGCGGGAAGGCAAAGGCGATAATGACCGCATAACGATGCTCCCTGAATCACTGAAGAAACCAAGCAAGGGAAATGGGAAGGAATGGTGTGGAATTATAGGAGAAATGGGAGAATTATCTTCTGACAGGTAGTGTGCAGCACATTACCCGATTTTCTGATAAAAAATGGCAAAACCATCCCTACGTCCCGGGGAAGAGGCATGGAGAAACTCCCTGCCAGGGCGTCTCTCCTTAATTTTGCGCAACACAGGCCATTGACACTATAGTGTCAATGGCATAACCGGGCCAAGCGTCTGCGTGTTCGTTGCCCCTTGACCGTCTGGTGTGAGATAGTCCTGTTTTTCTTGTAATCCGCGAGATTTGTTCAAATACAGAGGTAGGTCGGGCGTCCTCGCCCGACATTATGGTGACAAGCGGGGACGCATGTCCTACCATTAGTAACGCACCATCTGAAATGATTTTTCAGGGATGTGCCGGGTAATGGCGACGATGAACTCCTCCGCCGTAGGGAGCATTCCCCCATTATTGTAAACCCTCTGCCACGAGGGCGACTTTTAACGATAATCCTCCAGGTTATTTATTGTCAGTCCCTAAAGGGTCGCCCTGCGGTTGTGGATCAGACCGGTTCATCCCGGTTCTTTTGCAGCCGCCATAACGCGGCGAATATGGCGGCAATGATAAGATAGCCAAAGACAAACGGCCAGGTGTGCGACGGTCCGTAGGCGTTGACGACGTTGCCGCCGAAAAGTCTGAATCCGTGCATCAGGCCGGTGGCGCTGATTGCGGACGCAGCACATGCCCATGCTGCGGCTGTCAGATAGCGTCCTTCAATGAGATTCACGGTAAGCGCCGCAAGGATCAGGGAAGTAAATATGAAACCCCGTTCCAGCGAGATAAGCCCGATTATGGGAAGTTGAGCGGATAGCGCCGTTATGCCAACTGCTTCAATGGATGTCCCGGCGCTTCTCAGGGCGCCCTCCATAATGAGCAACCCCCATGCCGCCATGGCCGGGAGCAACCCGACAACCACCGCCGGGGCATGGTCATGCGGCGTAGCCTGAAATGCCTGGGCGGCGATTGTTATGCCGATCCACAAAAGGATTGCAGCCCCGGCCTCAACGGGTATCAGGGCGGCAACAAATCCCACCAAACCAAGAAAACAGAGGCTGGTGATGACGATGCCGTTGGCGACGGAATATCCCGCCCCAGCCCCCATTTTTTTCCAGCCGGGATGGCCGATGTAAATGGTCGTCGGGAAGACGCTGCCGAAAAAGGCCGCCGCTATGGTTCCCAGGCCATTTACCGCCAAAGAACTTCGCACCGGATAAACGTCCCCTGCCGCCTCGGCGCTTTCCAGGTTCTGCAGGGAACCCACAAGGTTAAAAAGCCCCATCGGAACGATGATGGGTAGAAAAGTGAGCAGGTAGGGCAAGGTTGTGCCGCTGAACAGCTCCAGTGCGAATGGTTTCGGCGTTTGGAACTGGACGCGCATTGCGTCCGTGAGTAGGCGGGCGTCCATTCTCCCCAGCGCCCACGCTATGGCGGTGCCGCCAATTACGGCTACCAGTCCGGCCGGAATCCGGCCAGGCAGATGAAGCCGCCCGAAGTATTGGACGAAAATGAACGCAATCGGGGCAAAACCAACCAAGGGATCAGCAAAGATGCGAAAACAGAAGTCCATCGATATGAAGGTTATGGCTATCCCCGCCAGGGTAGCCAGAAGCGCAGCCCTGGGGGTCACGCGCTTTATCCACCCGGCTATAAATGCCCCGGCAAATTCGATAATACCGGAACCCAGGCAGGCAGCCAGACCCGCCCGCCAGGCAAGCTCCGGATCGTTTGTTTGTTCCAAAACCGGCTTCATAACGAAGAGTATGTACGCAAAGAGGGAAATCGTGTTTACACCATAAGGCAGCGCCGTTATATGAGGCAACCCTGTCCTCCGTTGGAGAGACCTTGCCTGGAAGGCATAAAATACATTGCCCAGGAGGATGCTAACGGCCACGCCCGGCAATATCCTGCCATAAATCAGTTCCCCCGGCATCTTCAGCACGTTTCCACAGAGAACGACCACCAGAATAATCTGGATCAGGTTGTCAACAAAGAGGCCGAAAAACCCATCCAAATCCCCTCTGCGCCACCACCGGAAACAAGTATCACTATTCATGGGCATTTCAGTTGTTACAAAATATTTTGTTCATACGTGGGGACACGGGCACCGTGTCCCTACACC
>CAYJPZ010000261.1:0-3424 GCA_964372185.1 uncultured candidatus Brocadiaceae bacterium
TGTAATTGATATTTAGGAATTTCAAGATTTTTGGTAGGAGCCGTCTCCTGACGGCGTTGGGCAACGTACGACGGTGTACAAACGCCAATCGCCAACAGGAGTAGTCTCCTACCGGGAACCTTATTTGATTTTTACGCGGATTTTCCCATAATGCCTTTGGCAATTTTTTCGTATGCCTTCCCCGCCCTGCTCTTTGGGGCAAAGTGGGATATGGGAATTCCTTTTTTCTGCGCATCATAGATTTCTACAGCTTCAGGAACGATAAAGACCGATGGGAATAATTCCCTCAGTCTTGACTCGACTTCATGCGATGGATGCCGTTTCTGAAACATCTTTGCAAACACATCTTTTTCCACATGGTATCTATTCAAGACAACGGTGATATTGCTTATCGGGCGTCCCTCCAAACGCTTGATGTCGCGAAAGGTATGTTTGAGATTTTCCAGCGCCTCCAAGGCATAAATGCCCGGATCTACCGGTATGACCACCAGGTCTGAGACGCACAGGCCGTTAATGGTCAATAAACCGGCGTGCGTAGGTAAATCAACAAGAATGTAGTCATATACATCCCTTATTTCATCGAGAATAATCGTCAAAACTCCAGTCTTTTTTTTGACACGATGCAGGAGCACCTCGGCTGCAGAAAGATCAAATTCCGAAGGCGCTACGTGCAGATTGGCAACATCAGTTTCAAGGATAAGTTTTGTGATTGGCACACCTTCGTGTCCCTCGCACTGGTCCAAAATTGCGTCATACATAGAGTATTGGAGTGTCGCGCCGTCTATTCCCAGTCCAGAGGTGGCATTTGCCTGGGGATCAAAATCTACTACCAGTACCTTGCGTCCCATTTTTGCTAAAAAGCCGGCTATGCTTATACATGAAGTGGTTTTGCCCGTTCCCCCCTTATGATTGACAAAGGCGACGCATTCAGCTCTATGTGCCATTTCTTCAGCCCCCTGTAATTAGATTAAGCCTTCGGCAGCTTTTAACAGTGTAGTGGCAATTCATGAATTGCCACTACAGAGTTGGTTTGAAATTCCTACACATACATCTATGCCTATGGCGACTTTTTTTTCACACGCAAGGGGCATGGGCACCGTGTCCCTACTTTGAATTTCCTGTACTATAGTACTACGTACTATTGAAAATATCCGGGGAAATATGTCCATTGTATATGGCACACTTACCCTGTTTGATAATGGTATAGTGACAACAGGAAACATTACACAAATTCAAGCGGGTAGCCCGACTTCGCTATCACCCTAATGCAGTGTTGCAACCGGTATGCATTTACTGCACAAATTGAATGCCACGTTGTAAAAACCACCCTTATTCCCCAGAAATATTACTTTTGCATCACGTGTTTACGTGGTCAAAACAAACAATTCATTGGTAAAGGAATTTTGTTAAAGATATTTTTTAACGGCCAATGTCGATTACAACATGCCAATTTAACAATAGTTAACAAGTACAACGTCTCTAATTAACACCTTCTTTTTCGTCGGAGGATTTGGTGTGAAGAGACGCCAAAAAACAGAGTAGATTACGTAAAAAAATTATTGCAACAGGGCATGATAATGCAAAACGGTAAGAGGTTATTTTTCCAAAAGTGTCCCATGAGACAAAATGTCTCAGGACACATTTGTGTCTGACACATTTTTTGCAAAACCATAACAAAATACCGTTTCGTTCCACAAAAAACAAAAACCCCGGCTATCAACGTATTGATAGCCGGGGTTTTTAGAAACAAAAATGGGGCAGGCTATATGGCCTGCCCCATCTAAAATAACAAGTAATGAAAGATAAAAGCATACATTTGAAAATTTCGTGGTCAACAAAAAAACAAAAATCCCCCTGATCTCATTTTACATAAAACCAGGGGGATTGTATTTTTGTATATTCTGCGCAATTACCATTAATGCGCGTTTGCCAGCTTTAACCACGTATCGGCCCGTTTAAGGGCGGCTTGCGCCCTTTCTTTCCCTTCGGCGCTTCCCACCTTTGTTAGCGCCTTTTCTGCTGCATCTTTTTCAGCGCGTGCCTTTTCGATATCCACCTCGCCCTCTTTCACACAGGTATCGGTCAGCACAACGACATTATTGGCCACGACCTCTAAAAATCCCCCTTCAACTGCAAAGTGCATTGTTTTACCACTCGAATCTTCAACCATTATAATGCCCGTCTTCAATTCTGTAATCAGTGGCGCATGGTCGGCAAGAACGCCAAACGCCCCTTCGGTCCCATCAGCAGAAATGCCCTGGACGACTCCATTATAAACAACTCTCACCGGTGTAACGATCTCAAAGTTAAATGTTTTTGCCATAATTATCCACCCATCTGTTTCGCCTTCTCTACGACCTCATCAATGCTACCCACCATATAGAAGGCCTGTTCTGGCAGATTGTCATGTTTACCTTCGACCACCTCTTTAAACGCCCTGATGGTTTCCTTTAAAGGCACATACTTTCCTTTCGTTCCGGTAAACTGTTCGGCAACAAAGAATGGCTGTGACAAGAACCGCTGCAACCTTCTTGCCCTGCCAACCAAAACCTTGTCATCTTCCGAGAGTTCTTCCATACCAAGTATGGCGATAAAGTCCTGCAATTCCTTATAGCGCTGTAAAATTCTCTGCACTTCTCTTGCCACTTCATAATGTTCCTGCCCAACTATTCTTGGGTCAAGAATCCTGGATGTTGACCGCAGTGGATCGACTGCAGGATAGATACCCAATTCGGCAATTTGACGGGATAACGCTATCGTAGCATCCAGGTGAGGGAAGGTGGTTACCGGCGCAGGGTCGGTAAAGTCATCAGCAGGCACATAAACAGCCTGCAAGGATGTAATCGAACCCTTCTTGGTCGTGGTAATCCGTTCCTGCAAATCTCCCATCTCAGTTGCTAATGTTGGTTGATAACCCACAGCAGAAGGCATACGGCCTAAAAGCGCCGATACCTCAGAGCCCGCCTGCACAAACCGGAAGATATTATCAATGAACAAAAGGACGTCCTGTCCTTCTGTATCCCTGAAATACTCTGCCATTGTCAAACCTGTTAAAGCAACTCTCAATCTGGCTCCCGGTGGTTCATTCATCTGGCCAAAGACCAGCACCGTCTTATCAATAACGCCTGATTCCTTCATTTCAAGCCACAGATCATTTCCCTCACGTGTCCTTTCACCAACGCCTGCAAATGCAGAATAACCGCCATGTTCGGTTGCGATACTTCTGATAAGTTCCATAATCAGCACGGTCTTTCCTACCCCTGCACCGCCGAACAAACCGATTTTCCCGCCACGAGCAAATGGCGCAAGCAAATCAATGACTTTAAGGCCTGTTTCCAGCACCGTCGTCGTCGTCTCTCTTTCATCAAATGCTGGTGAAGGACGATGGATAGAAAGACGGTTCGTGGTTTTTACATCTCCCAGC
>CAYJPZ010000262.1:0-3421 GCA_964372185.1 uncultured candidatus Brocadiaceae bacterium
GCTTCACCCCTGGCTATATCCTTTCAGCCCTTCGGGCCTGTTGTAGAGCGAAGAGACTCTTCGCTCTACAGGGAAAAGCAGCCGAAGGCATGATTTAAAGGAAAAGAAACCCTTATAACCCTTAGACATTTTTCATTTCCTGGTTTTCTGGAGAACCACAAAGCGTGTTTTTTATTAACCCTGACAGCCGCACGAATAAAGACATCCCGAACCTCGCCGTTGCATACGCCGCCACATTATACCGAAGCAGGGTAATTGATCTTAACACGTTGCCTGACCCTGGCAACCGCTTTTATGAAGAAAAGGAAAACGACTATGTTTTGTCGGTTCAATCGAGGAATTACGGTCATGCACGGAAGATAAAAGATGAGATACTCTCAAAATGTCCGAATGCCTGCGTTCGGACTCTTAAGGGCATCCTGGACGTCCAGTGCTGCTATCCCTTTGTTACGTTTGACGACACCTTGCATATCAATACCCCTTTTTCAGACAAGCTTCCTTTTCCCGATTATTCGTTATTTGATTCGTTTGAGGTGTTTCTGACAAAATGGCAATCGGGCGAATGGTACTATCCGCTTATGACAAGTATTGGTTGTCCCTTTCAGTGCACGTATTGCATGAGCCGTTGCAGGGCTTATCAAACCAGAACGGTTGATAATTGTGTCGCCGAGTTGAGACAAGCTCAAGGTAAGTGGAACATCAGGAAGTTTTGTATTATGGACGACTGTTTCAATCTCAAAAAATCACGGGTTTTAGCGTTCGCCGAAAAAGTTAAACCGCTTGACCTGGAATGGATTTGTTCGAACGGATTGCGCGCGGACTTATTCGATGAGGAAATTGCCGATGCGATACGGGCGTCCGGTTGCAGGCACCTTAGCTTTGGCGTTGAATCGGCATCAGACAGGGTTTTGGGCATGATACGGAAGGGTGAAACCCTTGCCCAGATCGAGAAGGCCATCGCCATCGCCAAACCGCGTTTCGATTCCGTAAATGGATTTTTTATTTTCGGTTTGCCGGAAACGACCCTTGACGATGATATCGAAATCCTGTGTTTTATTCTGAAACACGGGATTAATGCCCATCTCAGTGTGTACGTTCCCTTTGACAAGGGTATGCAGGTAGATGCGATTTTCAATGGGGATTCTTCTCAGAGTCACAAAACGAATGTTCCGGTTTCCCGCACAGACCTTGTGTTACGTTGGGCGGATCGGATCGGCGTCAAGGAATCGTCACTGCCGGTAATTTTAAAATATGCCTGTAGATTGGTCTTTCTATTCAAATTCAGACCCAGCCTTCTCCCCAAACAGTTTATCAATAGTGCAAAAACAATTTATGACAAATGTTTATCATCTAACTGACGCCCTTCCCTACAGCCATCCCGTTTGGGGCGGCGCGGAGCAGCTTACCGCAAAATATATATCTGCGCTGCGAAAACGTGAACCGGGAAGACATCATATAATCTGCCTGGAACCTTCGACGCCGGGGATTTTGCGGGATGCGCACTATATCAGGAGCGCCTCATCGCTAATGAAAGCCGGGCAGAGACTTGCCGACCTGACACACTTTGATTTCATATCCTGCCTGTCTCTTTTTACATTATTTTCCAAACTGCCCGCAAACTCCGTTATCCATATCCACAATTGCAAGTATCTCTTTTTTCCTGCAATAGTTGCCAATTATCTGACCCGTTTACGCATGGTTATGTCTGTTTACGATTACTGGATTCTGTGTCCAAAGGTCTCGCTTGACAGAGCCGGAGAGTTTTGCCACTCGATGGAAGGGCGCCATTGCGCCGATTGCTACGGAACCCCCGGGAAATGGCTAAAACAATGCTATCACCACTGGCGCAGAAGATGCCTGCAAGCTGCTCGCAGACAAATTTCTTTATTCCATGTGCTTTCCCATTCGTCCGGGGAAGTCCTTCAAAAAAGCGGGATATCCGAACACAAAATCACCGTCCTTTCACAGGTTATAGCACGTGAGGAAATTGACGCCGTTCATCCCTTTCGGTTTCCACTTCCCACGGTTTTATTCTCCGGCTGGGTGGACTCAAAAAAGGGGCTGCACGTTGCAATCGACGCCTTCGGGGAAATCGCTGCCCGGCACCCCACCGCCCGCCTCGTCGTTGCAAAATTTAAAGCGAATGAATCTTATGAATCTCAAATCGTGGCGAGAGTTCAAGCGCTTGGATTGCAGGAGCGGGTTATATTTTATGATCGGCTTAAGCGGCCTGAGTTTATTGCTTTTCTGAAAGGGTGTGATTGTTTGATTATTCCTGAGCAATGGGAGAATATGTCACCCGTGATTTTGTGTGAGGCGATGTATGCCTCCAGACCCGTCATCGCCTCAAATGTAGGGGGGATTCCTGAGTTTATTTCCGATGGTTATTCGGGTATACTGGTAGAGCGAAACGACGTTCACGGCTTTGCGTGCGCGATGGACAGTCTGCTTTCTTCAGAGGAAAACCGTTTACTTTTGGGAAGCAATGCGCGCCAGGAGGCTGAAGACATTTTTAATGAGGACGGGATACTTGACGGGTTTGACAAAATGTATCGAAAGGTCTTGCATGGATAAAACGAATCCCGTCATAAATCCTTCCGAAACAAGCTGCGTTATTCTTTGTGGCGGAAAGGGCAGCAGGGCGTATCCCCTGACCCTTGAAAAACAGAAGGCAATGATTACCGTTTATGGGAAACCTATTCTCCGCTATATTATTGATTATTGGTCTGCCTTTGCCTCCCATTTTATCTTTGTCGTAAAATATAAGAAAGAGGAAATCATCCAGTACGTTTCTTCCCTTTCAATAAATGCGTCCTTCGCCGAACCGGAGGAGTTGCGAGGCATTGCAAGCGGCCTTCTGTGCGCAAAGAATCTTGTCCGTGACCAATTTGTCGTTGTTTTAGGCGACTGCCTTTGCAGCGGCAGCTTTGATCTGCCATCGCCTTTTGAGGTTGGAGTGGGTGTTTATGAAACACACTATCCGGAAGATATTCAACGCAGTTATTCAGTGGAAATTTCGGAAGGAAGAATTTTTCGGGTCGTGGAGAAACCGAAAACGCTTCCCAATAATCTTTGCGGGATGGGATACTACTTTCTTGACCGTAGTGTGTTCGATTACATCACCATAACGCCGCCTTCATCGCTGAGAAACGAGGTTGAGATTACCGACGTGCTGCAGAAAATGATTGATAGCGGAAAGATTTTACGTCCATTTACCTTCACAGGCGATTATCTTAATCTGACCTATCCGGACGATTATAATCGCGCGCTGGAGATACTTAACCACACGTATATGAATTTCAACGTTAGGCCTGAAAGGCCGTCAGGATATAGCGAGGGGTGAAGAAGCCCCCCTGAAATTGAAAAAAATAGATAAGCCCCAAAGGGGTGAAAGTAATTTTTTGCCTTTCGTGATCAAAAA
>CAYJPZ010000263.1:0-3411 GCA_964372185.1 uncultured candidatus Brocadiaceae bacterium
ATTTAACCCTTGAACTAAATGATTTTCGATGTTGTCGAATATTTTTGGCATTTCTGTATGAGATATTATACATTAGGTTTGTAATATAGACAGGGAAACACCTTCCCAACGGTGGCTGGATGATTATGATAGCACATTACATAAACTAATCAATACAAATGCACTTAGATAAAAACACATCTAAGCAAGTGAAGTTTGTTAAGAATCTACAAGTACCTAACCAGGCAAACGGGACTCCTGCCCTCTATTTGATACCCCATCTACAAAAGCCGTCCTGCCTCAGATGGTACTATTGTGGAACAACATCCACGCAACGGAGCAAGAGTCCTCCGGCCACGAGCATACCCCCTTAATCCGATTTGCTACGCCAAAGCCAGCCCGAACACGTCCAGCGGCTTCCTATTGAGTTTTTCAAGGCTTTATACCGGCGTACATGAAAAGCTTTTAAACAGGAATGCGTCTTTGTCGCGCCGTCGCGCTGTCCCTTAATTATTATCTATCACATCTTATTTTCTAGTATTTTTAATTATTTTCTGTTTTTACATGCTAATTGTAAGACGGTCTTGCCCTTACAGGCCGCCTCGTGCGTTCGTTACACTTTACACGTGGCGCGTACCCCCTTTGTTTCGGATTTTGAATGTTTTCCAGTCGTACCCTCGTCGTACTCTGAATAAAAAAACACTAAACCACACAAAGGCACATCAAAAATAGAAACACCTTGAACGCCCTGATTATTCCGCCAAACCAAAGCAAAACAAAAAAGGTAATAATTCATACAAAGTGGTAATAATTGAACTTGACATTACTACGTAAATGTATGCTATGATACTAGCGCAAAAGGTATGCGATGTGACGTCTCGTACCGTGTGAATGTGCGCTGTTTTTGTGTATTTAGAACATACATTTTATAGGAGGAAAATAGCATGCAAGATACTCATAGAAGAACGTTCCTGAAGACGTTAGGTATTTCAGCGTTGACTGCGGGGCTAACGCCTTTGATACCTTCATTAAAACGGGCAAACGCTGAAGAGGTAGACTGGTTTCAAGGCATTAATCGCGTGAAAGACCCGCCTATAAATCTCACCCCAAAGGAAAAAGGACATGTCCCCTCTGTGCAAGTACCCGACGGTATTAAAAGCGGAGAACCATTTAATCTGGCTATTCAAATCGGCGAAAATCTGCATCCTATGACGGCGAATCACTTTATCCAGTGGATTGAGGTCTATCTTGGAACGGACATGGTTGCCCGTGTGGAGTTTTCGCCCCTCTGCCCCCAGGCCAAAACAACCATTCCGGTGGTGCTGAAAGAGTCGTCCACGTTGCGCATCTTGTCCCGCTGCAATTTGCATGGGATATGGGAGACGGCGAGGAGTATTTCTGTTTAACACGAATTGTAGTCAGTTAAGGGCGGGGGACACACCAGCCACAACCGAAAAGCGGAGACACGAATTTTCACGAATTGTTATCGGTTATTTTTGGTGTTGTGCAATAGAATTTTACCTGTTCTGATGTATGTGTCGCCCCTCCGGGGCTTGATAACGTCTTGCGTTGCTTTCCCACCGCTTACGCAGTGGGCTACTATTGTGTTGCCCCTAACGGGGCGTGATAAAGACACCCCATCAGGGTGTAACAACCGTAGCCCACTGCGTGAGCGGTGGGTAAAGAGAGGTACCTATTGTTCTAGCCCCGTAGGGGCGGCACAATCTGGATACGCAGAATAAACGCGTGTGCAGGCAGGGACAAACCTTTTTTGGCCGTGCACGCTTGCGGCTCACAACGTTACGAATACCGGCGGAAATGAATTTAATTCTTTTCACCGCGTAGTGGCAAGGCTAAAGCCTTGCCCTACCAATTAAAGAGGGGTTTTTCTTCCGCTGTTGCAGGCTGTTATAATATATTACTGTAGAAATCTTTCTGGAGGTTAATAGGTGAAAGCGCTCATCCTTGCCGGCGGCAGCGGCACAAGATTGTGGCCATTGTCGAGGAGAAGATTTCCAAAACAATTTTTGAAACTCAATGGGGACAGGTCTCTTCTCCAGCAGACCGTGGACCGTTTGCTAAAGATCGTTTCCAGGCCGGACACGATTGTTATGACAAACAGCGCATACCAGTACCACGTCAAGTCTGACCTCGAATGGCTGGAGAACGTTATCCTCGAACCGGCAAGCAGAAACACCGCGCCCGCTATCGCCCTGGGGATCAAGTATTGCCTTGAGAAGCTTGGATGTAGTGAGGATGAAGTCATCTTCGTTTCCCCTTCCGATCACGTTATCAGGCCCGTCGATATCTTTACCCATGCGGTCGTTCAAGCGGAGGCCATTGCAAAGGCGGGGTATATCGTTACCTTCGGAATAAAGCCGGCAAGTCCGGAAACCGGGTATGGGTATATAAAAGCTGGTACACGCGGGGAGGACATCAACGGCGCCGGGTACTTCAAGGTGGATGCGTTTGTGGAAAAGCCCGACCTTGATACCGCAACCCGGTACGTCAGGGAAGGCAGCTATTATTGGAATTCAGGGATGTTTGCGTTTAGCATCAAAACCATGCTGGACTCGTTCGGCAAATACGCCCCCGGCATACAAAAGGCGACCGGCAATACCTTTGCGGAAATGATAACAAACTATCCTCACATGCCAGACATATCCATTGACTACGCGGTGATGGAAAAATCAGACCGGGTGGTAACGGTACCTCTTGATCTTTACTGGAACGACATCGGCTCGTGGGATTCCTTGTATGAAGTCCTTGATAAGGATGCGGATGGAAATGTGAAAACAGGCGACGTGCTGGCTATCGACACTAAAGGAACGTTTATCCTGGGCGGCAAGAGGCTGATCTCTACGATAGGTCTGGAAGACTTATTAATCGTCGAAACGGACGACGCGATATTGGTTGCAAAACGGGGGGAAGCCCAAAAGGTAAAGGACGTGGTAAACAAGCTCAAAAAAGCGGGCAGGCCAGAGGTGGATGAACACTCCACGGTGTATCGTCCGTGGGGCAATTACACGGTGCTTGAGGAGTCGCAGCGGTATAAAATAAAGCGTATCGTCGTCCTCCCGGAGGCCAGCCTGAGCAAGCAGATGCATTATCACCGGTCTGAACACTGGGTTGTCGTGAAAGGGACGGCCAAGGTCGTCGTCGGAAACGAAGAACGGATCATCCATGAAAATGAAAGCACCTATATCCCGAAATCAACCATCCACAGGCTTGAAAACCCGGGCAAGATACCCCTTGAAATCATTGAGGTGCAAAATGGGGAGTATCTGGGAGAAGATGACATTATACGGTTGGACGATATTTACGGAAGGGTATCGAGTTAAGCCTGGCACGGAGAAATCCGTGCCTACAATTTTTACCATCCGCTTTGTAGGCACGGTTTCAACCGTGCCAGCCCAAAAACCGCTTAAATAA
>CAYJPZ010000264.1:0-3361 GCA_964372185.1 uncultured candidatus Brocadiaceae bacterium
TAACCGCTAATACACGCTAATGCACGCGAATGGGTTTCTTTATTAGCGTTCATTGGCGTTCATTGGCGGTTTGATCTGTAGTTCTTTCTGACGAGCCATTTTTTTCTTTGCCGCCTCTGCGATAGAACCTCTTGCGGTCTACCTTCAGGAATTCTGTGGCACGTGCCTTATTATTGCCGCATCTTTCCAGGGCAATCTCTAAAATACGGTCTATTGCCGGGCCAGTGGTAGCCGGAGAGGACGTCCATCGCCTTCGGGGAAATGCTTATGTTTATACACATCTTTTTCCATTTCCTTTTTTCCCCTTCTGTGTTTCCGATTGCATCTGACCAAAGGCTTTCCAGGCTAATGCAAAGTCTACCATTCGCTGCAAGCCAACCCACATGGTTTTGGGGCCTGGTTTGATACCACATGCGTTACTTTATACCCTGGTATTTGTAATATCTCTGTGATAGTATTTAACTGCATCGAATTTCCTCTTCACCCTTTTATTACTTCGCTTTTACGACTTCATTTGCTTGTCTTCAACTTTTTTACGAAAGAACCTAAAACTATGCCAAGAGACCTGCCGGTGGGAAACGGTTCAATGCTGGTTAACTTTGATCGCGAGTATCGGATCAGGGACATCTATTACCCTTACGTGGGAAAGGAAAACCATACCATAGGCCACCCGTGCCGGATGGGCGTCTGGGTCGATGGACAGTTCAGTTGGATGGGTGAAGAATGGCAAAAGACCTTACAATACAAGGATGAAACGCTGGTCACCGACGTAAAGGCCAGAAACGACCGGCTGAAGATCGAAATCCAGGCTTGCGACGCCGTGGATTTCCACCTAAACGTGTTTATAAAGGAAATCATCGTCAGAAACCTTGAAGGACGGGATCGTGAGGTACGCCTGTTCTTCAACCACGATTTTCACATCTACGGCAACGAGATCGGGGACACCGCCTACTACGACCCCGACACCATGTCCATCATCCACTACAAATCCCAGCGCTACTTCCTTATCAATTGCTGCGACCCAACCAAGTGCGGGATAGACCACTTTGCCACCGGAATCAAAGAAACACAAGGCGCAGAGGGAACATGGCGCGATGCGGAAGACGGCGTTTTGAGCGGAAACCCCATAGCGCAAGGCTCCGTTGATTCAACGTTAGGCGTCAACCTCCAGGTAAAAGCGCACGGTGAAAACGTCGCTCATTATTGGATTGCCCTGGGGACGAAGTACAGTGAGGTCGTGAAGCTCAATAAAGTCATTTGGGAAAAGACGCCGGAGGAGTTGATCCGGAGAACCGAAAACTACTGGAAACTGTGGGTTAATAAAGAACATTTCAATTTCCACGACATCCCTCAAAGACTGGTTACTTTTTTTAAAAGGAGCCTGTTGATCATCCGCACACAAATCGATAACAATGGCGCCATCATCGCCGCGAACGACTCGGATATTACCCAGGCCGGGAAAGACACCTATTCTTACGTATGGCCGCGTGACGGGGCGCTGGTCGCGTACGCGCTCGTCAAGGCGGGATATAACGATGTGACAAAACGTTTCTTCCAGTTTTGCGCGGAGGTCATCTCTCAGGAAGGCTATTTACTCCACAAATACAACCCCGACGGCTCCTTTGCCAGCTCGTGGCACCCCTGGCTGAAGGATAACAAAAAATGCCTGCCCATCCAGGAAGATGGCATTGCCTTGGTCTTATGGTCACTGTGGAGCCATTACGACGTATTCAGAGACATCGAGTTTATAAAACCCTTGTACCGGAGCCTGATCCTCAACGCCGCTGATTTTATGGTTGGCTTTCGGGATGAGGAAACCGGACTCCCGCTTAATTCTTATGATTTATGGGAGGAGCGTTACGGCGTACACACCTTCACGGTGGCCGCCGTCATCGCAGGTCTGCGCGCTACGGGCAATTTCGCCTGCGCCTTCGGGGAGCGCGATTACGGCAACAAATATTACGACGTCGCCGGCAAAATGAAGGACGCCCTGATCGCCTTTTTTTATAATAAAGACGCCAAGCGGTTTGCAAGAATGGGAACCAGGATCCCCACGGGATACAACCTCGACATGACCGTAGACGCAGGCCTTTTTGGGCTGGCCGCCTTTGACGTATTCAGCCCGGAAACGCCCATGATGGCGTCAACCATGAGCGCCATAAAAGAGCATCTGTGGGTAAAGACGCCGGTAGGCGGCATTGCACGGTACACGAACGACCGCTATCAGCGTGTCGGCTCCGACGTGGAACACGTCCCCGGCAACCCATGGTTTCTCTGCACAATGTGGCTGGCGGAATACGAAATCATGCGCGCGAAGAACATGGCGGAATTAAACGATGCCCTGCCCATCCTGGAGTGGGTAGTTGGTCATGCCCTTGCCTCCGGCGTTCTGGCGGAACAGGTCGACCCCTATACCAATGCGCCATTATCCGTGTCGCCTTTAACGTGGAGCCACGCGACCTTTGTAACGGCCTTGATGAAATACCTGGAAAGGCGTGAAAAGCTTTCAACCTGCAACACCTGTGGAAACTCCCTCTTTTACGTCCATCGGAATATTCAAAAGCCGTGCAGGATTTAAACGTTTTCCGTCAACGATTGGTAAAAGATCATACACTTAAGTTTAAAAGTATATTGTCTAATGTTCAGATGTAAATCCTCCCAAGCAGCATCACTTTTTTAAATATTCGTAACACTTTAGTTCTTTGAAAAATCAATAGCGAAAAAAAACAAAAAAATGTGGCGTCAGGCAGACGTTAAAAAAATGCCGAAAAACCACAGATTTAACGGATAAAACCTGTGGTTCCGGCATTTTTATAAGCATGAAATTGTGTTTCGCCAACTGTCCTGGTGGTTATTTGCCCTTCTCTTCCGGCTTACCGGCCTCTTTCGCGGGTGTTTTGGTTTCCGGTTTAACATCTTTTACACATCGTAAGCCGATGCTTTTGTTCCGGTCTTCAGGTTTTGCGAATATTCGTACAGCGCATCGCATCTTATATGCATAAGGGGCGAACAATGAGCCGCCCTTGACGACTCGCAGCCCCGTGCTCGTTTCCGGCCCTTTCGGGTTTACGCTGGAAGAGGTTTGAAAGTATTCAGGATGGTACCAATCGTTGCACCATTCCGAAACGCTCCCGATCATGTCCATACATCCATAGAGGCTCTTCCCATACTCAAAACTACCAACAGACAGTGGTGCATTGGGGCCGACGTTGCACCGTTTCGTATCCCACACGTTACCCCACGGGAACCTGCGTCCATCCGTGCCTCTTGCGGCTTTCTCCCACTCCGCTTCCGTGGGTAAACGCTTGCCAGCCCAAGCGGCGTATGCGTACGCATCGTACCAATCGACCCTGGTTACAGG
>CAYJPZ010000265.1:0-3310 GCA_964372185.1 uncultured candidatus Brocadiaceae bacterium
TGGCATCATTACCGGACGCCATCGACACGGTGAGGAGATTTATGGATAGAAACACCACCAGTAAACAAACGACTACCTGCACGGCAGGCGTCTTGCGCCTTTCTTGTCTGGTAAACATTACAACCCCTTTCATAGAAAAATGTAGTTATTGCGGGTTCAAGCTTGTAACTTGAACCGCACGTTTTATGTGGTTGATTTTGCCGTCAATTGCACAGAGCGCGTTGCCCGAATTTAATCAGGTACCGGCAGTGACTTTTTTGCTTACACGCAGGGACACGGGCACCGTGTCCCTACGCAAACCGTGAATTAGTTGACGATCATGCTTTTCTTTGCTAAGAATACGAGAGGTAAAGTAAAGTCTAGCATAGTATGGCGTGGGAATACAACTTTATAGATACAACCCTATTAAGGTGAATGGGTATAACCGTAGTGGCGTTGACGAAAAACACGCTACAAAGTCAATATGCCTGGAAGAACGCTTTATCATCAGAATAACCTCAGATTGGATAAAAAAGATAGGGACACAATACCTCGTGTCCCTACCTTGTGAAGCAAAAAACAACTGTTACGTCTACCGGTAATTTCAGCCAACCGGCTGGTTGGCACATATCCTAAAATTACCCTGGAATAGGGCGTAACGGTGTAAACCAACTCCCACTGGGGTCAATCATTGTTTATATGGTCACTTAAGTAATGCGATAAGTACAGGTTTTCTGTATCGACAACGCGAAAGTGACTGGCCCTAATTTTGGGGGTATTGTTATAGGGATTCGGACCGGTTAGACCGTCATAAATGTTCTGGTAATGCGAATCCCACCAAACTCTATTGGTTGCTAGATCGTTATTGGGGGTGTACATATTCTGAAGGTACAAGGCCATCGAATAACCATTACTGCCGTTGTCCACAAGTACCATACCGTAGGTCTTCAAGGTACGGACTATGACCTTTGCATAAGGATTGGATATCGAATCTTCAATCTCATTATTAGGGTCCATAAGCTGAAATAGCATACCCTCTACCGGATATTTTCTAGACAGATCTGCTGTTGGTATCATCGTTCCATCATTCCGGTAGGCAAATGGATACAGGGGCGCACCTTTACGGTTTTGGTCATAACTGAACTTTAAAGCGTGATGGATTAAACCATCTCCCGTAGCTACGTCCGGGTTGTAATTCGGGTCCTCAGGGGATAACGGAGCATCTAATGCATTATCAAGTTCTTCCGGACGGATCAATCCCGCGATTAATGACGTCCCGGCGCCATGACCGCCGGCATGTTGCCAGTAATCGTCGCACGAAGCGCACGAGGCCCCACCACCACCAGATGACCCAGAGGTTGCAGACGAACATAGCGGACGATAGGTTACAATTCCATTGTAACCCAAGTTCCAGATATTAAACGTCGTACATTGAGCGTAACCATCTGTATTTAAATAATCATGACCATGTGATACCTCGTAGGAGGTAAACTTATTACCAGCCGACTTGTCTACTACGATCATGAGGCCATCGTCCACTTTTGCCGGATAGGTAACAGCGGGGATGAATGGCCACGCCTCGTCAGTGACGTCTTGATTGTCAATGTTGTCTGCATCTGGATTCCAACAGTTCTGGAGATTAAAATGGGTAAAACGGTAAATTCTCCCATGTCTAACTCCAACTTTAACCCCATTCTCAAGTATATCAGACCTGGATTGATAGTAGAATTTCGATGCCTGCGAGCCAACCACATGCAGGGTCGGATTCCACTCTTCGCCCAAGCGGAGGAATATTTCTTTGGGGTAATTTCTAACCGTCAATTCATTAATAATTGCCGCGCTGTCCGTATGCGTTTGAGCATCCACTGGAATTGGTTTGTTCCAGTAAGAGTGATTATTAAATGGCCTCCAATTCCCCTTCATACTCATACCCTTATAGCCAGGAATTCCATTTACATCAGGTTCTTCCTGTGCGATACATACTTGCATAATCATGCAAGACAAAAGCAGCAACATACTGGGTAATAATAAGGCCGCTCGTTTAAACATACATGAGCAACCCTTTCGCAATGTTTGATAAAAATGTATCATTGCTAAGCTCCTTTGGTTAAGGTTTTCTAAAAGAAACACATACGCGGCCCTATTCTACGGTTGTGAATAAAAACTGAGATATCGGGATTGCTTTTAGCCGGTGGCCGCGTACATTTCCGGCATGTAAGCGTGGACTTATAGTCCATAGTATCGATATCTTTCCCGATTTTGATTCCTCCACGACCAGCATCAGGAATATCCGCGTGAGCGGCAAAAGATGAAGGCTGATAATTGCCCCAGCCCGATAAGCGCCCCGGGGATGACACACCCCATAAGCGCTAACTTAAAATTATGGATTCATTTAAACGTGTAATGAATAACGAATATCGAACAAGGAATTTCGAATTATGCGGTTTTTTATCCTCTAATTTTGTAAATTTTACCCAGTATAATTGTAATTTTTACAAAGTTGGTGGCCCACGAAGGCTACGAAAAATGCTTCTTGTGGGTTTAGAAACTGTAACCCTTTTGTGTTTGTTACATGTTTCGCATCTCCCGGTAATTGCGGAATTCCTGTACATTAAAGTAAAAATTGCGTGGGAAAAAATCTTTTGAACTGACAGGCAGAAACATCTCCGTGCCCCATCCCACGAAGCATGGATCATAGCAATAAGCGCTTTATATACAAACCAAGTGCCAATGCACAAAAATACCCATATTTATCAGAAACATTACGTTTACATGGCTTATTTTATGCGGTCAAAATACGCAATTAATGGGGAAGAAAATTTTGTTGAAGATACTTTTTCTTGTGGTCGATATTTGGTGTGACAGGCTGGTGTACAGGCAGTTAACAAATACATTGTTTCTGTTTGAAACCGTCTTTGGAGTTGAGGAACTGCGTGGGGATGGGCGTTTAAAAAAAACAAAATAGATTAAGCAAAATAATTATTACAAAGGGACGTGGTAGCGCAAGCAAGAAGGGGTTGTTTACTGAAATAGTGTTCCTGACACAAAGTGTCTCCTGACACAAAACGGCGCCAGGCATCCATTGATAAAAACATGATACTCAAACCTCACGGCCTGTATTTTTCTAAAAATTTATTATTGTTTTGATAATGAAAACAAAATGTACTGCCCTCCCCTTCTGGGCTTGTATTGTTTTATTATCTTTACAGGGGGCTTCACCCCCCGCTATATCCTGTCGGCCTTTCGGGCCTAACTTTGATGTACAGGAATTTCAAAGTTGTAGAACGAAGCGATTGCTTCGTTCGAGCGAAGTGGCACTTCGCTCTACATC
>CAYJPZ010000266.1:0-3230 GCA_964372185.1 uncultured candidatus Brocadiaceae bacterium
CAACTCGCACGCATTTGACTTCTTAAATTTTAAAAGAACAAGTTTTTTGCAACAAAATAGCTTTTTGAAAAACCATCAATAACCGTTAACCTATTGCTTAAAAAAGGCAAAAAGCGCCAAATGAAAGCAACTTATTAACAGGATATAGCTTAACACTGAAAGTTCTTCAAAAAGCTAAACTGCTACATTTTTTCAACATTACGACAACAATTTCAAGCTTACCTTAATTTCAAAATTTTGCACAACGAGATGATAGATGGATGATATGACTTGACATGACATGACTCGAATCGAGATGACAGGAAATCACTTTTCTACTATCTTCTACAAGTATAGCAAAAACAAAAAAAATTGCAAGTGTTTTTATTTTATCGGCCCAACTATTTTTTTGTTTCGCGTTTATTGGCGTTCATTAGCGGTTACCAGGATTTCCAAGATCAACTGTTCTATATAGTGTCTGAACGAAAACGCAGTTTTTGTAAAAGTGCGAGAACAATTATTTCCCTACCAAGAGACCATTTTAAAATTCGAGGTTGGGTTTTTGCTTAAAATACGGTTCTTTTACACGTTTCCCTTGTTTTTCCCTTTATTTTAGCCTTGTCTGGGCATACCATCTCCACGGCAGGCTGTTTTTCCTGGCGTTTTCTGTTTGCTTAGGCGGCTTTTCGTGACTTTTCACCCTGTTCCCGTGCCTTCTCCAAAAGCACGTTTCCCAGCTTGTGCAAATTTGCCGCTAACACGCCCAGTGCACAATATCTTTTAAAACCATGCAACCCTTTGTCAGGACACCTATCCAAGCCGTGATGCTCCAAACGATTGATATCCGATTCTACCGCCGAGTGCTTGTGACTTGGCTTCTTGAACGTCTTACTCGGCTCCTCTTCCTGTTCCGCCTTATTCTTCTTGCCCTTCTTGGGCATGATTACCACCGGTATATACAAACCCAGCAATTCTTTATTCTCTTTCTTGTAAAAACCTTTGTCAAAGCTTATGCTCTTTATTACGCCTTCTCCGAATCCCGTCTCTACACCCATTATCTTCCTGATTAGACTATGATGTTGGAGTGTTTCCGTCCAGACACCAGATAGATTGGGAAGAAGCTTAAATATCACGATTTAAGAATAATTTGAATAATTCTATGTCATGGATAGCATGAAAGTGTTTATCAATGGTAAAGATTTGATGCTGATGCTTCTTTGCGCAACAAGCGATAATGATGTCAGAAAATGGAATTGTCTTTCCCTCGGATCGAAGTTTTCTGGCAAGCGTTCCGGATTCTATCCAGATATCTTTTGTTATTTCAACATATTCAAGGGTATTGAATATGTCTGTTATGATTTCACGTTCTTTATTTGTCTTGGTACCCTGGAGTAATTCAGCAATGATTATCCCAACACCAGCTACAAGGTTGCTAGCGATAAGGTCTCTCAGGCAGTTTGAGATTTCTGATTTCGTCCGAAAGAATTCGACCCAGATACAAGTGTCCGCAATAACTTTTGGATTATTTTTTGTCTTCATATTCCATTATTTCTTCTTTCTCTAATTGCTGCCAGTTGTCTTGTATACCAACCGATCCCTGGTAAGACAGAATTTTTTTAATTTGTTTCTTTTTGAGGTAGTCTTTAATGGCGATAGTGATTGCCCTGGTTTTTGTTTTTTCATGAGTAGCCGCAAGAAGCTGTTTTATTAAAAGGCCGTCAATATTTAACGTGGTACGCATATATTTCCTCCTTATTGATATGCTTACAAGATATGCCGTGATTGTATGACATTGAAATATGCTTGTCAACTGGTTTTAAGGGGAATTCTAAAGGATATATTATTTTGTGCGGAATATTGGGTGGCATGAACAAACCCGTGCCTGCTCTGTGATTTATACCGGTATATGAATGAATATAGCACCGGAGGGGCGGCCTTAGAAATTTTTCTTCATTGACTTGCATTATTTTCTACTACTATAATACACTTTTTGTTTCCAGAACTTCTACACCCTGTTTCCCTGGAAGTAAGTTTGTTTCAACAAAACAGCAATGTGCTTGCCTTTGTGGCAAGAAACCGACAACCTAATTTTATAGTGAGGTAATGGCAGGATGAGTACCAATAATATCCTTTACGAAACGGCGTTGAAGCAATTTGATGCGGTAGCCGACATTTTAGGAATAGAAGATGGGATACGGCAGCGAATGCGCTATCCGAAACGGTCCCTCATTGTTTCAGTGCCAATTCGGTTGGATTCCGGTAATGTGAAGGTGTTTAAAGGATACCGGGTGCAGCATGATATTACTCTGGGGCCGTCGAAAGGCGGCGTCCGTTACCACCCTAACGTAGACCTGGAAGAGGTTGCGGCGCTAGCTATGTTGATGACCTGGAAATGCGCCCTCATGCACATGCCTTACGGTGGCGCAAAAGGCGGCGTGCAATGCAATCCGGAAGAAATGTCTCAAGGAGAATTGGAGCGGCTGACCCGTCGATACACAACAGAGATTGTCCAGATGATAGGCCCCGATAAGGATATTCCCGCCCCGGACCTTTATACTAATACCCAAACGATGGCATGGATGATGGACACTTACAGCATGCAGCAGGGCAACACCGTCCTGGGCGTTGTTACCGGCAAACCACTCTTGTTGGGCGGCTCCCTGGGAAGGGCTGAGGGCACGGGAAGAGGCGTTGCTTATATGGTTATGGAGGCGGCAAGGGTCTTATACAAAGAACTCCGCGGCATGCGCGTGGCCATTCAGGGCGTCGGTAACGTCGGTTCGGTAGCGGCAAGATTGCTTTATGAGCAAGGGTGCAATATCGTCGCCGTAAGCGACGTCAGCGGCGGCGTGTACAATCCTAAAGGGATTCTGCTTCCTTATCTCCTCCATCATATTAAGGAGCATAGGCACGTTAACAACCTGCCGGATGCGGATGCAATAACGAATGAGGAATTGTATGAGCTGGATTGCGACGTTATTATTCCGGCGGCAATTGAAGGCCAAATTACGGAAAAAAACGCCAACAATGTCAAGGCCAGGATTATCGTAGAAGGCGCGAACGGCCCGACAACGCCGGAGGCAGATAAGATTTTGTTTGATAAAAAGGTGTTTCTCGTGCCGGATATCCTTGCAAACGCTGGCGGGGTTACGGTTTCTTACTTCGAGTGGGTGCAGGACATTCAGTGTTACTTCTGGAGTGAAGAAGATGTTCAGAAGAAACTGAAGGACGTCATGGTTGGCACCTTTAAC
>CAYJPZ010000267.1:0-3170 GCA_964372185.1 uncultured candidatus Brocadiaceae bacterium
GTAGTTACCTTCTCTCCTGCCTGAAATAATTTTCATCCACAAAACAAAGCCAATACCATCTATTCCTCTTCCAAAACCTTGCCCTTGTTACTTTCTATCGTTACTTTAGAAGGGTACTTTTCCTTCCTTACCCTTGTCCTCATTTCTAATTCAAGCTCCCTTTCTTCCCCTTTGCTTAGTCTTATGGTGCGGTTTAACCTTTTAAAACCTCTTTTCCTTGCAATAAGCACGTAGGTATCCTCACCCAAATCCGCAAATTTAAAGAACCCGTCTGTATCGGAAAAAGAGGTATTTTTAGACTTTGTTTTCAACCCCTTTAGCTTGATGGTGGCCGTTCCAATAGGATTTCCTCTTATGGAGTCTCTCACGTAACCGTAAATGAAGCTTCTGGTCGTTCCCATAGTAATGGTTCCCAAATCTACAACCTCTCCTTCCTCAAGATTGATGATTATTCTTTGTGTTTGATAATCATCCTTCTCTTGTGTAACGGCATAATCTCCCGCGGCGAGATTGCTAAATTCGAAAAAACCATCTTCATCCGTCACGGCGTAATCTGAAAAGGACGTTCCCTGAATTTTAATTTTTACCCCCTTCATAACCTCGTCGTCATTTCCACCGACAAGTCCAAAAATAACACCCGTTCCATCAGATTTGTTAAGGGGAGGTGAAGTATTCAACATTGTTTGTGACCGAAGGGATGGCGCTTCCGGTTCGATGATTTTGATGTCTTTATTTCCTGCAGGTACTTTGGATTGAATCTCATTGGTAGTCTTTGCCGATGGTGAAGACACCGCAAGCTGCGGTTGTTCACTATCTGCATTTTTTTGTAGAGATACGGGAGCGGGCGTCCTGGATTTTGCTTCGCTTGTGCCTTTTGCCGTTGGTGAAGTTACAATCTGTTGGTTCTGTTCACTACTTGCAGTTATCGTGGTTGCAGAAGCTGCTGATAGTTGTTTTTTACCGCCGCTTTCTTGCACCGGCGCTGGTACCGCAGAGACCGCTTCAACACGAGGCTTATCAACAGCCTCATTTTTCAATACCTGCTCAACGGTCTGCTTATGCTCCACATCAGGGGTCGTTGACGAAGAAACGGTGATAATCCGGCCATCACCGGAAACCCCGCCGGAAGATACCGTAATCGGCGGTTGTTCACCACCTGCGTTTTTGCGCGGAGATTCAGCATCCTCATTTTCCGATATCGGCACAACGGCCTGCTTGCTCTCCTCATCAGGTGTCGCTGACGAAGAAACGGAGATAATTCTTTCATCATCGGCACGACCTCTGGTATTCACCGTTATCCGCGGACGTTCTCCCTCTGCATCTTTTTCCCGGAGCGTAGCAGTTAAAGTCCCCCTAAGAACCTCCTCCTTCGGAACAGACACATCCAACCAACCTTCCTCCCCCATATCAGATAATACAACCCTCCCAAATGAGGCAAGTTTGGTATAGTCATTTTCAAACGAGGTGTACATCGCACCATTTGTGTCCGGTGTTTTTTTCATCACCTGCAGCCAATCCCTGATTTCGTCCGCCCCTTTGTCTGAATTAATACATGCAAGCGTTTTAAAACCCCGACTGGAAAAGTAGTGCATACTCTCATTTCTTAATTTATGGCACCAGCAAACGATGATGAGGTCTTTGGGAATGTAATTCCATGACCCGGTAAGATCGCCGTCAACAAGGTAAAAATTATTGCGCGCATTATGATTATCATCCAGCATATCGGACCAGACAAACACCTCGGCATTCGGATTTAGTTCGCGCACAATGCTCATTTGGCGGGTAATGCAATCTCCCAGGATTTGTGCCACTGCAATCCCCCGTTGTTTACACGTCTCACAAGTACCCCCGGCGCGAACTTGAGTGACATTGAGAAAGTATTTATGGGGCGCAATTGCCTCATGAATGGCACGCGCCTGAGATCGCCAGATTTCATACAATTTAGGTTCGGACATACAGAAGGTAACTTGTGACTCATGGAGGGCGATACCCTGATAAAAACTGATCAGCAACCTGTCGTCATCTTTAATACTGCTATTGGGAACAATTTTAACCAGCGGTTCTTCATGGTCAAACCGGAAGTTCATATTACTATCTACGATTTGCGCAAAGTCGTATGATTCCTCATAAGTGGTTCCGGTTTTTTTGTTGCGTACGACTACGGGAGTTCCAAGGCGTGACAAAACGTTAAGGGGGGCAACTTCTTCAATGCTTAGGTCATCAATCCACAGTTTACCACTCACCCAATTTGACAGACCCAGATAGATTTTTACCGTCGTATTATCACAACTGTTGAAACCAAAGGTCATTTTTCGCCAGTCGCCGGTAGGTTGCAGGACGGGATTCAACTCCATTAAAATCCTGCTATCCTTTCCATGCACCTGAGGCAGAAAGCTTGTGGCAGGCCTAAGACCTTCTGTTTTTACCCAAAAGGTTATTTTATAACTTCTGTAGGGTTTTACACGCACCTCCTGGGCAACATATCCTTTTGTGCCGGCATCCTGTTCTTGTTTTTCAAACCTCAGCGACGCCTTGCCTTCTTTGTATACGGCCTTGTCGGCAAAAACCACCTGCACGGCAACATCCTGTAATTGGTACAGTTTGATTTGGTCACCCACATAGTCCTCGAAATCACCGTTGGGAAAACGAACGGACTGGTCGGGAACCAATACCGCATCGCCATTCCACACAATGAATGGCGCGTCTTTTACCGGCAACCCTTCGGCAAGATTTTTATCGTGAAACACCGTGCTATCGTCACTGTTTAACGAAAAAACCATGGGAATAATCTCTATGTTATTTTCATTGCAAACCCTGGCAACCGCTTTTAACCTTTTAGCATAATCAGAAAATTCAACACCTAATCTTTCCAAGCTGGGGCTGGAAAAAACCATACCGTTAAAGCCGGCGCCCGCAGCCGATTTTACGACGCTGCAGATTTTCCCAACGTCACCATCATTATCTAACTTGCCGGAAACGTAAAAGAGCCGGTAAGGATATTCCCCCCCTTCACACCATGATGCACTGCCCAGCAAAATCACAAACAAGAACCAAAAAGCAACCCTCTGCATCTAACACGTTCTCCCGGCTGTGAGCAGTTTTGTTTTTAGCATAAATAAGCGGTTTTCCCAAAAACAGAATTAAATGAGGCCTTCAGTGATTTTTCATGT
>CAYJPZ010000268.1:0-3123 GCA_964372185.1 uncultured candidatus Brocadiaceae bacterium
CCGCTATATCCTGTCGGCCTTTCAGGCCGGACTTTGAAATTCCTGTACATTTAATTAGGCCTTCGGCAACTTTCATCCGCGCAACCGAGACGGTTGCGCTACCGGTTTGAAAATTCCTGTACATTCAAGTTAACTGCACCCGGTACAGGTAGAAGCGGTGCAACTGCCGCAACCGTCGGAACTGCCGCCGGATGGGCTGCCGCTACCGCCGCCGGTTGATGTTCCAAATAGGGAGAATATTTTGTGCACGCGGCGGCTGTTGCAGGATGGACAAAACAATTTCTTCTTTTCCGTAGAGCTTTTGAAATACTCGTCAAACTTTGTGTTGCACTTATCACAGAGAAATTCGTAAATAGGCATAATTTATGAAACCGTCACCATTTGTTTACATGAAGCCGCCTTTCAAAGGCGGCATATTTCAGAGCAAAAACTACGGCAGGTACGACGTGGGATTAACCGGCTTGTCCCTTACATAAATCTTAAAAACAAGCTCTTGCGGTTGGCCGGCGCCATCCCCACCGACACAAGCTATCGGTTGCCCCTGCTCTATCGTGGCCTTTTCACCCACGGCGGGATTACTACACCCTTCATAGAAGGTGCGGCACCCCTCTTCGTGTTTTATAATAATGGTACATTTCCCGCCGTCTATAGCCGATACGGCCTCTACGACACCTTTTTTTGAAGCAACCACTTTTTGACCGGACTGCGGTAATATACCGATGCCGATATTTTTTGCACCATTCCTTGTAGCGCCAAATGGCGACACCACCTTTCCCTTAACCGGCCACACAAAACCACGGGGAGTTGCGCCCTGTTTAACACCGGAGGACGATGAGGCCTTGCTGGAATATGATTTGGATGATGACGAAACCTTTCCAGATGAAGGAATAATAATTTTTTGTCCCACTTCCAGATCTGTTTTGCTATTTATGTGATTAGCCTTACAAAGTGCCCGAACTGATACGCCATGATCTTTTGAAATACGCCATAGGGTATCCCCTTTTTTAACCATATACACGGTTTTCCCGCCCTTCGCGGACTTTGTTTTTACCTTTCGGGTAGCGGGAGCCGCCGTTGGAGAACTCACAGCAGATTCGGCGCCTTCTATAAGGGTAACTTCATTCACAAACGGCTCCGGCGCCGTTGTTTTTTTGGGCTGAGAGGCGCAACCCCATGCGAAAAACACAACGAACAACACCCCTACTACCGGCAATTTCTGTAAAATATTCCTTTTCATATGATGATTCACCATCGCTAACACGCCCACAATCCGTAGCTCTCCCTTTGGTGTCTATACAAAAATGAAATACGCTGGGTTAGCGCAACAAAACGGCATGGTAATCATAGTTATCCAATATCATACCGGCTCATCCGACAGGTAATTTTAGCAGTGGCGTTAGACAAATTCAAGTTATTTCAAAGGGACATGCCATTCCGCATGCCAACAAACCATAATAGGTTTTATTTCTTTTGATAATCCTTCCATTATGATATATAATTTTGTTTCATTTTATTACAAATACAGATTAATCACCATTATTACAAAACGATAAGTCGTTGAGTCAATGAAACATCCTACTATTTCAATTGTTGTCCCATTGTATAACGAGGTCGATAATATCGAGCCACTGGGAAATGCCATTATCAATGCCATGAAAGACGCTTCATACGAAGTTGTCTTTGTAGATGACGGAAGCACCGACGGCAGCGCCGAAAAGGCAAAGGATTGGTGCTCCACACATAGTAACTTCCACTCCATGCACTTTAAAAAAAATGCGGGCCAAACGGCGGCCATGGACGCCGGCTTCAGACATGCCAAAGGAAGCTACGTAGTCTCCATGGATGCCGATTTACAGAATGACCCTGCAGATATTCCTCAATTGCTGGAAAAACTAAAAACGTACGACATGGTATGCGGATGGCGGCAAAAGAGGAACGATCCCTGGATTAAACGCATTTCCTCAAAGGTGGCAAATGCCATAAGGAACAAGCTTTCGCAGGAGGAGATCAGGGACACGGGGTGTTCCCTCAAGGCATACCGAAAGGAATGTCTCGATAAAATCAAACTATTCAACGGTATGCACCGTTTTTTGCCGACGCTCTTTAAAATGGAGGGATTTACCGTTGCCGAGGTCGTGGTAAACCACTATCCGCGTAAATTTGGGAAATCCAAGTATGGAATATCCAACAGGGCTGTCAGGGCTTTTATAGACCTCCTTGTTGTGAGATGGATGAAAGAACGTAAACTTAATTATGAGGTAAAAAATGACTAACATTATGACACAGATTAATTTCTGGGTTGTCATTGGTTTTGTAGGACAATTCTTATTCGGCTCCAGGTTCTTTGTCCAATGGATCATATCCGAGAAGCGCGGCGAAAGCGTCATCCCGGAAATATTCTGGTACTTGAGCATGGCGGGCAGCACGATATTGATGGTTTACGCAATTTACCGTCGTGACCCCGTATTTATCGTGGGACAGTGCTCGGGGCTGTTTATCTACGCGCGCAACATCATGTTGATTTACAAGAAAAAAAAACTCCTCGCAACGGCGCCGAATGAAGGGTTCCGGGTGTCACACACTACGTCAGATTGATGTGTGCAAAGAAGCCGGATAACGGTTCCCGTGGTATTCAGAATGGTGGCTTTACATAAGAGCCCGGTTTTGGAAAGAACTACTGGCACCACAGATTTCACAGATTAAAACTACCGGAGGCCAATATCTAAAGAATTGAAAATATAAGAAAGCCTGAGCCGGTTTGGTTTACCCATGAACACCCACGAGCAAGCGGAAATCTTGGCTGAGACGCTTGAACAATCCCACTTTGATGGACAACAAGGCTTAAAAGAATTCATAAACGAGAAAATCGACACATTGGAACTTCGTATAAGGGCATCTCACCGTGACCTACTCATGAAAATATTTGCCATTGTAGCCGGTTGTACCAGTATTGCCATTGCCGCCTCAAAATTGCTGTAACCTCACCCATAGCATCCGGTTTTTCAAGCGCGTTCACTGGTTTTGTCGCTCTAAAATAAATGAATAATTTCTCTTTTCCCGGCGCTTTGTTACGGCAGGCAATGCCCTGCCCTCCTTGACTAAAATCTGTGTAATCTGTGAAAT
>CAYJPZ010000269.1:0-3091 GCA_964372185.1 uncultured candidatus Brocadiaceae bacterium
CTTGAAAACAGGCAATGAATTGCCTGCCTATTAGCAGTTGCCCCTACGGGGCATATACGAGGTATTCAAGCCTTTTTTATGTTAATACTTGGCATAGAGACATCCTGCGATGAGACGTCCGCGTCCATCGTAAAAGATGGGAAAGAAATATTGTCGAACGTTATTTTTTCCCAGGAGGTATTGCACCGTCAGTTTGGCGGTGTTGTGCCTGAACTTGCCTGCAGGGCGCATTTGGAGTCTATTCTCGGCGTCATAAACGGCGCCGTTATTGAGGCAAAAATAACATTGGCTGATATCAATGCGGTTGCCGTTGTTAACACACCGGGTCTTATCGGCTCCTTGCTTATTGGGATAACCGCGGCGAAGTCATTGTGCCTGGCGCTGGATATTCCATTGATCACCATAAACCATCTTTACGCCCATATTTATGCAAATAATTTAGAAACCAACGCTATAGAGTATCCCGCTATCAGCATGGTTGTCTCCGGAGGACATACCTCTCTTTTTTTATCGGAAAGTCCGACAAGGCATACACTACTCGGTGGAACGATTGACGATGCCGCCGGTGAGGCATTTGATAAGATCGCCAAGATATTAGACCTGGGTTATCCGGGAGGACCCGTTATTGACAAGCTGGCGAGGCATGGAAACCCGTCTGCCGTGGCATTCCCGCGGTCATACCTTGGCAGCGACTCCCTTGATTTCAGTTTTAGCGGACTGAAAACAGCCGTTCTCTACCATCACCGGGGACAAGACTTAAAAAAAGCGCCGGTAAAGATCCCATCTTACCGGGAAATTGCGGACGTTGCGGCAAGTTTTCAGGAAGCGGTTGTTGACGTGCTGGTGGGAAAAATTGCGTTGGCGGCACGGATATATCCTGTGCGTTGCGTTATGATCGGCGGTGGTGTTGCCTCCAACTCCAGATTGCGCCAAAGATTAAAGGACAAGTCCGCAGAGATGGGCATCCCTGTATATTATCCGGCGTCCCGGCTCTGCACCGACAATGCGGCTATGGTGGCAGGGCTTGCTTACATAAAATATTCAGAGGGAGATATTTCAGGGCTGGACGTTGAGGCTATTCCGTAGCGCAGGCTTCCAGCCTGCTTGTTTTCATCGTTACAGGTATATACTTGCTAAAAACGATAGTTTTTGCTATGATTTTGCTCGATGATATTAGATGACTTTTTGTTTTATTCCTGAAATTTCGTAGTCCCCTTGATCTCCTTTCCGCAAAGGGGATACAAGGGGTTTTTTGTTTGAGCTATGGATATTGATATTATTAAGCAATTATTAGAAGATTACAAAGCCGGTAATGTTGCACTGAACAATGTCCTTGAAAAAATCAAGGAACTGCCCTATAAAGACATTGGTTTTGCTAAAGTAGACAGTCACCGCAAGATTCGGTGCGGGTTTCCTGAGGTTATTTTTTGCATGGGCAAGACGCCTGAGCAGGTCGTAAAGATCGTGGAACAAATCGTTGCAGGAAAGAACGACATGCTGGCAACCAGGGCCAATAGGGAGGTTTACGAAGCCGTTTTTAAAGAATTCCCTAATGCCGTCTATCATGAACAGGCAAAGACCATAACGATCCGTCAAACACAGCGTAAACCGCAGAAAGGCCTCATCCTGATTATAACGGCAGGCACCTCTGATATCCCGGTAGCGGAGGAAGCGAAGGTGACGGCGGAGATCATGGGCAACAACGTTCAGGCGCTTTACGACGTCGGCGTTGCAGGCATCCACCGCTTGATGAAAAACCATGGAGAATTGCTTAAGGCCAACGTAATTATAGTCGTGGCAGGGATGGAAGGCGCCTTGGCAAGTGTTGTTGGCGGATTGGTGGATTGCCCTGTGATTGGCGTGCCGACCAGTATCGGTTATGGCGCTAGTTTTCAGGGTATTGCGCCCCTTCTGTCCATGTTGAACAGTTGCTCCGCCGGTGTTTCTGTGGTAAATATAGACAATGGTTTTGGGGCGGCATACGTCGCTTCGTTAATCAACCGGATAAGGAATGTTGAAGGGCGAAGTGGGTAGGAAAGCATCAGATATTTTAGGAATAAAATAGGGAATCTGGTGGCACAGGCTTCCAGCCTGTGAAAGAATTTAGAATTTACCGATAATAGCACAGGCAAGATGCCTGTGCCACCAAAGAGAAATTGCAATGTATGAAGTAAAAGATATCCCTAAAATTACCCCCAGAAAAGCTGATACCCATAAAGGCGACTACGGAAAGGTCTTTGTGCTGGCCGGTTCTTGCGGCATGACCGGCGCAGCTTGTCTTTGCAGCTCTGCCGCGTTGCGCGCAGGTGCAGGAATCGTTACGCTGGGTATCCCGGAAAGCCTGCATGGAATTGTTGCATCCAAGCTAACCTGTGTAATGACCCACCCGCTGCCGGAAACACCGTCAAAAACCCTTTCGGAACTAGGACGTCAGGACATCCTTGATTTTTCTCGGAGATTTGACGTGGCAGCCGTCGGGCCGGGACTATCACAGTACCCGGAAACGAAAAAGCTGATACAGTGGTTGTTGCTGACAATGGATATTCCCATTGTGTTGGACGCCGACGGCATTACTGCCCTGGCTGATAGTCCTGAAATAGTAGACCGCGTGAAGCAACCGGTTATCCTTACGCCACATCCCGGAGAAATGGCGCGTCTTGTGGGTGTGTCTTCAGCGAAGGACGTGCAGTCAAAGAGATTGGAAATTGCCAGGCAGTTTGTCAAAGGTAGGAACAAAGTAACGCTGGTGCTGAAGGGACATCAGACTATCGTTATGAATGAAGAAAAATTCTTTGTAAATACCACGGGAAATCCTGGAATGGCGACTGCCGGGTCGGGTGACGTGCTGACCGGTATGATTGCTGCCTTTTTGGGACAGCAGTATACCCCATTTGAAGCAGCGCAACTGGGTGTGTATTTGCACGGTACGGCAGGGGACCTTGCCGTGCGGGAGAAGGGTGAAATCTCGATGATTGCCACCGACATCCTGGACAACCTGCATAGCGCGATAGCCTGTAGGGTGGGCATTGCCAACCAAAAAACAAGCAATGCAGAGGGGTAGGCAATGTTGCGGTGGGCAATGCCCACCCTA
>CAYJPZ010000270.1:0-3087 GCA_964372185.1 uncultured candidatus Brocadiaceae bacterium
ACGGGAGGAAAGTCCGAGCTCCACAGGACACAGTGCTCCGTAACGCGGAGTCCCGGTGACGGGAAGGAAAGTGCAACAGAAAATATACCGTCTCGTCTGCGGACGAGATAAGGGTGAAATGGTGGGGTTGCCCCTCCGGATAAACGTCCGGGGGGTATCGACTTAATGTAAGAGCCCACCGCTCCGGTGGTGACACCGGGGGCATGGCAAACCCCACTGGGAGAAAGGCTAAATAGGGAGGGATGAAGTGGTCCGCTTCGCTAATACCTCTGGGTAAGCCGTTTGATCTCGATGGCAACGTCGCGACTAGATGAATGATCACCCACGACAAAACTCGGCTTATTGTCTACTTTAAACAAAAAAGCCCTCCGCTTGTTTTAAAGGGGAGGGCTTTTTGTTTATTTTCTTTATTCCCATCCTGTTGCTTGCTGAAGAAATAATATTGATTATTAGCCTAGATTAATGTTTAATACTTAAGAATTTTGACCGTACGGTTTTGAATCTGAGGAGGATAGAGGACACATGAAAAGCAGGGTTTTTAGCATTCCCTTTGGCATTTTTGTTCTGGTTATGTGGGTGTGTTATCCGCTCTTTGCACAAGAAGGGGGTCAGAGCGTATCCGGTGGCCCACGAGCAATAACGAGTCCGCAGACACCGTTCCTTCCACAGCCAACTTCAACAGCCCCGGATGCTGCGCCTTCAGGAAACCAAATGCAAATCCCCTTCAAGAAAAGTGAAACAAATATACAACCATTAACGGGGCAAAAACAAGGTTTACAAGAACAGCAGCAGGATAAACAAGACAGCGGTACTACTGAACATACCGTGCGGTCGCCAATTGCCGGATACGGTACAAACCTCAGCCCGTTTTCCCCCATAGAAACCTCTTTTCAGGGTATACTGCAAACACGTACCCCCCCAACCACTGGCGCCCAACTTCAGCCTCTCCGGCAGTTTGGATATGCGATTTTTGGCCTTCCAGTATCTACGTTTGCACCGGTAGACGATGTTCCGATTAGTTCCGAGTATGTACTAGGGCCGGGGGATGAGCTGCGGGTAATCGTATGGGGGGCGATGGAAAACACCTATGCCCAAACAGTCGATCACTATGGCAGGATTTACCTTCCTACAGTAGGCCCTATACGCGTGTGGGGACTTACCTTTTCCCAGGCAGAAAAACTGATTTTGTCATATCTCTCCCAATACTATAAAGGTTTTCAATCAAGCGTGACAATGGGACACCTCAGGACCATAAAGATATATGTGGTGGGAGAGGTCAAACAACCTGGTTCTTATGATATTAGCGCGCTTTCCTCATTAACGAATGCCCTTGTTGCCGCTGGTGGCCCCAGCCCCCTTGGGACGCTTCGGAATATCCAATTAAAGCGGAATAACCAAATAGTCGAAGAATTCGATTTTTACGATTTCCTTCTCTCTGGTGATAAGAGCAGGGATTGCCGTTTAGAAGCAGGCGATGTGATATTTGTCCCTCCGATAGGGAATGTTGTCGGGATTGTGGGGGAAATAAAACGGCCGGCCATCTACGAATTCAAGGAAACACTTCGTATTAAAGACCTTATGACTATGGCAGGTGGATTGACCGTACAAAGTTATCTTAACCGTGTGCAGATTACCAGATCAAAACCAAGCGCAGAACGGGAGGTCATTGACGTTGATCTTAGCAAGGTGAACAGTAAAGAAGGTGTGTCGAACAATATAGAGTTACAAAATGGTGATCTGGTAACTATTTTTCCCAGCGACCCGCGTATCTACAATACCATTAGTCTTAGCGGAGTAGTCAAGCAGCCTGGCGATTATGAATTCAAACCAGGAATGCGGTTGAGTCAGTTGATACCTGCACAATCGATCCTGCCCGATGCCTACTTGGACAACGTGGAAATCGTAAGGTTTAAAGAGGACCTTACTACCCAGGTTATTCACGCAAATTTAAAAAAGGCATGGAGTGGAGACATTACTCAGGATATCGATTTAATGCCTCGTGATCAGATCACCGTGAGAAGCGAATTTAAAGCATCGGAGGCGGTGACCTTATCGGGCGAGTTTAAATTACCCGGGGGTTATACCATACAGTCTGGAGACCGTCTCAGTTCAGTAATCAGACGCGCAGGGGGATTCACTGATAAAGCCTATCTCAAAGGCGCTGTCTTTATTCGCAAGGCCGTGGCAAAAAAGGAACAGGAAAGACTACAGAAGTTTATACTGGAATTTGAGGAACAGTTATTATCTACGGAAAGACCCGCTTTCGTATCCAAGTCGGATAGTAGCATGCATGAACAGCAGTTGGAACAAAAGCGGGCACAAATTCGGACAATAGCCTCCAGGGTAGTCATTGGTCGGCTTGTTATTGCTCTAGGTAAAGTCGAAAAATTTGAAGGCACAGAAGATGATGTTCTTTTGCAGGACGGGGATAGTTTGACGGTGCCGATAACGCCCGCTGACGTCATGGTTCTGGGGAGCGTGAGGAACCCAAGTTCGATTATTCATAAGAAGAATACGGACCCGCAGTATTATATTAACCGTAGCGGGGGGCTTACGAAAAACGCTGACAAGAAGGAGATGTATTTACTCAAGGCTGATGGGTCGGCAGTGGTAGGTTTTTTGAAATTAAAGGAAGTTGATCCGGGAGACACAATTATCGTTCCTCCAAAGATAGAATTGAGAGATTTGTCGTGGATATCGCAGGTCGCAACTATATCTGGTCAGACGATGATGTCCATGGCTGCTTTGTCATCGATTATGAAATAATCAAAATAAATCAAGACGGTTTTCAGTATCAATCAATCTGAGGATGGTGTTTTTTTATGTCAGAGCAACAAAATGTGCCTACGATAAATGAAGATGAAGTTGACCTGATAGCTTATGTACTGGTGATTTGGAAGCATAAGGCGCTCATAGGTATTATATTCTTGTGCGCGGTATTGGGTTCTGCAATCATAAGCTTGCTTATGCAAAAGATGTATAAGTCCGCAGTAACCATCCTCGCTCCCGATACATGGTTTACGGGAAGTGAATTTTTATCTGGTGGGGGGGGCATTCCTGGTGGTAGTAGTATTGGTGGTGGATTGG
>CAYJPZ010000271.1:0-3073 GCA_964372185.1 uncultured candidatus Brocadiaceae bacterium
GGTCAATGATTCCTACCGGGAACTCCTGATGGAGGTTGCTATACAGCAGGAGTGTCGCAATCCCTTATTCATCAGGTCAATGATTCCTACACATTTTGGGCAATAAGCTTAGTTTTTTGTTCATCGTCGCAATCCCTTATTCATCAGGTCAATGATTCCTACGTAATTGGGTAAAACTGGCCTGTAGGAGGCACATTGGTCGCAATCCCTTATTCATCAGGTCAATGATTCCTACGGCACCCCTTTTAACCTATTTGTACACAACCACTTACAAGGCCATTTCCTGTAACCTCCCTTTTTTGACATAATTGTTAGTCCTCACCTCCTTAAAATTTCAAAAAAATTATTCGTAAGATTATAACATACAAACACTTATAATTTTCCTGTAACCTACCCCCTTTTTTACCTCTTTTTCAATCTCCGCTAACCTATTGACATATCAATACTTGCATACAAATTTACCTCATTTCTGCAATTTCCAGCTTTTTCTCTGTAGTATTACCCCGTAAAAATTTCTTTTTTTGTAAGTTTTTACCACCTCGCATCTGCTTTGGCAAAAGTATTTATCTGTCGCCGTGCAATCTTTAATCTGTGTAATCTGTGCAATCTGTGGTTTCTGTTTTTGCCTGGTAGTTACACTTGCTTCGGTTGCAGCATGACCGCGCTAGGATTTCTCATTGTATTTTGTTCAACCAATTTTGTCCATCTGAAAATGAAGGTTACACGATATAAACATCCTCGTTTTTTGTCACTTTTCCCTGGCCGATCACCTTGATAACCCCTTCACATTTCGCACAGAGCGCATACACACGCACACTATCCGCTTCCGCGGAAATAATTTTATGTATCCTGTCCATCATTTTCTCAAGAAGGTCACCGTCCAGTATGCATTCAAAGACGCTGTATTGCACCCGGTCGCCAAAATCCTCAAGCGTCTTTGCCAGCTTGGTTCTCCTCTTCGTATCTGGTATATCATAAGAGACAAGATAAAACATACGCTATATTTCCAGTTCAAAGGGGACATACGGACTATCATTTTGAAGGGTTACGGCAAGCCTTTCCGCCTGCAAACGAAAGCACTTTCTATAGGTGGTTTTTTCCCTTGTTTCCGGGTGAATAAACTCATTATTCAGCGCACCTTCATATTCCACAAAGAATCGCTTTAATGATTCGCGTTTGAGGTATACCCCTTCCTGTGGGGTCGTGTAAAAATCATCCTGCTTGAAAATCCGGTTGTTCACAAGATGGAGGGTAAGACGGTCTGCTATCGGGGCGCGAAATTCCTCCATAAGGTCAGAAGCGAGAGACATCCGGCCATAATCAATACTATGGTAGTAAGCAAGGTATGGGTCGAATCCCAATCCATCCAGGAGCGACGATATTTCGTTGAATATCATGGTGTAACTGAATGAAAGCAAGGCATTCACGGGATCGGTGGAAGGGTGTTTCTTTCTTCCGGGAAAGCCGAATTTATCCAGAAGCATCTTGCTGAAGGCGTCAAAATAGGTCCTGGCCGCACTCCCTTCCAGTCCAAACAATTGGTCAATTTGGGTTGCAGATTTCACGTCATCGAGCCGTGTTTTTAAAAGACTCGTTTCCGTGCCAAAATCAAGTTCACCGTGGTTATACGAAAAGAGACGGATTACGTGAAGGGCGTTTTTAATCTTTCCCTCCACGATTGATTTTGATAGCGACAGCCGGAATCCGTTATCCCAATACTTTTTAAACTGCTGAAGACGCAAGGCAATATTTTTTGTTGACGGAGACGTTATCTGTCCGACAAGCTTCCCCGTCCTGGTTAGAATAGCCATTTCTATGCCATGTTCAAAGAGTTCATGCACGGCCTGCGTGGTAAACTGGACGTTGCCGAAGATAAGCACAGCCTCGATCTTATGGCACTGCACGTCGAGGAGGATTTCGTCGTCCTTCTGCACAATCAACCGGTCGCCCGTCTTGCGGAGGATGGAATTTTGTTCGGTCAGATAAAGATTAGCCATGTTTTCCCGTCTTTCTTTTCATCAAATAATCATCCATGTTTAATGGGTCAGGATAAGACAGCACCTTGCGTTCCTTCTTTGGACGGTCAAAAGGCGTCATAATCATGCTTCGGACAAAGAAGACTCCGAGGAACTTAAATCCCTGTTCGAAGCTGATAATCTGTTCTTCATCCAAGTGCAAAAGGAGTTTTTCAAGTACCTGCTTTGAGAGTTGCAGGGCATGTTTTGCCTCATCTGGTTTTTTGCAGAGGATGACAAAGTCATCTGAGTATCTAATCAACCTAAAATCCCTTTTTAATAATTCTTCATCCAATTCGTCTAAAAATAAATTAGCCAGGATGGGCGAAATAGGGGAACCCTGCGGGATACCCTTTTGCAAGACGGTCAAAGATACGCCATCCCATATTTCCGTCTTTAACCAGAGTTCAATCAGGGTTTGAATGAAGGGAACATGGACGTATTTCTTGAATTTTTCAAGAAGTAGAGGATGGTCCACGCTGTCAAAAAATGCGTCAATGTCTGCATCAACAACCCAATGATACCCTTGCTCATAATATGCCTTAATCATATAAACGGCCTGCTTTACGGAACGCCCCTTCCGGTAAGCAAAACTGCACTCTTCAACGGATGTTCACCCTAATCGAAAAAACAAAAATAACTGAGATGCCTTAATTTTATTGAGATTTTCTTCGTTTAGGTAGTTTTTTTCTTGTGACTACACGTATGTCTCTCTTTGGTAACGCATCAGGTAACTTTATTTTCAACGCTTCCAGCAACTGACGAGATTGTTCTCGTGGCTGTGGGATTTTCAGACAACTGGTGCTTTGCCCCTCGATCTTCACTTCCATCGAACAAACGGTTGCCAATTGTTCAATGCCGTCCTTCACCGTCAGGTCAAAAGATTCCCATGCCTTCCGAAGTCTTCGAATAATCATGTACGCAAGCATCACCACAAACACATGCCCCCGCGTACTCCCCTTGTTTCTCACATGGACGGGACGAACCTCCAAATTCACTGTCTTGCAATCACGAAACGCCCTCTCCACCTCTGTTAAATCCTTGTACCGGTCGTGAAC
>CAYJPZ010000272.1:0-2957 GCA_964372185.1 uncultured candidatus Brocadiaceae bacterium
AAATGTACTTGAGGACTTGTAGTATTTAATCGAAAAGATTCAATTGTGGAGGCTGGCATCCAATTAGGCATGGGCTGAGACCATACCAGTGTCTGTATGCTTAAATTTCCCGTATGAAACATCTCACGCATCCTACTGTCGGGTATTGGCCCGACGGGTTTGTTATCTTTTACGTAATACCAGCTTTTTTCAGCCATATCGCGGTCCTTATAAAATGGTAAGTCTTGCCTTTCAGGATTTTTTATTCTACGGCAATTCCAGAAACCACTTTTTTCAAACCAGAAGCTTCAATTATTATGTCTGTAATCCCTTTCATCATTCCCCTGACAGTAACTGCATTCACTTCAGAAGGGCTGATTGATAAAACGGCTGGATTTGACGCCTTCCAATTAGGTTTTATATCGGTTTGTCTTCCGTCAGCGTCACAAACATAGGCGCTAAATGTAATATCAGTATCTTTTAGTATATGCATACCACTGCTACTAGGTCCCCAATCTCCTGTTGGAGTACGAGTAAGCATAACTTCCAAACCTTCTTGTATTGTAAATGCCTCAGGATCATCTTTACCAGTCGTAAAATGAATGTAGGCCGGCGGGCCAAAAGTTAAAGGTTGCAGACGATTAGTTTTCTTCAAGTCATTTTCCGTAGTAGCGCAACTACCAAGAGATAAAGTAAGACAAATAATAAACAATAAATTTAATCCCTTTAAACTTACTTTTTTCATCTTCATTTGCTCTCTCCTCTCTCTATAAATGAAATAAAATTCTTTTGATCACCAATCTATTACCCAGAGTTATTCGCTCTTGTTAAATTTTTCTCTGTTCTGATTCCACCACTCTTGCCATTGTTTAAGACCTCCGTCAATATCTTCTCCTGTTATCTTTTTCAAGGCAAATTTGGCATTCCATGGTATATCACAAAAGGTTTCATCAAGAACATCTATCAGAGTCTCTACCGCGCGGCTATCTTTTATCTCCCCTAATGCCCACGCTGCATGTCTTCGAATTGAGCCATGCTCATTATGGTCACTAAGAATTTGTATCAAAATTTCTACTGCACGTTTATCTCTTAATTCCCCTAAAGCTATTACTAACCACTCCCAGTATAATCCGTCATCAGCATCTTTCGGTTTATTCTGTTGGTTAAGAGCTGTGATTAACGGTATTACCGCACGTGCGTCTCCAATTCCTCTTAAAGCAAATACTGCGTTCATGCGTGTCAACATAGAGTCTGATTTCAATACAGGAATAAGAGATTCTACAGCAGGTTCATCTATTCCAATTAGAATCTCAGCAGCTTTTCTACCCATAGAATTAAAATCTAACATCACACTACTACTAGGATGACTATAAACACAAGCCAGAGAATCATTATTGTTGTTTAAAATCTTTATTAGTGAAGGTATCGCTTTAATTGATTTTATTTTTTCTTTTTTCATTAAGAAAATACCTTTCTTTTGTTTTTGCGGGTCGTTTGAATCCAAGAGTTCGATTACCATTCTAACATTTTGAGAAATGGGTGATGAAACATCAGGAAGTTCTGCCTGACCATCACTTGACCCAACTGATGATTCCAATTCTTTTATTTTTTGTTTCGTTTCCTGGATAATATCAGAGCTACCTTCTGGTGAGACATACCGGATAAATGATTTATAGAGTTCAATTGCTTTCTTTTTATAACCAGCCTTATCACAGGCATTAGCCATGTTATAATAAGCTTCTACATAATCCGGTTTTATATCTAGCGCCTTTTTGAATTCTTCAATTGCAAGATCATATTCACCTTTACCCATATAAGCACCACCACGATTCCCATAAGCTTGATAGTGCATAGGGTCTATTTCCAATGCCTTGTTATAATCCTTAATAGCACGGTCATACTCACCTTTCCCTGTGTAAGCAAGCCCACGATTGTTATATGCCTGAGGATACCTTGGATTTATCTCCAATGCCTTGTTGCAATCTGCAGTAGCAAGGTCATACTTCCTCATCCAAACATAAGTAAGTCCCCGATTATTATAAGCATCAACATATTCCGAATTCATCTCTATGGCCTTACTATAATCTGCAATAGCAAGTTCATATCTTCCTTTATTCCCATAAGCGACTCCACGAGTATAGAAAGTTTCTGCCATTGGATTTATCTCCAGTGCCTTATTGCAATCTTCTATAACTAAGTCATATTTTCCCTTAGTTAGATAAATATTCCCTCGATTGTGATAAACTTGGCTATACTTCGCATTTATTTCGATTGCGTGATTATAATCTGATAATGCCTTGTCATATTCACCTTTTAGATGATAAATATAGCCACGGTGATAGTAGGCATCAGTATGCCTTGAATTTATATCCAACGCACGATTGTAATCTGCGATAGCCCTGTCATACTCACCCTTTTTAAAATGTACATTCCCACTCTCAAAATATGCATCAGCGTCTTTTTCTCCGGATGATTGCTCAAGAGAAAATAAAACATAGTCTCCTGCTTTGATCTTAATCGTCTTGCTTCCTTTTATCTTTTTTGCACAGACAATACCATCTCCCTTTATTTCAGTGACCTCAATATCTGCTATAATTCTTTCCGTATTGCTATTTATAAAATAGACTCTTCCTTTGGTTCCAGGAGATACCTTGCCTTTGAATTCCCCCGAAGATATTTCCAGTTTTTCAATACTTCCATCATTATAGACACGGCATACAATAGGCGGCGATTCTTTCTGAATTTGCCCAAGCGCCCTTTTTGAATAAATATTTGCTGTAAAGTAATAGAGGCTTATGATAATGAGTATAAAACAAATTTTGTTTTTCTGTAACACGCTATCTCTTTGAAAAACTCCAATAGAAATACGGTTTTACCGACCTGCCTGTGTGGAGCGACTTCAATACGCCCCTACTTGAGACACACCCCTTAATCCCCTCTTTCTAGAGGGGAGATAAAGGTTCTGCCCATGGCAGCCT
>CAYJPZ010000273.1:0-2953 GCA_964372185.1 uncultured candidatus Brocadiaceae bacterium
GGTAAGAGGACACAGAAGGTTATCAATGCAAAGATATCCGGTTCCGTGGGCAGTTGGCATCACGTGGCAGGCGTTTACAACAAGGAAACCGGGAAACAGACGCTTTCTGTCGACGGGAAGTGTTGGTAAGCACGGCAACGCACCCGGCCAGCAACGTCGTGTCACCCGTGACCCGTTATCCGGGCATGAATATTGGATGCCCGTTGGACACGAAGGGGTATTATAACGGCATCATAGATGACGTGCGTCTTTACAACCGGGACTTGACTGAACAGGAGATAAATGCCATAATCCAGGAACCCTTGGAGCCGGGGTTTGTGTCGAGATGATGGGACGTTATTATTGTGGTATCCGGAAAATACAAGATATGGTTCCAAGTAGAGGCTAAGTGTTTCTTATTATTCATTTTTTGTTACGTGTTATTCATTAAAAACCGGATTGGGTTTTGAATACCGGTATTTCTCTGCGAAGTAAGTAATGAGCATAGATTTTGTTTCTGACGAATTAAAGGAATTAAAGGAACGCGCCCTGCTGCGGCAGCTAAAAACCGTAGAAGGTCCCCAGGAGCCGTATATTAAAGTTTACGGCAAGTCTTATTTGTCGTTTTGCTCAAACAATTACCTCGGCCTCGCCAATCATCCAGGAATAAAAGAAGCTGCAATAGAGGCCATTCATCGGTATGGCTGGGGGGCAGGGGCGTCCCGATTGGTTTCCGGGAATATGACGCCCCACGATGAGCTAGAGAAAAAGATTGCCGCATTCAAAGGCACAGAGGCTGCCTTGCTGTTCCCGACGGGTTATATGGCAAATCTTGGCGCCCTGTGCGCACTCACCGGGAAAGGTGACGTTGTTATCGGAGACAAGCTGAACCACGCAAGTATTATTGACGGCTGTCGCCAATCAGGCGCAACCTTTCGTATTTATCCCCATAATGATGTAAGCTATCTGGAAACCCTGTTAAAAAAACATGCCTCATTTCGCAGAAGGCTGATAGTAACCGACAGTGTATTCAGTATGGATGGCGATACGGCACCGCTGCCGGAAATTGTGGAGGTTGCCAAACGATGCGACGCTCTCATTATGGTGGACGACGCGCATGCCCTGGGCGTCTTTGGTCAACAGGGGAAGGGCATGATAGAGCATTGCGGTCTTCACGGGAAGATTGATGTTATTATGGGTTCCATGAGCAAGGCACTGGGAAGCATCGGCGGTTTTATCGCCGGGGATAGGAGTCTCATCGATTTCCTGAAAAACAAGGCGCGTTCCTTTATCTACACAACGGCGCTTCCGCCTGCCGCGTGCGTGGCTTCTCTTGCCGCACTGGGGCTCATCCAGGAGTGTCCTTCTCTTCGGGAAAAATTGTGGGATAATATTGCGTACCTGAAGTTGCGCTTGTCTCAATATAAAAATGCGCCCGCCGTGCAAAGCCCCATAATTCCCCTTGTTATCGGTACGGCGGAAGAGACGCTCCGGGTATCGGAAAAACTGTATCAGAATAATATTCTCATGCCGGCAATTCGCCCCCCTACGGTGCCCGTAGGCACAAGCCGGTTACGCATCTCTCTGATGGCAACCCATACGACAAACGATATAAATAAATTGATAGAAGCCTTTGAAAAGACCGGGGCACTGACGCCGAAATAAAAAAGGGATTTAATGGATCCCTTCTGAAGATACTTATGTTACTCAAATTTAATGATAACCTACTCCCCACCCTTCCCGTTATGGAATGCCTGCCACTGGACAGGATTATTGGGATAACCTCTACTATCCCCATCGAGATTGTCTTTGCGGCCGGTTATATCCCTATAGACCTGAATAATATTTTTGTCTGCGACAGGCTTTCGTACAAGATGGTTGAAGACGCCGAATCGGCGGGACTGCCACGGAACACCTGCGCCTGGATCAAAGGTATTCACTCGGCGGTCTGGAAATTTCAGATCCGGAAGGTCATTAGTGTCGTTCAGGGGGATTGCAGTAACAACCAGGCGCTCATGGAGATTTTTCAATCGGATGGCATCGAAACCATCCCCTTCGCGTATCCGCACTCCAAAACAGACAGGGCATTTTTACACGATCAGTTGGTAAAGCTTGCCGCTCGCCTGGGCGTGGACTATGCAAGGGCGGAGGAGATGAAACAGTGTCTCGATTCGGTACGTGCAAAGATACATGAAATTGACAGGCTTACGTGGATGGACAACCTGGTAACGGGCGAGGAAAACCACATCTGGACGGTCTCTGCAAGCGATTTGATGGGGGATTACACGATTTTCGATGAACGCGCTGCACGATTCTTAAAAATAGCGCAAGGGCGCACGCCTATTTCTCACGACCTTCGGATTGGCGTTATCGGCATCCCACCTATATGTGAAGACCTTTACTCGTTTCTCGCTTCACTTGGGGTACACGTGGTGTTCAACGAAATCCAAAGGCAGTTTAGTATGCCCTATCAAACCAAGTCCCTGGTTGAGCAATACAGCCGATATACGTATCCCTACGACGTTTTTTCCCGGCTGGAAGATATTCAGGCGGCGCTAAGGTCGAGGAACATAAACGGCCTTGTCCATTATGTGCAAAGCTTCTGTCACCGGCATATCCATGATAGTATCATCAGGAAACATATCCATCTGCCGATCCTTACCTTAGACTGTGACCGGCCGGGTCCACTGGACGGCGCCATGAAGACCCGCATTGAGGCCTTCATTGAAATGATGCGGCACAACGCCGTAATGCCGTAAATGGATTACCGTAACCACCCCAATACCTAATTCTGATTAGGCCTGTCTGAGATTGTGGAACTTATGCCTGTAACACCTCGTGAATGTTTGTTGCATCCTTGAAGTTGACGCCCAGTGCTTTAAAATGGGCTTTTCCGCAATCAACCTTTTGGTTTTCCGATTCGCGCCTTTTATCCCGGTCAAGCGTGCTTTTTGTTTCGCGTACCAAATAAAGC
>CAYJPZ010000274.1:0-2940 GCA_964372185.1 uncultured candidatus Brocadiaceae bacterium
CTAACAGCCTGGCTTTGACCGTTTTGAAAAATTTTTGCAGTTTTCATAAAACACCCCCCTTCGAATATATATTTTCAATATATATTATTTCAGGCTCATTGGCAAGCGCTATTTCATTCCTTATGCTTTTTTATAATTGTATTGAAAAATGCTGCCAAATTTGATTTTATACATGCGGTTTTTTTAGGACAGGATGGTTATGATAGCGGTATTTTTTGCATTAAGCCAGGAGATTGCCTCGCTAAAATCACGGGTAAATATCTTAAAGAAGATACGGTATGCCCACGCAGTGCTCTATCAGTCTGAATTTTGCGGCTTTCCCATCATGCTGGTTCAGGGGGGCGTTGGGCAAAATATGGCAGAGACGGTGCGCAACTTGTCGAATTCTTTCAGGATTCAGGTGATGGTCTCCTCTGGCTTTGCAGGAAGCATAAATCCAGGCGCCGGCGTTGGTGACTTAATTATCGGCAGGCGTATCCTCCATACCCCACAGGAGGAATTTAACGGAGAGATTGAAATTGATTCCACTCACGCCTGTGACGACGCGTTGGTTACTATGGCGTCCAGGCTAAGCAGCGCCGGCGGCTTCAAGGCGCATTGCGGCGACGTCCTGTGCGTAAATAAGGTGATCAGTCAGGCTGCGGCAAAGAAACAACTTGGCATCCGTACCTCTGCAATCTGTGTGGACATGGAATCCTCTATCATAGCGGCGCGGGCGCATGAGTTGGGCGTTCCTTTCGTGGCGATTCGCGCGATCTCCGACAGCATGGACGAGGACATGGAGGTAAGCGATTCGGTGATTACGAAAGGCGGCAACATAAACATCCCCGTTGCGGCATACCACCTGCTGAGCAAGCCGCACCAAATTCCGGATATGAACCGGCTCCGCAGTCAAATCAAGCGCGCAAAAAGAACCTTGTCGAAATTCTTTCCGGATTTTATTACACAAACCTATAATTCTTTGTTAGCATGAATTTTAGAGATGTTTACTATGAATAAAAAAATTGGTATTGTCATGGGCAGCGATTCGGACATTGAGACGATGCAAGAGGCCGTGCACATATTGAAGGAATTTGATGTGGCTTTTGACGTAAACATTATATCGGCCCACCGGTCGCCGGAAAGGGCGCATGCTTATGCAGTGGAGTCGGAGCAAAATTACGCGCTGATCATTGCGGGCGCGGGTGGCGCGGCGCACCTGGCCGGTGTGATTGCCAGTCTAACCCCGATTCCCGTTATCGGAGTGCCTATGGTAACGCCGGGTCTCGGCGGGCTGGATTCCCTTCTTTCGATGGTGCAAATGCCGTCTGGCATTCCGGTGCCTACTATGGGCATTGGAAAATCGGGCGCTATAAATGCGGCGTTGCTGGCGGTACAGATATTGGGTGTGTCTGATCCAAAATTACGGGATAAGATGAAGCAGTATAAAAAGAGGTTGGCGGACGGGGTTGCAAAAAAAGACATAAATACCCGCAATGCGCTTGGATTAGCTCCGTAGTTCCGTAAGGTTGGGTTGAGTAAACAGACTGTGCCATATGAGCGGTTTTGCCCTCTTTCATGAGGTGTATTCTCCACTTTAATGGCATAAATGCCATAAAATTAGGGGGAAATGGGCCATATTTGAGGGTTCTTCCCCACTTTTGAATACAAAAAAGTTCATCTGGCACAGTCTGAAAGCGAAACCCAACAAATTAAATATCGAATATCGAACAAGGAGTGCCGAACGATGAAATACATATTTTCTTCGACATTCGATATTCCTTGTTCTGCGGTTCGATATTCTCTTTTCATTTGGGCGGGTTCAGGTTTGCAACCTGAACCCGCCAGAAACAGCCCGTGTAGAGACGCATTGCATGCGTCTCTCTTTTCTAAACAGAGGAGAAAAAATGCCACAAGCTACTATTGAATGGGAAGGCGGGGTCGATGGCCGTATTCGATTAATAGACCAGACCTTATTGCCGACGGAATTAAAATACGTCAATTGTGATGATACCAAAAGTATCTGGCACGCGATTAAGACGCTTATGGTAAGGGGCGCTCCAGCGATTGGCATTGCCGGGGCAATGGGCGTTGTCTTAGGCGCTAAGGCCATCCGGACGGATGACGTCGATGTGTTCTTAAGGGAACTGAATAAGGTTGTGGGCTATTTAGGGTCGTCCCGGCCAACGGCGGTCAACCTCTTTTGGGGAATCTCCCGTATGGAGCACACAGCGCACGCAAATAAGGGGAAGACCGTTAAGCAGATAAAAGAACTGCTCCTTCAGGAGGCGCTCAAGATACAAAATGAGGACAAGATTATCTGCCGGCAGATCGGAGAAAATGGCGCCGGATTTATCGCCAACGGCATCGGCGCCCTCACCCACTGCAACGCCGGCGGCCTGGCTACCGCCGATTACGGCACCGCTTTGGCCGTATTCTTCAAGGCAAAGGAGCAGGGCAAACATTTTAAGGTGTACGCGGACGAGACCCGTCCTCTTTTGCAAGGCTCACGGCTGACCGCCTGGGAACTTATGCAGGCCGGGATCGACGTTACCCTGATTTGCGACAATATGGCGGCGCACGTGATGAAGCTGGGAAAGATTCAATGCGTTGTGGTCGGCGCGGACAGAATCGCAGCCAACGGCGACGCGGCCAATAAGATCGGCACGTACGGCGTGTCCATCCTTGCGAAGGAGCATGGCATCCCCTTTTATGTCGCAGCGCCCGTTTCTACCTTCGATCTTAGTATCAAGTCCGGAAGCGAAATACCCATAGAGGAGCGTTCGCCGGAGGAGGTCACCAACGGATTCGGCAAGAGAACAGCGCCGGAAGGGGTGAAGGTGTTTAACCCGGCCTTTGACGTTACCCCGGCCAAAAACATTACCGCCATTATTACGGAGAAGGGGGTAATCCATAAGCCTTCTATCGAGAGTGTACAGGGTGTTTTGGGAAGGCGTGCAT
>CAYJPZ010000275.1:0-2917 GCA_964372185.1 uncultured candidatus Brocadiaceae bacterium
TCCCTATCGGTCAGGGCAATAATCTCCAAATCTTTGTCCTTTTTTGTCCATTCCGGCAGGTCTGTTACAAAAAGACCTGCATCAATATCTTTAAATGCGATTTTTGCTGTATGATTATTCGTTGGTTCCAGAATCAGATCGAAATGGGTTTTATCTTTTTTCACTATTTTCAAATTTCTGTTTGAATACTGCGCATAATGAACACTGCGATTTGCAGGATCTTCAGGATATTCAAATTGAGAATATTCTTTGAGATGGATATCCACATCAACCGATGTGGCATATTTCCTTTTAAACCAGATACCGCCTCCAGCCAGCAAAATAAGAATCAATATTAACGGTGTAAAAATTATTATTTTTTTCTTCAGTTTCACTATTATTACTCCAGATTTTTTATGATCCTCAAAAATTCCCTGGGATTGATAAAACCCGTAATAGTTTTATCCTTGAGTACATTTCCATCCCTATCGACAAACACGATCGTAGGCAAACCAACGACTCCATACTTGTCCCAAAGTTGTTTAATCTTTGGATCGTTACTATTCGTACAATCAATCTTAATATTCACAAATCTCTTTGACTCCTTGATTACTTCCGGATCAGTATACGTAAGTTTCTCGAACTCCATACAGGCCGCACACCATGACGCATAAAAATCAATCATCGTCACCTTACCACTCGACTTGGCCTGCCTGAGTCCTTCCTCCTCACTCGTCACCCAGTCGATCTTCTCCTGAGCAGTCACGGACTGGCCGGTAGTTGTGGTCGGGAATGGGGGTAGAATAAATCCCTTGATCATGAGGTGTCCTACCAGAAAATATGCCCCAAAGATAAAGACTATAATACCAAAGGCCCTCTTTGCACGTTGAAAGGTAGTGCTCTCATGATTCAGTCGGTCAAAACCGCCGGAAAATACCGCTGTAACAATCAAGAATAGGCCCAGGATGATGATAAAGGCACTCTCTGAGATAATGAACCGCAAATAATACAACGCTGCACCAATTAAAAGGAGTCCAAATATCCTCTCTACTATTTCCATCCAGCCTCCCGATTTAGGAAGGGCCTTTATAGCGCCTGAAAAGGTGCCTAACACAATCAAAAGCACGCCTAATCCCCAGGCAAATACAAACAACATCCAGAACCCCAGGAATTTATTTCCCGTGCTGGCAATATAGACCAACAAACTAGCAAGGGCAGGGCCAATGCACGGAGAGGCCACGATCCCCGAAATCAATCCCATGGCAAAAACCCCGATGAATCCCTTACCTGTCTTTGTTCCCAGGCGATCAGAGATAAAGGATGGTACCCGCAGATAATATACCCCAAACATACTCATGGCAAGCGCAACAAAAACTACCACGACAAAACCTATGACCCACGGACTCTGCAAGGCCGTTCCAAATAATGCCCCTGTAGAGGCAGCAGCTACCCCCATTGCTGAGTATACAATGGCTATGCCCAGGACATAAATTAGTGACAGGAAGAACGCCTTTAATGGGCTTCTGGCCGTAGTCTGGTCTCCTGCTGCCTGTCCACCGATTACGGCAACGGTGATAGGTATCATAGGATACACGCACGGAGTAAAACTCAGACCCACACCTGCCAAAAAAATAATAATGAGGGAAACAAAAATTCCACGGCTCTCGATAGTCTTTTGGATACCACTAACCTCGGCTTTTTTTCCAGGTTTTGAAACTGTCGGGATTTTTTCTGCTTCCTGTGATTTTGAAACGCCCAAATCCATATTGGTTAACTCTACCTGCACCGGTAATGTAAATTCCTCTGCCTTTGGGGCAAAGCAGATTTTATCTGAACATCCTTGATAATGCACCTTGAGCTTTACATCATATAAACCTGCTGGTATGTTCTTTGATACTTGAAGAAACAACTTTACCTGTATTTGTCCTACGTAGTCTTCTACCTCTTTCTCAAGGAATTGATCATATCGAATTATTCCATGAGGAAGTTCGGTGGAAGCCATGGTAAATCTGGCAGGATCTCCGCTTTCTATTTTGACTTGATCCCGGTAAATGTGATGGTTCGGGGCAATGGTAAAGTTGATCGCCACTGGTAAAAGATCGCCTGCCGGGATGCGGTCCTTTAGTAAAGTCACCTTTAAGGTAAACGGAGAAGTTTCTCCAGAGGTGATGAGGGGAAATAAAAGTACTGTGAAAGCAAAAGCAAGTATTCCTCTCATAAGAAGACTCATTTTCATAGCATATTCCTCCTTGTTAAATTCAAAAAGGGTAAAAATGTTTAAAAAACATTTTTGTTCTTCCCTCAACAAAGGTATACTCACTAGCACTCTTGTACACAGTATGTGATATATATCCCTTCATGCTTTACTTTAATTGAGCATCTAATGTAGCCTTTAAATCCTTTTTCGATTTCACTCCCGCCATTTTATTCACGACCTGCCCATTTTTAAATAAGACAATCGTAGGTATTGCTGTGATGCCAAACCTGGCAGGGGTTTGATTATTTTCTTCTGTGTCAAGTTTACAAATTTTTATCTTTCCCTTATATTCCTTTGCCAATTCATCTATCACAGGCGCTAGTTGTCTACAAGGTCCGCACCATGCTGCCCAAAAGTCAACTAGCACAGGAACGTTTGATTTCACTACCTCCGCATCAAATTTAGCATCGTTAATTACAAACACATCTTCAGACATTATTATCCTCCTTTTAAAATTTTATTTGATAATTAGCACTTACAAAAAGGATTCTTTTTTCATTTTCTTAAAAGCTTAGGGGTCTGTTGTAAATATATTGTAATAAATGTTTATATCTAAACTGCTTTATCCTGGATCGGGTCGTTCTGTGCAAGGTTTATCGCCAGGACCTGGTAACGGTGCTTTGTCTCCACCGGCAGATTCCTCTTTAAGCATGGTCTCCACATCAGGGTAAGGGTATATCG
>CAYJPZ010000276.1:0-2862 GCA_964372185.1 uncultured candidatus Brocadiaceae bacterium
AGGGTGTAGAGACGCATTGCAATGCGTCTCTACATTGTCGTTTTGAAATTCCTATCCGTTAAATTTAAGGAGTATAACAAGATGGCTTTACGTTCTCCCAAAGGTTCCATTCTTTATTTACTTCCTATACTTACCCCACCTTTCATTATTCTCCTCCTTGTTTCTTCTTATGGTGTAGCAGTACCATTTTTGGATCAATGGGAAGTTGTTCTGTTGCTTAATAAACTTGCTAAAGGTAACCTGGGTTTGATTGACCTTTGGCAACAACATAATGAGCATCGTATTTTCTTTCCTAAGTTGATTATGCTGGGTCTTGCGTGGCTCTCAAACTGGAACATAATGCTGGAATTATACATGAATGTTTTTTTGGCCGGCTTAATTATGGTTTTCTTGTGGCTTCTGCTACGGCGGTGTTTCAATGATTGCAGTTTCAAGACTTATTGGCTGCTCTTGCTTATTACCTCATGCCTTGTCTTCTCTTCTGTTCAGCATGAGAACTGGACGTGGGGCTGGCAGATTCAGATATTTTTAAGTGTCCTGGCAACAGTAATATCCGTCTGGGGAGTAACCGGCTGGCCTGGACAATGTAAGGGGCTTTTGATATCAGCTACTTCGGCAGTCGTGGCAACTTACTCATTTAATAATGGACTATTGGCGTGGATTATCGTGGGAATTATATTGTTCGTCCAAAAAAATCAAAGAAGGTGGCTTTTCCTTGCGGCATGGATTTTGGCTTGTATTATTACCATCATTACCTATTATCATGGTTATGAAAAACCAGGACATCATCCGTCAATAACGTTGTTTCTTAAGCATCCCCTAGACTTTATTTGGTATGTCTTTGCCTACCTGGGTTCTCCCCTTGGCACCAAAAATACGGACATATCTGTTGTTATGGGTCTATTCCAACTCATTTTATTTATCATAGGAACAATAAACATCCGTAAGTTCCACAAAGAGGCGTTTCATAGGCTATTACCATGGTTGGCCTTGGCGTTTTATTCCTTTCTGAGCGCTGTGGTTACTGGTATTGGAAGGCTTGGTTTTGGCGTCAGGAAGGCGATGGCGAGCCGGTATACTACCATATCAATGCTGTTTATTATTGCTACGGCTGTGGTCGTGATATACTGGATTAGTCTTTATCGAAGAAAAAATGGGACATTAACCACCAAATGGGTTGTTATTATCTACTCTGTTTCAACATTAATAGCAATATCCTACATCCTGACATATTGGAAAGGTGTAAACTCTTTTAAAAGCCACCATAAGAAACTTGCAATTGCATCTGCCTGGCTTGATGACGTAGATAATGCACCGGAAGACGTCCTTCAAGGCTTGTATCCGGAGACCGGCGTCGTGCGGGAACGTACGCATATACTTCAAAAATTGGGGATAATAAAAACCATCGCAACACGTAAAAATAATGGACTGTGATATACCCAATTGGGTAAGATGTTTATAGTGGACACAAAAATGGAATTCGCATTTTATTTATTTGATTAGAACGGACACATGAAAAACATTTTAATAACCGGTGGCGCCGGGTTTGTCGGTTCAAGCCTGGCAATTAAATTAAAGCAATCTTATGCGAGTACAAAGATTATCGCATTAGACAATCTGAAACGTCGCGGCTCCGAGTTGAATATCCAAAGGCTAAGAAAATACGGCATTGATTTTATTCACGGTGATATCAGAAATCCGGAAGACTTGATGCAGACCGGCCACATTGATCTAATCATTGAATGCTCTGCAGAACCTTCTGTATTGGCGGGTTTTGACAGTTCGCCGTCCTATGTTGTAAACACCAACCTTGTCGGGACTATGAATTGCCTTGAACTGGCAAGAAGGAATCAGTCGGACTTTATCTTCCTTTCTACAAGCAGGGTATATCCCATGAGGGCCATTAACAGTCTAAAATACGATGAGGAAGAAACCAGATTCGTGCTTCTGGATGGACAGGAAGTTGTTGGCGCATCTTCGCAAGGTTTAAATGAAGCGTTTCCCCTGCATGGAACAAGGTCCCTCTATGGTGCAACAAAGCTTGCTTCTGAATATATCATTCAGGAATACCTTGAGATGTATAATCTTCGCGGGGTCATCAATAGGTGCGGCGTAATTACCGGCCCATGGCAGATGGGAAAGGTGGATCAGGGTGTTGTTGTTTTATGGGCGGAAAGGCATGTTTATGGGGGTAATCTTAACTACATCGGTTTTGGCGGCGCCGGCAAGCAGGTGAGAGATATATTACATATTGCAGACCTGTATAATCTCATAGATGTTCAAATAAAGATGCTGGATGATATCAGCGGTGAGATTTTTAATGTCGGCGGGGGACTTGGTGTAAGTATTTCCCTTAAAGAGCTTACGGTACTTTGTGAAGGGTTTTCAGGAAAAAAGATAGAGATAGGAAGTATTGTTGACGACAGAGCGGCTGATATAAGGATTTATATTACCGACAATACAAAGGTGACAAAAGTTACCGGATGGGCGCCAAGTCATGGAGTAAATGAAATTATAGAAGAAACCGTTACGTGGCTTAAGGAAAACGAATATCAATTGAGACCGGTTTTAGGCGCTTAGCAACTCAATATCGACAAAGTTTTCCGGGCAAAAACAAAGCAGGAGCTTCCGGTACAGGCTCATTCTCAAGCTGGAGCCTGGGGACAAGGCGGAATATCTTTTACCAATAAGAGAAGTAATCACACAAAGACAAAAAGAATTAAAAAAAGGCTCGTCCGCAGAATCTGTGGGTAATAAGTAAGACATAGGGACGGTAAATAACTTTTACAACTTCAGTCTAACGATTTGAGAATTTTATCGTTCCAATCACAGGGAAAAACAAATTCACCGCAGAGGACGCGG
>CAYJPZ010000277.1:0-2793 GCA_964372185.1 uncultured candidatus Brocadiaceae bacterium
AGAGACGCATTGCAATGCGTCTCTACACCCTCGTGTGTATTGAAAAGTTGCCGAAATGCCTAATTTGTATCTTTCATTTCTGCCATCAGATCATCCATAATCAAAAGGCGTTCAAACCTGTTTTCCCTTGTAACGGAATTCTCCTCCCGGGAGGGGATAGGGGGCGGGTCTTCCTACCGTATTGCTCACACATCTCTTACTGCACTATCCACCCATAAATCCGTATAAATAAAATGCAAATTCCAATCACTCACTGAAGTAGCAATAAACGCAACTAAAGACTATATTGAATTAATGTAATAAATGCAAGTCCTTTGTGTATTCAAATAGTTTTACAAAAGCGTGTAATTCGTAAAAGTGTCCCATGAGACAAAATGTTTCATGGGACACTTTGTCTCATGGGACACTTCTTCAATAATACACCCCCTTCCCAAGTTGTATTATCAGGTATCGTTGCAATAATTATTTTACGTAATCAAATTTATTTTTGTTGATAATTTTCCTCACCTTATCCCTCAACAAAAGGTTTGTTTATAATAGAAACAAAGCGTTTGTTAACTATTTGTATTATGGCATTTTACAATCAATATTAACAGAGCATAAAACAAAGGCCTCTTTATCATTAACAGTTCGTTTTTACCACTCAAATACGCAACGCAAAAGGCAATATTATTAGTAAATATGGTCATTATTTGCAACTTGGCATTTGATTTGTATAGTAACAGCGCACTGATTGTATCACACGACATTAGGTGATAGCAATGTTTGGCTGCCTACTTGATGTATAGGAATTTCAATGTAGGGACACGGTGCCCGTGTCCCTGCGTGCAAATAAAGTTGCCGCAGGCATAATTAAAAATAAGAAAAAATAGGAACCCTTTTTAAGCGAGAGCGAAAAAATTGGTTTTACGGGAATACGCTTATGCAAAGAGATAGTAATTCGTGTGGAAGGTTACGGTCTGGTGTTTGATGATATTTCACGGAATTTTTTTGGAGGGAGCGTTAAGTACGAGGAAGTTTAGATAAACAATTATCAGATTTGTCGCGATGCGCGTGAAGGTTTGGAGATGTATTTTTCATTTTACTACGGTGTGAGTAAGAATTTATAAATCTTGGCATTTACATTTTTAATCCCGTTATAGCAGGATTTTAAAGGAGATACAATCATGGTGAATCATGGTTTGTTCCAAAGGATATTAATTTTATCGTTCCTTTTCATTCTTTTTTTTACCGATGTCGGCTATACTGCAACAAATACAGATCCGTTATCTTCCACAGATGGTGCTGCTCAACAGTCCACTGCGTCATCTGCTGGTACACCTGCCGATGCCTCCACTGACCAGGCTGCCGCACCGGTCATTGCTGCTGTAGAAACGTCTACAGGTGATAATTCATTCCCATCTCTGTCTTTCACAAGTGTGGCCGCAGAACCCAATACCGGCGCAGCCACGGCTTCTTTTCCAATAGAGGTACCACCAGGAAGAAAAGGATTACAACCAAGCCTGACGTTACAATATAATTCCAATGGCGAGAATAGTTGGGTCGGTGTGGGATGGGACGTACCGGGTAGCTTTATTAAGAGAAATACAAAATACGGCGCCAATTACAGCGCCAATGATTATGTCCACGACTCTGCAGAACTGGTAGCAAGGCCGGATTGGGGAGGAAATTGCTTTGGCAGAAAGATAGAGGGCGTATTCTCAAAATATTATTTCAACCCTGCAACCGGCGGCTGGGAGGTTACCTCAAAAGACGGCACAAAGTATTACTATGGCACAACAGCCGCCTCAAGGCAGGATAATGCCTACGGGGTATTCAAATGGATGTTGGATACGGTTCAGGATACCAATGGAAACTACATGACCATTTCATACTGGAAAGACCAGGGGGAAATTTATTTAGATAGGATTGACTATGCGGGCAGTGGGAATCTCAGCCCGACAAATTATGTAAAGTTTTATTGTGAAACCAGAACAGATGTACCGACCCTCTATACTTCGAATGTGGCGGTAAAGACGGCTTATCGGCTTAAAACAGTTGATGTAATAGCGAACGGGAGCAGGGCAAGGGCTTATAAGCTGAGTTACACGACCAGTGGAAGCACATGGCAGTCGATTTTAGTAAGTATGCAGCAATACGGTACGGATGCTACGCTTGATGCGGGTGGAACCGTAACGGGTGGAAGTTCATTGCCCGCGGTAGGGTTAGGCTATTCTTCGATGTCCCCGTCCATCAGTTGGGGTTTGTGGAGTAATCCGGTGTTTGGAGATGTAATGTCGAAAATCCGTGTAGGGGATTTCAATGGTGATGGTAAGAACGACCTGTATTTTTTCGCGAACAGTACTAATATTGTCGGCATTTCCACTGGTACTTCATTCCTTTGGTATGATTGGGGGTATAATGGATTCGGGGACATTGGTAGTAGAATCGTGGTTGGTGATTTTAATGGAGATGGTAAGAGTGACTTGTATTTCCGAACCGGGGACAACAACGACTGGGTTGGGTTATCGAATGGTACGACCATCATTTGGAGTGTATGGAGTAGTCCGATGTTTGGAGATGTGATGTCGAAGATTCGTGTGGGTGATTTCAATGGTGATGGTAAGAGCGACCTGTATTTTTTCGCAAACAATACTAATTGGGTCGGCTTATCGACAGGGACTTCATTCCTTTGGCAATCGTGGGAGATTAGTGGATTTGGGGATATAGGTAGTCGAATCTGTGTTGGCGATTTTAACGGAGATGGTAAGAGTGACTTGTATTTCCGAACCGGGGACAACAACGACTGGGTTG
>CAYJPZ010000278.1:0-2755 GCA_964372185.1 uncultured candidatus Brocadiaceae bacterium
TTAATTATTGATAAACCCATACTGGAAATCCTTAAGGTTGATATGAATACGCCACTTGAGATCACTACTGACGGGGAGAATCTCATTATTTCTCCGGTTCATGAGAAGGATAGAGACAAAAAATTTAGAGCGGCTTTAGTAAAGATAAATAAAAAACACGAAAAAACACTGAAAAAGCTGGCTGAATGATGAAAGATATCCTCTTTCTGACCCTTGCAGAAGTTATTGATATACACAACAATCAGATTGGATTATATGGAGGATTGCCGGGGATAAGGGATATAAACCTCTTATCTTCGGCTATTGCAATGCCTCATGCATCTTTTCATGGTGAGTACTTACATAACGATATTTATGAAATGGCAGCGGCTTATACATTTCACATCGGTAAAAACCACCCTTTTGCTGATGGTAATAAGCGAACCGCCCTCGTATCTGCGCTGGTTTTTCTCGAACTTAATGGAATCAGCATTTCAGATCCTCAGGGGAACCTCTACGATGCCATGCTGGACCTTTCAACGGGAAAGCTTAACAAAAGTGAGTTCGCCAGTATGTTGAGAAAAATGAAGGATTGAATGGATTTTTACTTGACAGGGATAGGCCTGAGGGACATGATAAAACATCCTGCTTATCCGTCACTGAAACTAAAATAAGCTGCACAAGAACCATGGATACGCAAATTCCAACGTCGCTGCGCTTCACCGGCAGCCAGGTTAACTACTACTTCCTCTGCAAAAAGAAGCTCTGGTATTTTTCCCACGATATCGCAATGGAGCATACGAGCGACTCGGTCTACCTGGGTAAGCTGATCCATGAAACGTCTTATGAACGGGAAAAGAAGGAGATTGATATTGACGGTACCATTAAGATAGACTTTATCGGCAAGGACAGGGTTATCCACGAGGTGAAGAAGTCGGACGCGGTGGAAGAACCGCATATCTGGCAGTTAAAGTATTACCTCTGGTATCTGAAGCAAAAGGGCGTGGAAGGCGTTACCGGCAAGATTAATTATCCAAAGCTCAGGAAGACCCTGGACGTGTTTTTGGAGCCGGGGGACGACGAGAAGATTCAGGCGATCCTGACGGGGATAAAAGGGATTATGAACGCCGAATTGCCCCCAACGGCAGAGAGGATGAAGCTGTGCAGGAACTGCAGTTATGGGGATATGTGCTGGATTTAATTTTTGCCACCAATATTTTAAAAAATTAATTTAGCCACGAATTTGCACAAATGATCACGAATGATAAATTGGGGAGCAGTAAGCGACGTTGCACTATTGAAACTTTGATTAATGGTCTAATAATTTGCGTTCATTCAGGCTTATTAACCGCCACCAACCATGACCTGAACGGGTCGGAAGGGTAAAGTAAGGAAATCTCAGGCATCTCAGGACTATTTAACGGTGTATTGAATTATGAATAATTTGGTTTGTCCATACAAAAGTCCGTTAACCCTCTCTGTTATTCGTGTAAATTCGTGTCCATTCGTAGCTAAAATTAATTCAGCAACGAATTTACACGAATGGGCACGAATGAAAAACTAGGGCTAGGTAAACGGCGTTGCATTATAGAATTATTGATTTTTTATAAGATAATTTGTGATTATTCATGACTTATTTATTTCTATCAACCTTAACTACGGGTGGACGCTAATGAATGCGAATAAAAATGAAATAATATGTAAAGAATTATCTTTTAAAGTTGTTGGCCTTGCGATGCAAGTACATAACAAGCTTGGATTTGGATTTTTGGAAAAAATATATGAAAACTCGTTGATGGTATTATTGAAACGCGAGGGAATTACGGCAAAACAACAGGCACCGATAACCGTATATTTTGAGGGGGAAAACGTGGGAGAGTATTTTGCGGATATTTTAATTGAAGATAAGATTATTTTAGAGCTGAAGTCTGCGGATAATATTGTGAACGCTCACAGGGCGCAAACGCTTAATTATTTGAAGGCAACCGGTCTAGGTTTGGCAATTATTTTAAACTTTGGAAAAGAACGGTTAGAATACGAGAGGTTGGTTGTTTAGCCACGAATAAACACGAATGGCCACGAATGAAAAAAATATAAGAAAACAACTTATAGGGATGCACTGGATATAGAGGATTTCAAAACGGGAAATTTGGAAATCCTGCCGATTCAATTTAGTAACATTTATCAAAGTGTTTTGGTTAGTTTATGCAAAAGTCCGTTAACCCTCTCTGTTATTCGTGTAAATTCGTGTCCATTCGTGGCTAAATATTCATGAAACAGAACTATTACATCTTCAATAACGGTCGCCTGAAACGCCAGGAAAATACCATCTTTTTTGAAAAAGAAGACGGTTCCAAGGCCGTAATACCCATTGAGAATACGGAAGCCCTCTACGCCTTCGGTGAGATCGACTTCAATACGAAGCTGTTTAATTACCTTGCGCAGAAAGGCATACCGGTGCACGTATTCAACTACTACGGTTTTTATTCCGGCAGCTATTATCCGCGGGAATACTTAAACTCAGGACAACTCCTGGTGAAACAGGTGAACCACTATACGAGCCGCCAGAAGAGGATTGTCCTGGCGAAGGCATTTATTGAAGCGGCGAGCTTCAATATCCTGAAAAACCTGAGATACTACGGCAATAGGGGAAAAGGGGTGGATGAATATATCAACACTATTGAAGGTTTCAGGGCGCAGATTGAAAAAACAGAGGCCGTAGAGGAGTTGATGGGAATCGAAGGAAATATCCGAAACACCTATTACAAGGCGTGGC
>CAYJPZ010000279.1:0-2752 GCA_964372185.1 uncultured candidatus Brocadiaceae bacterium
GGAGAGAAGGTAACTACTATATGGGTGTGGTGGGAAAACTGTCACAAGACATGATATACCTTTTTGCGCAGAATGCGAGAGAGCTTGCCACCATTGAGGGCAATATATTAAGCAGCGCCAGAGAAAAGGAAATCAGGACAATGTATGTCACCAGTTGTAAGCCTAAAGAGGGAAAGACCGTTTCAGCCGTAAGTATGGCATATACACTGTCCAATAAGATTAATTTTAAGGTCTTGCTGGTTGAAGGGAATCTGTATTCTCCAAAGCTAAGCGAATCGTTTAACGTTAATAACTCGTACGGTTTTTCTGATTTAATAGCTTCTGACATTGATTTGAACGACGTGCTGGTAAAGACAGAACATGATAATTTGTTTCTTATAACACATGGAAGTCAAAATGTTCACAGCCTTGATGTGGTAAAACTTAACAATTTCTTTTGTAATAAATTTAACGCCATCAAGCAAAAATTCAATTATGTAATATTTGACGGTTGTTCTGTCTTTGGCTTTTCTGATGTGCCTATTATCGCAAGGCATTTTGACGGAATTTTGTTTGTTGTGGAATGCGAACAAACCAAATGGGAGATGTTCCAGCAGGCCAAGGAAAAGGTGGAAATGGCCGGGGGGCACGTTTTGGGGGCAGTTATGAACAAGAGAAAATATTACATACCGAAGATACTCTATGGAAAGATATAAATTAAAGGCGTTGGTTTGCCTCTTTGCATTTTGGGCTGGTATCTTTACCTTATCCGGTTGTGCTACCCACCGTGAGCACGTGTATCCGGGCGGGGAGATTGTTGATTCATCGTCTGCATTGTTTGATTTCACCAATGATCAGTATGACCCTTTTAAGGAATATCGCATATATCCGGGTGACTTGCTGGACGTTATGTATCAGGTTACTTCCTGGAGCGAGACGGCTGAATTTACTATAGCGGTCGATCATTTGGTTAGTGTTAAATTTATTCATACCCCGGAATTAAACGTGGAGCAAATGGTTCGGCCAAACGGTAAGATAACGCTTCCATACCTCGGTGAGGTTTTTGTTGTTGGGAAGAGTGTCGATGCATTGGAAAAGTATTTAAAGAAGCGCTACTCAAAGATATTTAAAAATCCCTCCCTTTATGTCGTCGTGCCGGACTTTAAAAAGCACATCACTGAATTTAAACAAGACCTCCACACTGCCCCGCGTGGATTGAGCAGGTTGGTAACCGTTGGACCCGATGGATGGGTTACGTTTCCCATGGTAGGCAATATCAGCGTCGCAGGCTTAACGATTACCGAGATTGATGTCAAGCTAACGGAGCTATATCAATCGATTATGCCAGGAATGAACGTTGATATCTTTTTGGAAAAACACAGACCTCTTAACGTCTATGTGGTCGGAGAAGTTGCAAGACCGGGGGCCTACGACATTACAAAAGCCACCCCACTCGTGCACATTTTAACCCTAGCCGGAACACCGTTTTATTGGGCAAATTTATCTGATGTTGTTGTCATGAGAAAACGCGACGACAAGATACTTGCTACAAGAGTTAACGTAAAAAGCATGCTCACACCGGCTGAAACCTGCCTGGATTTTTCAGGGTCTGACTTTAAAGAACCGTTATCGGTTGAAGATTTGTGCGCCGCTATTGACGCGGACAATTATCCATTGTGTTTGAATTCCGAACGTGATACAATCTCGAAATTAAACGCTATCTTAATGGTTCCGAACTTCTATGAGATGGTGTGCAGTAGAACGGGACGCGACGTCAATGTCTTTTCCAAAGACACGCAGGCTTTAATAATAAAAACAAGCGATTATCGTAATGGAAAAGATTTTTCCCGTTTAACCGATGATGAACAAAATAGCATAAGGATGCTTAATCGCCTTCTATTGGAAGATGTATACATGAACCTGACGCCAAAGTACCTGGCAAGGGCAAGCAAAATGATTTATTTGAGGCCTGATGACATGGTATACGTGCCAAAGCGTAACTTAAAGAAGATGGCTGAATTTATGACAGATCTGAGAAGTATTGCAATGTTTAACGGCTGGGGCGCAAGCATTGGTTTTGGTTATCAATTACACATGGAACGAATACACTCGGTGAACCATCAAGACCAAGGCACGACAGTAATCACGGGACCGTAATTCAGTCCGGGAATCAGTATGTTCATTCCTCCTGCCTGTTTTTTGCTTTGCTAAGGGGATGGGAAAGTTTGTTGATTTGTCTTGACAAAACCTTCATCATCCGCGCCGCTTAACGTAATGTTGGAGAGTTTACCATGATGCGTTCAGAAGACTATAAACGAGAGCTTATAATTATCTTTTTCACCCATATAAAGATGATCATGGCAATTACGTTAATGGTGTTTGTTGGTGCGGTTCTTATTGCCCTTTTTTGGCCAAAAACCTATTCGGCCACTGGTTCCGTTTTAGTTAAAACGAAAAAGCCCGATTCTATTCCCGAGTCAATGGACCAATTAACGTTTCCTAAGTTCACGGGCGTAACCAAGGAAGACTTATATTCTGAGATACAATTATTGCTTTCCGCTGACGTTATAGGAAAGACGATAACGTATTTGGAGGATAACAAACTGGTATTTACAGGGAAAGATAGCGGCGTAACCGCGTCTTTTTCGCCAGAGCAAAGAAATGATGAATTTAACAAAAAAATTTACACGGTAATGACGCATTTAGAGGCCACCCCTTTACCTGCATCAAATGTTATTGGAGTTACCTTTACCGGTAAAAATCCGGATAATGC
>CAYJPZ010000280.1:0-2721 GCA_964372185.1 uncultured candidatus Brocadiaceae bacterium
ACTTTAAAATTCCTATACATTAAATTAGGCATTCGGCAACTTTAACTTGTAGAACGAAGTGGTACTTCGCTCTTCAACCGTGCCTTTTTAATAAGTTTAATTCATAAAGCATTAACCAGTTCATCCTTTAACAAGACATCCAGCTTTGGCTTTTTAACGTCAAGGATGAGTTCTATTACCTCTTTTATGTTATGTATAGCTTCTTCAATGGTCTTGCCCTGAGTAAAACAGTTTGAATGTTCTCTGCATTGGGCAACATAAAATTTCCCGTCCCTCTCTATTTCTACGGTAAATATTTCACGCATAACAAGACTCCTTCAGTTAATTTTCCTCTTAAACTCTTGCCACAACACACCAATCTCTTTCGCTATCCTCTGCGTTGTTTTTGGAGAGATTTCTTTGTGTCTTCCTACCGGTATATTTGTCTTTCCGTTTGTAAAAATAGTGTGATTGTGGCCTTCTCTCGTAAATTCAAATCCATATTCTTTTAATGCCTTAATAATTTTAATTCTTTTATAACTCATGAGATACGTTCAATGTATTTATTTTGCTATCACACACTCTAATGTGAGAAACCGGAGCTTGGGAACGAGTCAAATCAAGCATTGGACAACATAATCTGTTTATACTCATCCGTCGATACCTTCTGAGCGGCCATCCGCAAGGAATTAACCTCTTCAAAATGGTCTTTCAGTAACGACACGATATAAGCATCTAATTTCCCGTTATCAATCATCCCTTGAAGAGTGTTGAACACTTTTTCTCTGGTCATACCACTCCTGTATGGCCGATCCTCCGTGATGGCAGTGAATACATCAGCCACTGCCATGATTCGGGAACCCAGCATGAGGTTTTGACCTTTTATTTTGAATGGATAACCGCCTCCATTTAAAGACTCATGATGGAAAGACGCCCATTCTGCAATGACGTCAAGGTTATCAATTTGCTTAAGGATGTTATAGGTATGGTAGGTATGCTTTCGAACGATATTAAACTCTTCCTCGGTTAACTTACCCGGTTTTTCCAATATTTCTGCCGGAACTGCAAGCTTCCCCAGGTCATGGAGATAACCGGCAATCTCCATCATCAGACATTCTAAATCAGAGAAGCCGACCAACTTGGCTAGCGCCTTTGCAACTGCCGCTACCCCGCTGGAATGTGCCGCCGTAAATTTAGTCCTGTAGTCAATAATCTTGCTAAATACACTGGACAACGAAATAAGCCTTTCCATATCCAATTCGATCACTTTCGCGCTCATCTTATCTGCCAAAATCAAGTCTATTGACGGAGACACGATATCGAACCAAAAAGACTCTTCTTCCTTCAGCACCTTGAAGGCATTGACTGTTTCCGGCATGAACACCTCCCCTGATAATTTCTCAATCTTTTCATCAATCGTCCTGTATTGCCCAAGCACCTCTTTCTGTTTGTTTGTGAGAACTGCCACTCTATCAGCCAAATGCAGGATGTGGCTGCCCACCGTCACCTGCTGTTCTTTGAACGTAGACCCACGTCCATTACCCCACGGCACATGATGAAATCGCACGAGGGTCGCTATATCAGACAGAGGTTCGAATGATCTTAACAGCAAATACCCTATTTCGGCATGGTTGTAAAATTTTTCTACTTCTTCGAAATGCAAAAGATCCAATCTTTCTTTCAGTGAAATGCCACCGATGTCGTGCAATAACCCGGCCATAATCAATTTGTTTTTTTGTTCCTCGGAGAGGTCCAATACTTCGCCTATTCTAACGGCAATATATGCTACCTGCATTTGATGATTACCCAGTTCAACGCAGATCAAATCAGCGGCTTCCGATAAAGCCAAGGCCAATTTAAACTCTGAGACGTGGAATTCTTTTTTTGTTCGTAATTTATCCATTGGTATTGTTCCCCTTCATGAAAAACCCTGTTCCATTAATTGCTCCCTTGTAATACCGCCGTTTCCACCCGATACGTTCGGCAGGAGTTTTTTAACCCACTTGCCCATCATATCTATTTCAATATTCACCCGGTCACCGGGCTTCTTAAACCCCAGGGTAGTTGCTGATACGGTATAGGGAATCAAAGCGACGGAAAACATACCGTCTACCACACTGACAATAGTAAGGCTGATGCCGTCTATTGCCACAGAGCCCTTTTCAATCATCATATCAGTAAGGGGCTTTTCAACGGAAAAAAACGCTGTGCATTGCCCTGCGGCCTGCTTCATTTCTTTTATAACGCCTGTGCCGTCCACGTGGCCGGTAACGAAGTGGCCGCCCAACCTGTCCCCTATCTTCAACGCCCTTTCAATAGTAACGTTGTCCGCCTTGCGCAACGCCCCCAATGTCGTTTTCTTAAGGGTTTCGCCGGAGACGTCAAAGCTGACAATGTTATCTGCAAACGCCTTTACGGTAAGACACACCCCGTTAACGGCAATGCTTTCGCCAAGCTTGATTTCATCGGAAAAGCCCAGAAAATCAAGAAACAGCTCGCCCCCCCCGCCCCGCAGAGACAGATGCTTTACTGACGACAGATGTTCGATAATACCGGTAAACATAATTGATTACGGGTTCATGATTGGCTCTGAACCCTACCTTTCATCTATAACTCAAACGAGTTGGAAGAGGAATTTTGAATTATGAAGTTTTATTCCCCTGCACAAACAATTCTGACGGTAAAATCTATACATCGTTTTTCAATATCAAATCCCATGCCCCGTTAGGGGCAACACAATAG
>CAYJPZ010000281.1:0-2714 GCA_964372185.1 uncultured candidatus Brocadiaceae bacterium
ACTTTGAAATTCCTATACTATCAAACTCCATCTCCCCCCTTTGGGGATGCATCCATTCCTCCCCCTTATTTTGAACAAATCCCCACAGCATTACGCACCGCTACGTTTTCCAACTCCTTTTCCGTGATCCAGTTGTTATACTGCACCATGCTCTGGTAAACAGCGCATTTCATGCAAGGCATATCTTCCCGTGCAGGTAGCCGCCCCATCAACATCTCACGGGCATAGCGTGTCTTTTCATTGTTGATCGCATCCATCAGACCGGATTCGAAGACGTTGCCGCCGAAAACGCCCCACATGTTTCTGCTGCAGCCGAGGAGTTTTCCGTCCCAGTTGATTTGGGGGTTGAGCCACAGTCCGTAACACTCGTGCCGCCAGTAATGCTTCTCCTCTTTTTCCAGAAACTCTCTTCTGTCCGCATAGCCAACAAACTGCCTGACCCTGTCGCGGTTATATACCGGCAAGGCGTCCGGAAAATAGTTGAGCTTAAAACAGATTTCCATATTCAACATCCTGGAGAGCAGGATAGCCCGTTCCATCTCATGTTCGTTATGGCCAAAGACAATAAACTGAAAGAGTAGACGGGGCCTTGACGAATGATACTGTTCTTTGAGCCGATTGATTCTCTGGATATTCCGTAATACATTTTTAAGGTCTCCTCCAACGCGGTATTGGCTGTAGGCGGCTTGCGTTGTTGCGTCGATGGCGCAGCGTACTACAGCGGTCTGATACTTAACCAGGGCTTCCAGCGCTTCTTCTGAGGCGTGGTTCAGGTTGGCGCCTTGATCAATGGAGGTGGTCACATGCCGGGTATATGCATACTCCAGGATACGAGGAAGTTCCTTGTTCAGAAATACCTCGCCAAAGTGTCCAAGCTCTACCCGGCATATCTGCGGATTTTGATCAATAAGCCTTTGAAAATCCTGGAACTTTAGAGAACCGCTGCCGATAAGTGATTCCCTCTCGCCCTTGGCGGTTGGACAGAGGGGACATCTTAACTGGCAAACGGAACAGGCCTCTATGCAGAGCACTGTTGGATTCACTACCATGGTCAGGGTATCCTCATTCTTTTACTGCCTGAGATGCGTTAAAGACTTCACCTTCGGTTATCCAATTGCCATATTCAAGGATATCCTGGTAAATAAAGCATTTCAGGCAAGGGATGTCTGTACGCGGCGGTTTGCTGCCCATTAGCATGTCACGCGCGTATTGCATCTTTTCATTATTGAAACTGCCAACGAGGTCTTCATCAAAAACATTGCCGGCATAAATTCCCCATATATTCGCCGAACAGCCAAGTAATTTTCCATCCCACCCAATATGAGGCTTGGTCCACATTTGATAGCACCTGTGTCGCATACAGCTCTTGCCTTCTCCGGCAAGATATTCTCTTCGGTCAGCATAACCGGTATACCGTCTGACCCGCTCTCTATCTTGCACAGGAAAAGCGTCAGGCATACGATTGAGATGTAAACTTATCTGCATGTCTAACAGGCGCGCGAGCAGCCTGGCGCCTTCCATTTCATGCTCATTGTGGCCAAATGGTATGAATTGAAAGATCAGGCGCGGTTTCGCAACATGATACTTTGCCTTGTAACGGTTGATTCTTCGAATATTCTCAATCACGCGCATTAGACTTCCACCCACCCGATAGCGCTGATAGGTCTCCTGGGTTATGCCGTCAATGGAAACACGCAGTTGGGCTACCTGGTACTTGACGAGGGCTTCGAGGGCTTGTTCGCCGGCATGGTTCAAATTGACGCCGTGGTTCATATCCAGAGAGATATTTTTTCCATGCGCATACTGAAGTATTTGTACCAGTTCTTTGTTTAGAAACATCTCGCCCTTGGTTGCAAAATCCACCTCTCTGATCCACGGATTACGATCAATGAGTCTCCTGAAATTCTCAAACTCGAGATACCCCCTGCCGATGATTGATACACCCTCAGCAGTCACGCAAAGAGGGCATTCGAGCTGGCAGATTGAACAGGCGTCCAGATGGATTGCGTTTGGAAATATCTTCATGTTTTTTTCATGCGTGCGTAGTGCGTAGGGTGGATTAAGCGAGGCGTATCCACCAAATAATGTCTTTTCCCTATTCCCCTGAATTTGGAATTCAGTCACAATTAATTAGGCCTTCGGCGGCTTTTTTACGCACACAGGGACACGGGCACCGTGTCCCTACATTGAAATTCCTATACATCAAGAATCTACAATCACCGTGAACCCCTTATTAATCCGGCAACCTCCGTGTCCCCCGCTGGCGGGGGGTTGGGGGGTTGATGGAACTTCTCCATCATGTTATCATCCCCTTTTCTGATGAAGCTCATTTTTATATCAAACTACCCGTTTCGTTCACCTGCTGTTGTATCATTCACCCTTGTTTAAACAAAGAGAATACCTTGTGCGGTTGTAAACATGCCAAAATTATTAATCATGCTACTCCACCCCCCACCCCCCCCCCGCCAGCGGGGGACAGTCTTTGACGACTCGCAAACCCGCATAAATAAAATGAAAATTCCTATACAATTAAATTATTCCTTTGGCGACCTTTACCCGTCTGACACGTAGGGCAAGGCTTCAGCCTTGCTAACGTCTGAATACACACCGGGGTTCTCCCGTTCCCAAGCAGGGGCTTGGGAATGAGGGAATACCCCCCCTAACCTGACCTTTGCAATTCGAGGGGTATACGAGCCGCTAAGCCAGTAAATACA
>CAYJPZ010000282.1:0-2667 GCA_964372185.1 uncultured candidatus Brocadiaceae bacterium
GGCGTCCCGCCTGCATTAAAAAAACAGCAGGCGGGACGCCTGCGCTACGCCTCCATCGTCTTCCAAATCGCATCTAACAATTCCGGCAAGGGGACGGGTTTCTGCAGGAAGCGTAGTCCTTCTTCCTGAATCATCTTGTTGGCTTCTTCATCTCCTGTGTATCCGCTCATAAAGAGCGCCTTGATGTCCGGTTTCATCTTCCTGATGCTATCATACGCCTCTTTGCCGTTTTTTACGGGCATTATACCGTCAAGCAGCAACAGGTCGATATTGTCTTTGTTTTGTTCGAACTTGTTTACGGTATCCTCCCCGTCTACCGCCGCAATGACCCTGAAGCCTTTTTGCCTCAGTACCATCGTAATGGTTTCCCTTACCCCTTCCTCATCCTCCGCAATCAGAATGGTTTTGCTCAGAATTGGCGGAGATGGGGGTGGAAGAGGGGGCGCTTCCGCCACACCATTTTTCAGTTTTTCACCGGATATCGGCAGATAAATGTTAAACGTTGCCCCTTTGCCCGGTTTGCTGGCGACCTCTAAGGCGCCATTATGCTGCTTGACAATACCATACGCTATCGCGAGCCCCAGTCCTGTCCCCGTCCCCCGCACCTTGGTAGTGAAAAACGGCTCAAATATCTTCTCTTTCGTCGCATCGTCCATGCCAATTCCCGTATCCGATATTGACAGTAAGGCATATGCGCCAGCAGCGTCAAGCCCAAAGGAGCTTGCGCGTGCGCCGTCCAGTTCAATGACGCCGGTTCTTATCGTTAAACGTCCACCGTTTGGCATGGCCTCCACTGCATTCATAAAAATGTTCATTACCACCTGCTCTAATTTGCTGCTGTCTGCCTTTATAGTAATACTTTTCTCACTCAGCGGCATTTCACATCGGATACGTTCGCCAACGGTCCTAAATAAAAGCGGCTCCATATCTCTTATAAGATCATTCAAGTCTACGGTGTTGAGGAATAGGGGCTGTCTTTTGCCGAAGGTAAGCAGGCTCTGGGTCAGCCGCTTGCTCTTTTCTGTTAGCTCAAGTATCTTTTTCGTGTAACTCCTTAAGGGGTTATCCTCCTTTAGTTCCATCTCTATGAGGTTTGAGTATCCGACGACGGCCATAAGCATGTTGTTAAAATCATGCGCAATTCCTCCGGCAAGCTTTCCGATAGATTCCAGCTTTTGGGCGTGGTACAGTTGATCTTCGAGCCGCTTGCGCTCTGCCTCCAGACTTTTTATTCCGGAGATGTCATTTTTTATTGCAACGAAGTGGGTAATTTTGCCTTCGGCATTTTTTACCGGGGAGATTGTTCCCAGTTCATGGTAGATTTCACCATTCTTTTTTTTGTTAGTAAATTCCCCGTGCCACGTCTCACCGGCAGTTATGGTCTCCCATAGCTCCTTAAATCTCTCCGCAGGGGTTTGTCCTGACTTTAATATACGGGGGTTTTGCCCTTTAGCTTCCGCCAGGGTGTATCCGGTTAGTTTGATGAATTGGGGATTTACGTATTCAATGTTGCCATTCGAATCGGTAATTACGATGCATGTCGAGCTTTGTTCCACTGCCCTGGATAAGGTAACCAGTTTTTCGTTTTGCATCAGTATCTCTTTTGTCCTCTCGGCTATGCGTTGTTCCAGTGTTTCATTAAGCCTCTTAAGCTCATCTTCATATTGTTTCCGCTCCGTGTAATCACGTATGATACTCACGGCATTCCAACGGTTGCTTGACTGGAATGCCGCAAAGGAATGTTCTGCATAAAACTGCGAGCCATCTTTTTTGCGTGCCGGTAAAACAACCCTTTTCCCCAAAAGCTCGCCCGTGCCATGTGCTTTGAACTTCATCATGCCATGCTGATAAGCGCTTGCATAATCTGCCGGCACGATTAATGTATGGACGTCTTTTCCTATCGCCTCAGCTTTTGTATAGCCAAACAAGGTTTCAGCCGCTTGGTTCCAGTAGTTAATCAACCCATTTTCATCAATGATAATAATCGCATCAAACGCGGATTCAACAATCTTATGTACCTTTTTTTCCGATTGCCTGCGTTTCGTTATATCCGCACCACAGATAGTTACATACTTTTGATATATATAGATGATTCCTGCGGTGAGAAAGGCAATGGCAACCCCAGCGGGAAAGAATAGCTTATCTGTTTCTCTATTATCGAGCCACATCCAACAGTAAAAAGAAGCAATGCTGCCGATAATGGCGACGATAACAGGAAGCCACCATAAGAGTAATTTGTCTTTATTGAATGGGTTTTGCACTGAACGTGTTTTGTTATAAAGCCTTAGCGGGTTTTTTCTCGTTCTCAAGCTCCAGCTTGGGAATCTTCCTGTGCCAGAAGCTCCACCTTCATTTTTTTCGGCTCAACGCCCTCTGCATTGCCGTGAACCGTAGCGTTTTTGCAAATGAAACCCTGACCAATAGATTTTAACAAAATAGGCTGTGATACGCAAAAACAAAACAAAAGGGGGGAAGGTGATTGTTGAATTTTGGAAGGAAGCTTGCGTTTAAAAGGTTTGTTTGCGAAAACAGGCGAAAATAATTTACCACAGGTAGCTGCGGCTGGATGTGGATAGATTAAAAGAATGAATTAGCCGCGGATTTACGCAGATTTACGCGGATTGGGTAAAGAGGCTACTTGTTCCCCGCTGGCGCGTGATGTAGGGA
>CAYJPZ010000283.1:0-2591 GCA_964372185.1 uncultured candidatus Brocadiaceae bacterium
GGGTACTGCCAATGCACTAAATAGTTATAAAACACCAGAAGGATTTAACCTTGGGTATTGGCAAGGGACACAAAGGAATAATTTTAAAAACGGCAAGTTAGAACAGGATCGAATTAAAAAGCTTGAAGAAATTGGCTTTGTTTGGGAGGTACGAGAAGAATCCTTTAATAAGGGATTTGAGGAAACACTTCGATATAAAAAGCAACATGGTACTGCCAATGCACTGCAAAGCTATAAAACACCAGAAGGATTCAACCTTGGGACTTGGCAGGGTCATCAAAGGAAAAGTTTTAAAAACGGTACGTTAGAACAGGATAGAATTAAAAAGCTTGAAAAAATTGGCTTTGTTTGGGAGGTACGAGAAGAATCATTTAATAAGGGATTTGAGGAGACGCTTCGATATAAAAAGCAACATGGTACTGCCAATGCACCAGCAAGTTATAAAACGCCAGAAGGATTTAAGCTTGGGTCTTGGCAGAGTAGTCAAAGGAAGAATTTAAAAAACGCTCAGTTAGAACAGGATAGGATTAAAAAGCTGGAGGAAATTGGCTTTGTTTGGGATCAACTAGAGGAAGCATTCAATCAGGGATTTGAGGAAACACTTCGATATAAAAAGCAACACGGTACTGCCAATGCACCAAATAGCCATAAAACACCAGAAGGATTTAAGCTTGGGTCTTGGCAGGGTGAGCAAAAGCATAATTTCAAAACCGGTAAGTTAGAACAGGACAGAATTAAAAAGCTTGAAGAAATAGGCTTTGTTTGGGATCAACTAGAGGAATCATTTAATAAGGGATTTGAGGAAACACTTCGATATAAAAAGCAACACGGTACTGCCAATACACCGCGTAGGTATAAAACACCAGAAGGATTCAACCTTGGGATTTGGCAGAGTAATCAAAGGAAAAATTTTAAAACCGGTAAGTTAGAACAGGATCGAATTAAAAAGCTTGAAGAAATAGGCTTTGTTTGGAGACGGGTTACTTAAGAATGTCAATATAAACATTGTAGGGGAGACCGATAATGTTTTTCTTTATTAGATTTCCAATTACCCACAAGATCACCTCTATAATCTCTTAAATTTAGTCATTGCTAACGATAAACTCACTGATGCAGACTATAATGACTTAAAAGAGCAAAAAATAATTCGATAATCATAAGTCACTGCGAGTCTGAAAAAGCGTCCTGTGGTCTGCATTCAGTGCCGTGCGTGATTATACGTTCATTACTTTCCTGTCCATAAGTCATCATCACTAAAACAATGTGATGAAGCATATCCAGCAGCATTCCAAAGCGCATCAAATGCTGGCCTCATAGCTCTCTGATAATCTTGTTCCGTTCCATAATCTTCAATAATGATTTCAGGCAATAACAATTCCGACTTATTGAAAGACTTATTGAGAGAATCAAGGGCATCATAAGAAAAATCATCCCTAACGCCTAGAATTGCACCATGAACTTCTTGTAATGAAATCATTATTGCAAGAGGAGAAGGTACATCAAGTGCTTTAAGTCCATCCAAATATCCAGGTAAAACTCCAAAGATATCTTTAGCAAATTTTAAACTTACAATTAATTTTCTACAGTCCCGCTCATTTACTATCCCGGCTTCCGTTGCTTCTATTATCCCATTTCTAAATATTTGAGTATAACCGGAACATTTTTCGCCCCCTCGATAAACAATAACTCCCTCAAAATTATATCGACTGTTTCCCGACGAAGACAATGGTTGGAATGTTGAGGCATGGTTATAAATTTGCTTTACGTCAAGTGACTGACCATAACCGAAAGCTGATAAAGGGACTATATGGAGAATTAACCGTCCTCCATGCCTTATTTTCATCGGCCCTTCGTCGGCGGATAATATTGCTAATCTTTCCCTGCGAAATGACTGTATCCGATCATGTACAGATGCCGAAAGATTGAAAAGCGATCTAAGTTCCTCAACACTGACCTCATGAGCACCAGTAGAATTGCGAACATAAAATCTATTGACATTTCTGGCACTAACACGGTGAGGTGGATTCCAGCTTTTTGGAATACGAATTAATATTACGAACTTGTCTGATTTTAATAAAATGGGTTTAATTTTCAAGCCCGTGATGCGAGGCTCGATACCATCTCGAGCTAAATTCTCTAATCTTTGAATCTCAGTATCTGTGTTAATTCCATGCAAGCCTGTAATTTCGGTTGGAATACCCTTATTTTCATCCATGCCAATAATCAGATGTCCTCCAAATGAATTAGCAAATGATGAAATATCCTTTAAGGCTTCTTTCTTATCATTATCGGAGGTTCCATAAAGGTCACGCTTGTAGTCAATTTTTAAACCCTCAGGAACCCCAACATCAATAAGTTCCTTCAAGTCACCTTCTGAGATATCATCAAAGTTGAGAGTGCCGAGGGACATGTGATTCTCCGTATTTAAGTACTATGTATAACGCTTTAGTAATTCCAGGGAAACCATACTTAATTCAATCAATCAACCGTTCCTCGTTGTACATGGTTTTATCATTCTCAGCGTGGAGTATAGAAGTGGCGTCTGGATAAAGGGAAAACGTATCATTTTAGTCTTTTGAAAAACATATTAC
>CAYJPZ010000284.1:0-2585 GCA_964372185.1 uncultured candidatus Brocadiaceae bacterium
GTTGTGGGGAGACCCTTTAGGGTTGCCCCTCCCGGGTGCATGTTCAGGCAGTTGCAAGGCCGAAGCCTTGCCCCACGTATAAACAGAAAGCCGAATTTAATGTATAGGAAATTCAAAGTTGTAGAACGAAGCGATTGCTTCGTCACGGGCGAAGTGGCATTTTGCCCTACATCGAAAAAGTCGCCGAAGGCACAATTTAGCCTTCAGCCTAAACACCTGAGCAATTACAACCAGTTTCGTTTTTACCCGGTATATTCCGGCTTTGGAGAAAATCATCATGGGAAGATTACTATCAATAGTTACGCCTCTGCATAAAAAGACAAAAAGGGATTACGTTGGAAGGATGTCAGATAGCAAGGTCGAGTGCATGAAGATCGCCAGGAGATATGGGCAGGAGTTTTGGGATGGGGATAGAAGGTACGGATATGGCGGCTATAAATATGACGGACGGTGGGAGTCTGTTGCAAGAAAATTGATAGAGACGTACAACCTCCCGGACAACGCAAAAATCCTTGATGTGGGCTGTGGAAAAGGGTTTTTGCTCTATGAGTTTAAAAAGCTTTTGCCGAATTGCAGCGTGGCAGGCTTCGATATCTCGGAATACGGATTGAAAAATGCCAAAGAGGAGGTTAAAGAAAACCTGTTTCAATACAAGGCGCAGGACGTTTATCCTTTTGGGGACAATACCTTCGACCTGGTAATTTCTCTGACAACGCTCCACAATCTCCACGTATTCGAGTTTAAGGCCGCCTTGCAGGAGATTGAACGGGTAGGGAAAAACAAGTACATCGTGGTAGAGGGTTACAGGAACGAAGAGGAATTGTTTAACCTTGAATGCTGGGCTTTAACCTGCGAGAGTTTTTTCAAACCGCAGGAGTGGATATGGTTGTTTAACGAGTTTGGCTATAGCGGCGATTACGAGTTTATTTATTTTGAGTAAGGAATGGTTATGGGGCTTTTATACACGAAATTTAAGATATTTCACTATCAAAAAAAGTTAGACTCCCTGCCTTTGCAAAAAGAGGAGATATTGCCGCCAATACACATACGGATCAAGCCCACCAACGCCTGCGCGCACAATTGCTGGTACTGCGCATACAAGGCCGATAATTTGCAGCTTGGCAAGGATATGAACAAGCGGGATTTCATACCGAAGGAAAAGATGCTGGAAATTATCGACGACGTTGCAGAGATGGGGGTAAAAGCCGTTACCTTCAGCGGCGGCGGGGACCCGTTTTATTATCCGCATCTGCTGGACGCAGTTAAAAGGATCGCGCAGACGCCGGTAAAATTCGCATCGCTCACCAACGGGGCAAGATTGCAGGGCGAGGTTGCGGAGCTATTTGCCAGGTATGGGACATGGCTGCGTATCTCCATCGACGGATGGGATGACGAGAGCTATGCTTATTACCGGAAGGTTGAAAGAGGCGAGTTCACTAAGGTGATGAAGAACATGGAAAACTTTAAGAAATTGGGCGGAAAGTGTTACCTGGGCGTGAGTTTCATCATCGACAAGCACAATGCCCGGCAGGTGTACCCCTTTATCAGGAAACTCAAGGATATCGGTGTGAATAGCGTAAAGGTGTCACCCTGCATTGTCAGCAATGATGGCGCTGAAAACAATGCATATCACAAGCCTTTTTTTGATCCGGTTAAGGAAGAAACGAAAAGGGCAATTGCGGATTTTGCAGATACTACCTTTGAAATATTTGATGCATATCACGAACTGGACGTAAAATTCAAAAAGGACTATAACTGGTGTCCTTACCTCCAAATACTCCCCGTTATTGGCGCCGATCTCAATATTTATCCATGCCAGGACAAGGCGTATAACCTTGATGAAGGGCTGATAGGATCTATTAAGGACAGACGGTTTAAGGATTTTTGGTTTGATGGTAAGTCAAAGTTCTTTAAGATAAACCCATCGGCGCATTGTAACCATCACTGCGTTGCCAATGAGAAAAACCATCTCGTTATTGATTATCTGGCAGCGGATAAGGAGCATCTCGCGTTTGTGTAGGCACGCAGGCTCCTGATCAGTGTGTAACATATCACGAGACGAGGCCTCAAACCTTCCAAAAGCGCTGAAACTACAGATTGCACGGATTTTGGGTCGTCTTGCTTCAAGGCCCCGTCTGAAACGACAATTCACTTCCATACGTAATGGCGTCCTGATTTTCTACCACCACGTGATAAAAATAGGTTGTTGATTTTGTTAATCCACGCGCCTTGTAACTATGCGGCACGTCGTTTATACCCTTAAAAGACTTCTTTTTGGATTTCTTTTGATAGGGGCCTCCGCGGCTCTTTCCCCATTCAAACCAAGCCTTTGATGGCAGCCCATTGGGATTTATTGTCGCATTCAGCGTTGCTGATCGCGATTTGACGTCCGTAGCAGACTCGGTTATTGCCTTTGGTTCATTTACGACGTCATTGGTGGCAAATTTAAGGTTTGTGTTATCTCCATCATAATAGCTGATGCTTACTTTTGCATTGCCGGAATTATCCAGCGCTATGGAGGAATAGCTGCCCACGTTTCCAACGATATCGACCGGGGTTGTTTCCCACACCCCGGAGATATTGGT
>CAYJPZ010000285.1:0-2563 GCA_964372185.1 uncultured candidatus Brocadiaceae bacterium
TTCCCACCGCTTACGCAGTGGGCTACGATTGTGTTGCCCCTATCGGGGCATTATGAATCATCACGTATCATTACGTAATGGTCAATGCCTGCTTCCTGAAACACATCCCCGCTAATCTCGAATCCGTGCCTCCGGTAAAAGCCGGTAAGATGTGACTGGGCGTGCAGGAGATACTTCTTAAACCCCTTTTCATTTGCAACGGAGATCATGAAATCTGTCAGCTTATGCCCCCTGTTTTTGCCCCGGTATGCCTTGCGCACGGAGATGCGTTCCAGTTTTGCGTATCCCTGGTAAGGGCGGATGCGGCCTGCCGCAAAAGGTTCTCCCTGCTCTTCCCCCAAAACGTGTATTGCCGAACAGTCATACCCATCATGTTCTACGGTATAGGGGATACCCTCCTCTTCCATAAATACGACGCTGCGTACGGCGAATGCCTTGAGCATATCGTCCAGACTTGCCGCAACTCTAAACATGTGTAATAGTAATTCCCTTCCTATATCCAAAGATCAAGCGGGGCGTTATTGATAATCGTCCGTAGGATATCACTTCTGGTGATAATACCCACCAGAATGCCTTTATCGTCTACGATAGGCATCGAACCTATCCGCTCCTCAAACAATATGCGGGCAATCTCCCGAATCCCCGTGTCGGGGCTGGCCGTAAGCACCCTTCTTCTAATCAAGCCCTGAATAGTCATTTGCTCCTGGTCTGCATTGTCCTGCGAAGAAACCGCACTGCAAATAGTGCCGGCCTCACGGAGCAGATCCCTATCCGAAATGATCCCGACAAGTTCTTTATTACGTGAAACAACGGGCACGTGACGAAAACCTTGGGTGCGGATTAGCTCCCAGGCCTCGGCCATAGTAGCTTCCGGGGGAAGAGTCACCACCGGAGACGCCATAATCTGGCTTGCAAAAATCGCCGGACTCCTCTCTTGCTGCGCCTGTTTTTGATAGGCCTTTTGACCTCCATGTGATATATGCGGTTCTTTTTGAAAGGGCGTTTCTTCCTTACCATCGGCGGGCTTACGCGCTTTAAAAACGTGTGAAGGGCTTTGTGCGTGCGGCTGCGAAGACCGAGCGCCAGGCATAATCGGGGTGACCACCCCGTCTTCCATCCATTTAAACCCCATGGTGTCACTACTCCTCACATAACGTTATACAATGTAGAGCGAAGAGCCTCTTCGCTCTACAACAGGCCCGAAGGGCAGAAAGGTAAATAGCCAGGGGTGAAGCCCCTGGTAAATAAACAAAAGATAACCAGCCCCGAAGGGGCGGCAGAAAAAATTACTTTGTTTTCGAAAGCGGTTCCATTGCTTATCCTTTATGTAACAATCAATCTTACCTACCGCCCGCTACGAAGCGAGGCAGGATAAGTCATCTTTATATTTCCTGAAATTACTTGCCAGACTTGAAAATGAATCCGGCTTGTATTTATTAAAATCTTCCTCGTCTACGAAGACAAAATCAAAATGGAGCTTTTTTTGAAATGCATTGACGTCTTCGCACCATTTTTTGAGACGCGCCATTTTCAAAGGCACGTCCGGTTCTTCAAGACCTTTTGTTTCAACGATGAACAAGTCCTTCGCGCCGGCCTTCACAATAAAATCAGGGTAGTAATGGGAAACATTGCCGTCCTTGTTTACGTAGTCGATAGTAAAATGCACTGCCAGGTAATTCTTTGTATAGGAAATAACGTCGGCGCACTTTTCGAGAAATGAAGCAAAAAGTAGTTCAAGGTGGCTATCGCCAATAATTTTGTTGAACAGACTTTTCTGCGGGACAAGAAAGCCCTGCTCCCTGACGACAAACGGGCGCGTCTGCCTGAGCTTGATATAATCCCGTATCTCCGCAATCCCCTGGTACTGTACCGTCAATTCATTGATATTCTTCTTGAAGGTCTCAACAATGGCGCGGGTTGCCGAAAGTTCAGAGAGGTTACGGAGGGTGTTCAGGTCATCAATATCCAGCTTGTCCACGTCCTTCCTGTCGTTTTTATCGTCAACCTCAATGATAATAGGCGCCTTGGGCGCCGCCCCGCTTCCCATCGGCTTCCGCTCCAGTTCAACGCCTTCGCACTTGATGGATTCCACAAAGTCCATAAACGCCTCGGTGCCAATCACGCTTAGATACTCGTGCGCATCCTCACCCGGATACATACGGCGAATACCCCTGCCGAGCGTTTGCTCAGGGAGGATGTTGCTTTTCGCGGCGTATGCGCGGAGGCCGACGATGGTTGTTACGTTGCGGACGTCCCAGCCCTCTTTGAGCATAAGAACGGAGACGATTACCTTGTACGGACTTTCCCAACTGTCTATCCGATTCGATGCCTCGCGCAGTATCTTCAACTCTTCCTTGCCCTTTTTCGTATCGGCCTCTGACACCTCACCGTTGTTGTTGGTGTGAATGACCAGTACCGCATCCTTGAATTCCGGAAAATTCTTTTCAAGGTATTCGGCCACGTCGTCGCAGTTCCTGGTATCGTCGGTCATAACAAAAAGCACCGCCTTCTTACCGGGCTTTTCATGCTCAGCATAAACCTTGCGCCATTCTTCGACGCCCAG